>NZ_AP022584.1:1219522-1524402 GCF_010731675.1 Mycobacterium marseillense
CGCAGCAGGATGGGCAGCGACCAGCCGTCGAGCAGGATGTGGTGATTGGTCAGCACGAACCGGAATCGCCGGTCCGCGGTGCGGATCAACGCGGCCCGGAACGCCGCCTGCCCGGCGAGGTCGCACACCGCGGCGCGTTCGGCAGCGCACAGCTCCTCGATCCGCGCGTCGGTGTCGTCCTCCCCCGTGCCGGTGCCGTCGAGCTCGAGGTATCGCCACTCCACGACGGGATCGGCGGGAATGATCTGCACGGGCTCGTCGAACTGTTCGCAGAACAGCGCCGCCAAATGGGGGTGTCGGTTGACGACGGTGTGCACCGCGTCGCGCAGGCGTTCGGGGTCAAGCGGCCCGGTGAGCGTGAAATCCAGCTGGACCGCGTACATGTCGTCGCCGCCCTGCGCGGTGCTGGAGTGGAACAGCAGACCCTGCTGCAGCGGCGTCAGCGGCAAGATGTCGGCGATGTGGTGCCGGCGCGCCAGCTCGTCGATCTGGGCCTGGCTCAGGCGGGCCGGGGCGATGTCCGACGGGGTCAGCCCCCCGCCACCGGAGTGGACGTGCGCGCAGACCCCGGACAGCGCCTCGAACCACAGCCGGCTCAACCGGGTGACCTGCGCGGCGTCGAGAACCGATGGCGCCCAGGTCCATTCGGCGTGCAGATGCGGTCCGGCGCCGGTGTCGATGGCGCCGGCATTGAGCTCGACGGTGTGCATCAGCGGCATGGGGACCGCCGCCGCGGCGCCGATCAAGGACAGGCCGTCCTGGCTGATGCGCCAGCCCTCGCCCGCCGAATCTGAGGCTGCGCCTTGGCGTCCCAGGTAGTTGAACGCGATGGACGGGTCGGGGCCGGCGAGATCGACATCGGTGTTGAGGTAGCGCAGCAGGCCGTAGGTCAGCGGCTCGGGCAGGGCGCGCAGCTGCTCCTTGGCGTGTTTGATGATGGGGCCCAGCGCCGTGTCTCCGGAAACCACTTGCGCCCAACGCAACCCGCTGGCGCGCCCCGCCATTTTCAGAGACACCGGGTACTTGGTGGTGAACCATCCGACGGTTCGGGACAGATCGGTGTCGGCGCCGAGTTCCTCGTGACGCCCGTGTGCCTCGACGTCGATGCCGATCGGGGTGCCGGTGTCACCCAGGAATTCCGCCCAGGCCAGGCCGAAGGCGATCAACAGGATGTCTTGGACGCCGGCGTGGAAGGCGGTCGGCACCTCGCCGAGCAGCATCGCGGTCGTCTCGGCGTCCAGCTCGACCGACAAGCGCCCGGCGCTGGCGTAGGTGTCCACGTCGGGGCGCGCCGCGGGCAGCGCGGCGGGCGCCTCCGTCACCTTCTTCCAGGCGTTCAGCTGTCCCACGACGTCGGGGTGGCGCGCGTGCTCGTTCAGCAGTGTCGCCCAGCGGGCAAACGACGTCCCCGCCGGCGACAGCTCGACCGGCTGCCCGGCGCTGTGCAGCGCCCACGCAATGTTGAGGTCTTCCAACAGGATCCACCACGAGACCGCATCGACGGCCAGGTGGTGGATGATCACGGTCAGCTGGCCGGTGGACTCGACCCATAGCGCGCTGAGCATCGCCCCGGCGGCCGGGTTCAGCCGCGAACGGGCCTGCAGCAGCGCCTCGTCCGACAGCGCGTCCACCGCCTGCAGGCAGTCCTGCGCCCGCACCGATCCCGGCTCGGGGATGTGGAACGACCAGCCGCCGGCGTCGTCGCGATGGACGCGCAGCCGGAGCATCGCGTGCCGATCCACCAAGGCCTGCAACACGATCGCGACGTCGGCCGTGGTCACCCCCGCCGGGGCCTGCACCATCACGGTCTGGTTGAACTGATCGACCGGGCCGGTCTGCTCCGCCCCCTGCAGCCACCGCATGATCGGGGTGGCCAGCACCGGTCCGACGCCCTCGTCGACGACCTCCGCCGCGCCGTCGCTGACCCCGGCCACCCGGGCCAGCCGGGCCACGGTCTGCTCGACGAACACGTCCCGGGGCCGGCACGTCAGGCCCGCCGCCCGCGCCCGCGCCACCACCTGCAGCGACAGGATGCTGTCGCCGCCCAGCTCGAAGAAGGACTCATCGACGCCGACGCGCTGCACCCCGAGCACCTCGGCGTAGATGCCCGCCAGGATCTCCTCGACCGCGTTGCCCGGAGCGCGGTACTCGCCCGTCGTGTATTCGGGTGTCGGCAGCGCGCGGGTGTCGAGTTTGCCGTTGGACGTCAGCGGGAGCGCGTCGAGAACGACGACCGCCGCCGGGACCATGTAGCCCGGGAGCCGTTCGGCCAGCGCGGTGCGCGCCTCGGCCGGGTCGGCGATGCCGGTGACGTACCCCACTAGCCGCTTGTCGCCGGGGCGGTCCTCGCGCGCGATCACCACAGCCTGGTCGACGCCGTCGAGTGCGGCGAGCGCCGCTTGGATTTCGCCCAGTTCGATGCGGTAGCCGCGGATCTTGACCTGTTCGTCGGCGCGGCCGAAGTACTGCAGTTGGCCTTCACCGGATCCTGAGACGCCCCAGCACGCCAGGTCGCCGGTGCGGTACATGCGTGCGCCCGCCTCGCCGAACGGGCAGGCCACGAAGCGTGACGCGGTCAGCCCGGTCCGGCCGACATAGCCGCCGGTCACCCCGTCGCCGGCGACATACAGCTCGCCAACGACGCCCGGCGGCACCGGGCGCAGCCAGCCGTCGAGCACGAACAGCGCGGCCCCGGGCACCGGGGAACCGATCGGCGGGATCCCGGAACCCTTGGTCAGCGGTTCGCTGATCGCCACGCACATCGTCGTCTCGGTCGGACCGTAGGCGTTGACCATCACCCGCCCCGGCGCCCAGCGGTCCACCACCTCGGCCGGGCAGGCCTCGCCCACCACCACCAGCGACGCCGCCGGCAGCCGCTCGGGCGAGAGCATCGCCACGGCCGACGGGGTCTGGGTCAACACGCTGACGTCCTCGCCGGCCAGCACGTCGTGGAATTCGTCGGGTGAGCGCGTGACGTCTTCGGGGACCACGACCAACCGCCCGCCGCGCAGCAGCGCGCCGAAGATCTCCCACACCGAGACGTCGAACGCATACGAGTGGCACTGCGACCACACCCCCGACGGCGGAAGGCCGGCATCCAGGGATCCCAGCAGCTGTGTCACGTTGCGATGCGTGACCGCAACGCCTTTGGGGACACCGGTGGTGCCCGAGGTGTAGATCAAATAGGCGACGTGGTCCGGGCCGGGCGCCGGCAAGGCGTCGACGGGCTGGGCGTCGATGCGGGAGTCGTTGACATCGATGACCGTCACCTCGTGGCCGTCGAGGCGGTCGGCCAGATCGACGGTGCTCAGCGCGGCAACGGGTTTAGCGTCGCCGAGCATGAACCCGATCCGCGACTCGGGCGAGGAAGGATCGATCGGCAGGTAGGCCGCGCCTGTCTTGAGCACCGCCAGGATCGATGCGACGGCCTCGGGAGAGCGCGAAAACATCAGCGCCACAGTCTGTCCCGGGCCCGCGCCCAGGCCGGTCAACAAATGCGCGAGCCGGTTGGACGCCTCGTCGAGTTCCCGATAGGTCGCCGAGCGGCCCTCGCACACCAGCGCCACGGCGTCGGGTGTCCGCGCCACCTGGGTGCCGAACAGTTCGGGCACCGACACCGGCGCGCTGGCCGCCAGGTTCAAGACCTCTTTGTTGCCAAGTTCTTCCAGGCGTACGCGCTCCGCGGGCCGCAGCACATCCAACGACGACAGGCGCCGGCTCGGATCGGCGATGATGGTCGCCAGCACGCGCTGTAGCCGTTCGGCCAGGTCCGCGACGTCGAAATTCGAAAACGGTTGCCCGGTGCCGACCGTGCTCAGGAACTGCTGGTCGCCGAATCCGAGAAAGAACAGCCCGAAGTGACCTACCGGCCCGAAGCTGGTGTAGGTCGCGGTGGCCGGGACGTTGTTGAGGCTGAGCGTGAGGCGGGCGGGGACGAAGTTGACGACCACCCGGTTGGGCGCCTGTCGCGGGCCGTTGAAATCGCCTTCGCCGTCCAGCGTGCGCGTCGGGAATTGTTGATGCCGCAACGCCTCTCGAGACCTCTGGTCGACGTGTCGGCAAAAGTCGCCGAAGGTGGTGTCCGGCGACGCCGTCAGCGCCAGGGGCACCACGCCGGCGAGCATGCCGGGATGCGTCTTCGATTCGGGGTCCACGCGCCGGCTGACCGGAAAGTCGAGCACGACTTCGTCGGAACCGTCGGCGCACCAGCCCCGCACCAGAAGCGCGCAGGCCGCGGTGAGTACCGATGATCGCCGGATGCCCAACGTCTTGGACAGCTCTTTGAGCTTGCCGACCACGGACTGATCCAATTGCACTGGCGGAGACGGTGAATACGGGTCGCGCCCGTCATCGAGCGCCGGCGCCGGATAGTCCGCCCCGCTACCCGACGGACGGTGTGCGGTCCAATACTCTTGATCTTCAGCGAATTTGGCGGAGTTCTCGTACTCCACCTCGCCGCTGACGAGGTCGTGCAGCGAGCCGAAGAAGGCCGGTGGGATCGGCTTGCCGGCGGCCAGCGCGGAGTAGACGGCGGCGATCCGCCGACCGGTCAGCGCGATGCCCATGCCGTCGATGGCGATGTGATGGCAGACGGTGAACCAGTAGTACTCGTCGGGACCCGTACGGAACAAAGCGAATTTGATCATCGGGCCGGTGAGCGCCATCGGCGTCCGCTGGATCGATGCCGCGGTCTCCCGGACTTCCCGCTCGGGATCCTGCGATTCGGTCAGGTCGTAGAAGACCAAGTCGACATCGTCGTAATCGACCGCCTTCTGGAAGACCTGGCCGTCGGCCTCGAAGAACGAGGCCCGCAGGCTTTCGGCCTCGTTGACCACGTGTCGCATAGCCTGATGCAGCAGACCGGGGTCGATCGCCCCGTCGATACGGACCAGCACGCCCAGCTGCCACGCCACGTCGAAGTGGCCGGTCTGCTGCGCCAGCCAGATATCGAGCTGGCCTCGCGTTACCGGGAGTGCCCGGTCACCACCACGCCCCACTGAAAACCCCCCAAGCTCTACCGAAGTCCTTCATATGACATCGGTGTAAACATCACAAACCGGCGCGGGTCGGCGTGTCGCGGAGGCTTTTCGCCCGGATATCGGGCCAGTGTTCTTCGATGTAGTGCAGGCAAGCGGCGCGGTCGGCTTCCCCAAAAACTACTCTCCAACCGGCGGGAACGGTAGTAAATGTTGGCCAAAGACTGTGTTGTTCTTCGTTATTGACTAGGACGAAAAAACTGCCGCCGTCGTCGTCGAAAGGATTGATCTGCATGGATGGACCCCCTAACACCGAAACGAAATTCCAACGCGCACTGCGTGCCACACGAATAGCCGTGCAGCACTTAAGGATTGAGCCGTCAGGCTCGGTCGATATCTCGACCGGCAGATGCGGTCGAAAGCGACGCCCGTGAGTTTGGACGCGGTGGCAACTGAGCCATGACGGCCATCGCACACCCCCTATCCGGGGTGGCCCTACGACCGTCAATGTCGCCATTCACGCTCGCGGTGTACCCCGACCGCCCGTTTCGAAACATTTGAATTGCGTTCTTACGTAACACATTAACAGCGGCTCTTGTTGCACTCGTGTCTCGCTGTTCAGCAAACACATTTGAGCGCCGAGCACGACGATCGTGTCCCGGCACGTGTGTCACAGCGCTCCCTCGCGCACACCGACGACGCGAGTATCGAATTTGCCGGCGCGGCGATCTGTGCATCGCTTACGCGATCGATAAATATTTGCCTTTGGGCCGCCGGCCCGGCCGACGCGAGGCGCCATGGCCGCGGCGTAACCGATTATCCTGCCGCAAGTGCGTGGCAAATCAGGCGCTTAGCAGCATATCCGCGGCGCAAGCACTCGGCGCAAGGCGGGTGTTGCCGGCCGTCCAGATCGTTTGCGGCGCCGTGCAAAAACGTACGGACGCTTGCTAAGCCGTGCGCAACGCCCTGCGATCAAAATCGTCGGTCCGGCTTTCGCCGTAGCTGTCGCGAGTCGGTTCGCCGCGGCGGCGACTCACGGCAGCGGTGGCGTTGTGTTCGGGTGTGATGGAGCGCACCTAGGGCTGGCTACATCTGGGGCATGATTCACCTGGTCGTTTTAGATAGCGGGACTGGATAACCCGCGCGCCAGGCCCTTGTGATTGATCTCACGGATGTACTCCCGCGCCGCTGTCCGCATCGCCGAATCCATTGACCAAGATCAACTTTGGCGCACAGCGGGCTCATAGGTTTCAGCGCGCGGCACTCGCAGCCGCACCGAGCCCGGTCCTGACCCGTCGGCGTTTAGGCGTCGGCGGACGCGGGTAGAGCTGCGGCCATGTGGGGGTCAGTGCTGGGCTTAGGAATTCTGGCTGCGCTCAACCCGGTTCGTCTCGGGCTTGCCCTCCTGATGATCTCGCGACCACGCCCGGGACCGAGTCTGCTCGCCTATTGGATCGGCGGGCTGACGGTCTGCGTGCCCGAGCTCTTGCTCCCCGTGATGCTGCTGAACTTCACCCCCATGTTCGGATCCATTGCGCACGGTTCGTCTTCTCCTTCTACGAGTGCGACCCTCGGGAAGGTTCAAATCGGCCTCGGCGTGGTCGGGCTGTCAATTGCGGCGGCGATGACAGTGCGCTTCGTGACACGCCAGCGGCTGGCGCAACCCGCCCCCGACGGCGGATCGTCGGCACCGTCGGCGGCCTCGGGGTCACCCGTCGCCATGCCGCGACTGCTGACCCGGGTTCAAGAGGTCTCGAGCGACGACGGCTCCCCGTTCCGGCGCCTGCTCGGCCGCATCCACGATGCATGGGAGAGCGGGGCGTCGTGGGTCGCCTGGGTGATCGGCCTGATCTCGGTGCCGGTCGACGGCGTCCTCTTCATCGTCGCGATCATCATGGCATCGGGCGCGTCGCTCTCCGCGCAGTTCAGCGCCTCCATCGCGTTCATCGTCCTGATGTACGCCGTCGTCGAGGTGATCCTCGTCGGCTATGTCGCCACGCCGGCCAAGACCCAATCGTTACTCCGGGTGCTGCACGACTGGGTGCGCACCTATCACCGGCAGATCCTGGTCATCCTGTTCACGGTGGTCGGGGTGTCGCAGCTGGCCCAGGGTCTGCACATCGTCTGAGTCCTGGGCGCGCTGCGCCGGGCCGACCGCTCAGGCCGAGCGTGGAGGGCGGTTCGTCAAGGCCAGCTTGCGGGCGATCTGCTCGACGCGGGTGTTCGTCTCCTGTGAGAGCCGGGTTAGCATTTCGAACGCGCCGTCGGCGTCGATATTGAATCGTTCCATCAGCACGCCCTTGGCCTGCCCGATCACGTCCCGGGTCTCGATTGCCCGCATCAACTGCTTGTTCTCCAGCGCCAGCGACTGCTGGCGCTGGAGGTGACCGCTGATTTCCACCTTGCTGACGGCCTCGAACGTGTGCAGCAGTTCGGCGGGATCCCAGGAGTCACCGTGGGCGACGTCGCGCGTCACCTCGGCAAGGAGCTGCTGGCTTTCGGAGACTTCCTTCACGCAATGCACCACTCCCACCAGCTCGCCGTGGTCGAGCAGTGGTGAGTTGGTGGGACTCCACACCTTGGGCAGGAACCCGTCGGGCGCGGCGGGATCGGGAATGTCGTAGCGCTGCAACCGCATCTTGTGGGTGTGGCCGATGCTCATCGCGATCTCCAGGGACGACGCGAGCTTTGACGTGCCGTCGGATTGCGGGTCCTGCGGGTTGTCCGGGAAGGCGTCGAAGAGATATTGCCCGGACAGCTCGTTGTGCTCGCGGAGTGTGACCTGCTCGTAGGCTCGGCTTGCCGCCCGGATCCGCAGATCTTTGTCAAGAAGCAAGCAACACACTCCCGAGACCGCCTGAACCATTTCTCGGGCTATCCCATCGAACTGACCTTGGTTGCGCACCGCCTAAGCCACTACCCATTAATACAGAGGCCCAACCATCGACGAGCGGCCCTGCAAATGCGCCGCGTTCGTGCCGTCGTACGGCTAGCGAACCCGGACCCGGCGGGCGCACTATCACGGCATGAGACGAGAAGTGAGCGCCGAGATCGAAGTCGAAATCACCGCCGCCACGACGCTGGAGTTCCAGATTGCCGTTGCACCACACCCGCATGCCGAAGTCTTCGAGTCGCTGCGCTTCGTCTTGAACGGACGGCGGATCCGGCCCCTGGAGGTCAGCGGACTGCACGGCAACCGCATCCACAAGTTCGACGCGGCGGTGGGCACGCTGCGCGTCGACTACTCGGCGACGATTGTGGGCCACACTGATCCGGCCCCGGTGACCGACTACGACCAGTCGATGTACCTGCGGCCTAGCCGCTACGCGGAGGCCGACAAGTTCTATGGTTTCGCCGCCACTGAATTCGGCAACGATCGCGATTCGACGGCGCTGCTGGAGCACGTCAGTTCCTGGGTGGGCACCCGGCTCAACTACGTACCCGGCTCCAGCGATCCGATCGACGGGGCGGTGGACACGTTGCTTGCCGGCGAAGGCGTGTGCCGTGACTACGCGCACCTCGTGGTCGCGCTCCTGCGAGCGGTCAGCGTGCCGGCCCGCCTGGTGTCCGTCTACGCGCCCGGCGTACATCCGATGGACTTCCACGCGGTGGCCGAGGCTTTCGTCGAAGGACAATGGCGGGTGGTCGATGCGACGCTGCTGGCGCCGCGACAGACCTTGGTGCGCATAGCCACCGGTCGCGACGCCGCCGACACGGCGTTCCTAGACAATCACAAAGGCGCGATCACACTGAATCGGCTCGTGGTGAGCGCCGTCGTAGATGGCGACTTGCCGCGCGATTCGATCGACCAACTGGTCTCGATCCGCTGAGGCCAGCTGCGCGACCGGAGCGGAGTGTCATATCTGAAGTCGAACTCCGTTGTGCCACAGCATAATTACCCGATGACGACTGGAACGGAAACGGTGTGGCGATTCGTACTCCGTTCGGGCAGGACCGGAGTAGTGTGGGAATCGTCGTCGATACCTCGCACGTGACTACTCAAAGCCATGTCATCGTCGATTCGAACGATCTGGCCGATGTCGCGGTCAAGACGGGAGCGTCGATATGACGCCACAGAACGATCACACCTGTGCCGGGGGTCGCCACGCCCCGCCGCTTCACACACCGCGCTTGCGCCTCAAGCCGAAGTCGCCCCGTAGCGGGTATGTCGATGGAGCGTGGTGGCCGCACAGTGCGGATCTCACGGCAGAGCTGCCCGATCTGCTGGCAGTGTTATCAGTTCGACTTGGTCTGGTGGGCCGGGTCATCTACAACCTCGCCGAATGGGCAACGGCGCCGGCCAAATTGGCATTTGGTGCCCAGACCGTACGACTCGACGGGTACCGCCTCCAGCCCGCCCACACCGTCGAAGTCGTCGGGCTCAATCGATCGAGGATCGTTCTCCTGGTGGTTTCGCCACACACCGACCAGCACCAGGCCCACGCCATCATGATGACCGCGGCCGGCCCGAACAATGCCTTGACGGTCGCCAGCCTCATGATCAGCGGGGAGGAACTGGAAGCCCGCGCGTAGCCCCTGCCGGGCACCACGCGCGTCAGCGCGAGTCAACGGAACCCGTGCCACAGTGGTTTCGCCCTGCACTTTCGTCGGCCATGAATTGTGTAGCGGCAGCCGATTATTCCCTTTTCAAATTTGCCGGTCAGCAGTGCGCAGGAGCGGTGTAGACTCGAATAATCGGAACGGCCAGGCCCCGAAAATCATGCGGGTTCGATGGCTGTGGAATCGGGCAAATCCCTGAAAAAACATGCCGCGAAGCGCACCGGGGCCGGGGAAATCTCAGCAGACTGAGGCCTCGATAGCGGCCAAGAAGCGCTCCGGCGACGGCCTACTCAATTCACGCGATTAGTTTTTCGCTGAATTGTGTTACGGTTGACCCGGACGTAACTGATTACGTCCACGTTGAAAGAAAGAGAAGTTAGTATGACACAGGGAACTGTGAAATGGTTTAACAGTGACAAGGGCTTCGGTTTTATCGCCCCGGACGGCGGCGAAAAAGACGTGTTCGTGCACCATTCTGAGATCCAAGAAAGCGGCTTCCGCACTCTCGAGGAGAATCAGCGAGTCCAGTTCGAGATCAGCCAGGGACCGAAAGGCCCCCAGGCGGTGGGAGTAACCACCGTCTAACGATGTAGCACGAAGACCCCTGGGGCTGTCGTTAGTTTTCGGCCCTGGGGGTTTGTGCTTTTGTCGAGATGCGCGGCACGCCAACCCAATTGCGGGTCCATACCGCGATCGCTAGGCGGTCCGGCGTCTTGACTGCCGTCGGCCGCGGTGGGCGACCATCGCCGTCGCCAATCCGCGTCGTCTCACCTCGTGGTCCGCAATCGCCACGTGCGCTTGCTCCGCGGTGCCGCGAAACCTGTTCTCGGACGCCGTCTCCGGGGCATTGTCGGAAGTAGCGGACAAAAATCGGTCGGGCAAGGCCAGTTTGCAGATCGTGCGGACCGTGAGTAGATACTGCCGCAGCAACGGCCCAGTGGTATACGGCAAGTCGTAGGTGACGCACAGCGCGCGCACCCGTTCGGCGATCTCGGGGTAACGATTGCTCGGCAGATCGGGAAAGAGGTGGTGTTCGATTTGATAGCAGAGGTTTCCGCTCATGAACGCCAGCGCCGGCCCGGCTCGGAAGTTGGCGGTACCCAGCATCTGCCGCAGATACCATTCGGGTTTCGTCTCGGTCTCCAAAACCGAGGGGGCGAACTTTTCAGCCCCGTCGGCGAAGTGACCGCACACGATCACCACGTACGCCCACACGTTGCGTAACCCGTTGGCCATGACGTTCGCCGCGAGTGTGCGGCGCCATCGCCGGCGGCTCAACGCGGGGATAAAGACATAATCCTTGCCGATCTGGCGAGCCATCTTGCTGATCATTGTCTTCTTGTGGGCGGCTCTGCCCGCGTCGGTAATCTCCCGATCCCGGATTGCGTAAAGGCCGTGCAGTGCGACGCCCCATTCGAAGGCGAGCGCCAGCAGGACCGCGCGCAACGGCTGCACCAAGGCGCCCGGCTGCCACTTTTGATCTCGAGTGACCCGCAGCACTCCGAAGCCGAGGTCGTCGTCCACGTCGACAATGTTGGTGAACATGTGATGCCGGTGGTTGTGCGAGGACTGCCAGTGCTTCGAGGGGCCGGCCATGTCCCATTCCCAGGTACTGGAATGGATTTCGGGATCGTTCATCCAATCCCACTGCCCATGGCTGATGTTGTGACCGAGTTCCATGTTCTCGATGCACTTGGCCGCAGCCAGCGTGGCGGTTCCGACGGCCCATCCGGACTTGCTTTTGCTACCGGCGATTGTCAATCTGGCCGCGACCTCGAGGCAGCGCTGAAAAACGATGGCGCGCCGGATGTAGTCACGGTCCTTGGCGCCGCGCGAGTTTTCGACGTCGCAACGGATCGCCTCCAATGCGGCCGCGAGCTCGGCTAGGTCCTCATCGGTCAGGTGGGCGTATTCGGGTACTTCGGTAATCGCCACGGAATCAGTGAGATTCGGACATGGTGGCACGCGGTGGCTGTAGGGCGACGCGCGGATAGGGCGGGTTTACGAACCGCGGCAAAAGGGGTCACGTCCGATCTTGTGGATGGTTTACGCGCGAGACGCGAGGATCGACGCGAGCTCAGCTGAGCTGCGCACTTCTCAAGCTAACGAGCCGATACGCGGCATGGCGCCCCCTCCGGAACCTGCCCGGCCCGGCGGAGGGCTGAATCAATCTGCTTGAGTACCTGCTTTACGGCTCTAGTCGTGCGTTGACCCCTGAGGGTACATGAGTCGCGAGTTCGCTGGGGTCGGCGTGATCGGACAGATGCACTGTCCTTAGCCCTCAGCCTTGTCGAAGTCTTCCGGCGTGCGATCAGAGTCCGTCTTACTTCTCGGGCGATAGCCGCTCAAGACTGCCCCATCGACACCGCCACGCCGGACACCGCGAAAGCCCATAGTCTGGTGTTTTGAATACCTGCGCTTTTGAGAGGTCACGACATGCCCGCACCGTCAGCCGAGGTCTTCGATCGCTTGCGCCAGCTGGCCGCGATCAAAGACGGCACCGCACGCCAGACCAAGACGATCGACGAGGTCTTCTCCGGTAAGACGCTGACCACCATTCCCATCGGGACGGCCGAAGACGTCGAAGCCGCTTTCGCCGAGGCGCGTGTGGCCCAGGCCGCCTGGGCGAAACGTCCGGTCAGCGAGCGGGTGGATGTCATCAGCCGGTATCGCGACCTGGTCGTGGAGAACCGCGAGTTCCTGATGGATCTCCTGCAGGCCGAGGCGGGCAAGGCCCGCTGGGCCGCGCAGGAGGAGCTCATCGATCTGGTGGCGAACGCGAACTACTACGCAAGCGTTGCCGCGGACCTGCTGAAGCCGCGGACCGTGCAGGCGCTGCTGCCGGGCATCGGCAAGACCACGGTGGGCTACCAACCCAAGGGCGTGATCGGGGTGATTTCGCCGTGGAACTATCCGATGACCCTGACGGCGTCGGACTCGGTGCCCGCGCTGCTGGCCGGTAACGCGGTGGTGCTCAAGCCGGACAGCCAGACCCCGTATTGCGCGCTCGCGTGTGCCGAGCTTTTGTATCGGGCCGGCCTGCCACGAGCGCTCTACGCGGTCGTGCCCGGGCCGGGTTCGGTGGTGGGCACCGCGATCATCGACAACTGCGACTACCTGATGTTCACCGGCTCGACCGCCACCGGCAGGCAACTCGCGGAACACGCCGGCCGGCGGCTCATCGGTTTCTCCGCCGAACTCGGCGGCAAGAACGCGATGATCGTCACGCGGGGCGCCAACCTCGACAAGGCCGCCAAAGCGGCCACCCGCGCGTGCTTCTCCAACGCGGGCCAGCTGTGCATCTCCATCGAGCGGATCTACGTCGAGAAAGACATCGCCGACGACTTCATCGGCAAGTTCGGCGCCGCGGTGCGCAACATGAAGCTGGGCTCCGCGTATGACTTCTCGATCGACATGGGCAGCCTCATCTCCGCCGGTCAGCTGGACACCGTGACCGATCATGTGGACGACGCGAAAGCCAAGGGCGCCAAAGTGATTGCCGGCGGCAAGGCTCGGCCCGACATCGGGCCGCTGTTCTACGAGCCCACGGTTCTGACCGACGTCACGCCGGAGATGGAGTGCGCGGCCAACGAGACGTTCGGGCCCGTCGTCTCGATCTATCCGGTGGCCGACGTGGACGAGGCCGTCGCCAAGGCCAACGCCACCGAGTACGGGCTCAACGCCAGCGTGTGGGCCGGCTCGTCCGCCGAGGGTCAGCAGATCTCCGCCCGCCTGCGGTCGGGCACCGTGAACGTCAACGAGGGTTATGCGTTCGCGTGGGGCAGCCTCGGCGCACCGATGGGCGGGATGGGCCAGTCCGGCGTCGGGCGCCGCCACGGCGCCGAGGGCTTGCTGAAGTACACCGAATCGCAGACGATCGCGACCGCGCGCGTGTTCAATCTCGATCCGCCGCTCGGTATTCCGTCGTCTCTGTGGCAGAAGTCGCTGTTGCCCATCGTGCGGACGGTGATGAAGATTCCCGGGCGCAACTGACCTTCAGCCGCTTGGTGCGGGACCATTGCCAGATTGCTACTACACCACGTAGTATTCGGGCATCTCGCCGCGCACAAGGGGGTGCCATGTGAGGTGGAGTTTCGCCCAGGTCGGGCTGCTGATCATCTGTGTTTTCCACGTTGTTCAGGCGGTGATCGGCTTCCTCATGAATCCCAGCTTCGAGATCGGGCCCACCGCGCCGACCGTCCAGCTGCTCGGGATGGACTACAACGGCTGGCACGCCGTCGCCGGCCTCGCGCTGTTCGCTCCAGGCCTGGTCTTCGCGATGCGCAAGTCGTGGTCGGTGTTGTATCTGCTGCTGGCCGCGATAGCCGGTGCGCTGCCGGGCTTTTGGGCCTTCTTCTCGCATCGGGTCGCGTTCGTGTTCACCTTTCCCAACAACGTCACCGACGCGGTCGTGCACCTGGTGACCGCCGCGATCATGGTGGCGGTGGCGGCCGTGCAGATCCGGCTGGACGGCGGGCTCAAGCAGTCGCTCGCCGACCTCCGGAAGACGCGGTAGGGGTCTTCAATTGCGCCGTTGCGGGTAGTCCTTCGATCGACGAAGGAGGTTGCGATGGGCAAGCACTCAGAAAAAGACGACGACGAGCCGAAGGGCGGCCGTCCCGGTCCCGCGGATCACGGCCACGAAGGCGGCATGGCGACCCGCGAGAACGCGCCGGAACTCACCGAGCCCGACCGCGAGGATTGAACTGATCCCGCCGACTACTTGGGTGGGGTGCGGGCTTCCTCGTAACGGATGGATGCCACCAAAGCCACCGCGAGCAAGAACAGCGACGGCACGAACACCACGGGGTACGCGGCGACGGCGGCCATGGCGATGAGCGAGGCCGGCACCGTCAACACCAACGTGGCCGTCGGATGCCTCTCGCTCAGACTGACGATCCTCGCGGGGACCGCAAACGCCACCGCGGCCTGCTGGTAGCGATCCGGCCGATCTCCGTAATACGAGCAGCGGGTCTGTCGACCGCAACCCGCGCAATTGCGCCCATAGGAGTAGCGGGTTTTGAGGCCGCAGCCCATGCAGGTGTGGGTTGTCATCGGGCCCATGCTCTCATCGCGTCGAGTGGCCGCCGCGGGCGAGGGTTTCCACGCTGGGGTTGCCAATTCGCGGGCCGTTCTGTGTCGGGCTGACAGGATTTGAACCTGCGACCACTTGACCCCCAGGAAGTGGGGGTAGCACGTTTTCCGAGGTCGCTGGCGGTTTCCGCCGCCATCGCATCGAGCTTCAAGTTAATGGACGTGCAGGCCGTTCGGCATCGCGCATCGCGTGTGGTCCTCGGTTGGTCCCCAGCGCCGATCGCAGCCTTGCCTAGCCCTGTACGTACATTCACCGTACAATAAAGTGATCGGCAATTGCGAGCAGAGATGACTAAAGGAAGAAGGAGTGTTGTCGTGGCAGTCAAAACGAAGCGCATCGAGCTTCGCGCTGAGGAAGCGACCTTGGACCGCATCCAGCGCGCCGCCAACCTTGTCCATGAGCAGAACTCGGAGTTCGTGCGGAAAGCTGCGATGCAACGGGCCGAAGACATCCTGCGCCAAGAGCTGGTAACGGCAATGGAGCCCGAACAGTTTGACAAACTGATGTCCTCACTCGAGGCTGCTGACGACGCGCCGCGGCTGGCGGCAGCCGCACGCAAACCAGCGGTCTTCACAAGGCGTTGAACAGTGTTCGAGTCCGCGCGACTCACTGACGCCCACACGCTGGAAGGGTTCGACTGCGGTAAGGAGTCGCTGAATACCTGGCTCATCGCCCATGCCCGTCGCGCGGACAGCAGCGGGGTCGCGCACGTCTACGTGTGGACCCCGCTCGGCGAACCGAAAGTCAGTGCCTATTTCGCCATCCGCCCCACCGAAGTAGTACGCAACGACGACGGCATCTCGGGATCCATGGCCGGTGGCTATTCCCGCATACCCGGATACTTGATTGCCCGCCTGGCGATCGACACATCGCTGCGGGGTCAGGGATATGGCGAGCAGCTGCTTCTGGACGCACTAGGCAAAGCCGTCGCCGCATCGGAAATCGGCGGCGGCCGGCTCATCGTCGTTGATGCCATAGACGACGAGGCGCAATCCTTCTACGAGCACTACCACTTCGTCCCCGTCACGAACCGCGAGCGTCGTCTGGTCATGAAGGTGTCTACAGCGGCGAAAGCGCTCGGGGAGCGCTGGCGGGAGTAGACCCTTCCGCCGAAGAGTGTGCTGCACAAAGGAGTTGGCCGTTGGCGGTGTCGAGAGTTTCCCCGGTGAGTTAGACACGCTGCGTGCCGACAACGCGCGTTTGCGTCATCTCCTGCAATTGAGTGAGGAACAGGCACGCGCGGCCTCCAGTGACCAGGCGACGCTGACGGGGGCGCGGGCCTCACCGGTGACAATGGGCTCCAGCTCCGCTCATAAGGTGCGGTTCTTCTTCGATTTGTTCCGTTGTCGCACCGATGTTTACGCGTTGCGCTGGGAAAATCGTCGAGATGGCCGTTCAGGTTGGATGCCGGCGATCAAAGGATCTTGGCGCAAGGGTATGAACCGGGCCGACGCGCCTTACCTACCACTGACCCTGAGGTCGTTGATGCCCACCTGCGAGGCGAAACACATATCGGCCTGTACCCACTCAGCGATGACGACACCTGCTGGTAGATCGCGGCCGATTTCGATAAGGAAGCCGCGATGGCTCACGCCAAATCGATAACTGCCCTAAGGCTGCTTCGTCTGAAGGCGAAACACGAGACCATGACTACACCTAACGACGCGACCATCGGAAGGCTTTGACGGCGGTGACGGGGCCATTGCTGTCTCATGGTGCGAGCCTGACAAAGCCCGGCGGCATGTGGGGCGCCGGCGCCGACTGCACCGGACCGCCACCGCCGTTGCCACCACTGCCACCCCCGCCGGTGCCTCCACCGCCGTCGCCGGCATCGCCCCCAGGTTGAGGAGCCGCAGCAGGAGGCTCCGCCTGTTGCGGTGGTGGCGGGGGCTCTTGCGGCGGGGGCGGTTGTTTTGGTGGCGGCGGTGCCGCGTTTGGCCGGGGTGGTATCAGGTTGTGCGCCGTGGGCGGCGGTGGTGGCGGAATCTGCGGCGGGTTCTGTAAGTCGGAATCTCCCTCGGGAACCGCTCCGGTGAGCGAGGTGAGCATTGTGCCCGGCGCACCACGGTCCGACCGGTCGTTCCCGTAGCGGCCCGCCACGAAGGTGGCGCCGTCCAGCACGTATGTCAGCCGGACCACGCCGGTGCCCATCGGTTCCTGCCGCGCCGCCGGAGTGTCGATCATGTAAAAGCGCGGCTCGCGCGGACCGCTTGCTGAGTTGACCGTGTCGTGCGTGGACGCGGCGACCCGGTGCGTCGGTTCATTCGATCCAGGCGCGGAACTAGCCATAGCCGTGATGGAATCAATCTTTTGTTGGTTGTACGGGCAGTAGACCTCCACCGCTGCAGTGATGAATCGGGTGAGGGTGCGCGTGATGCGCTCGGGGGGGTATTGGCGCTCGGGAGGGTCCACGTTGAACGCAGTGTTCCTCATCAAGTCCACTACCGCGTCCACCGGCATGCCGCCATCGAGTTTGCGACACACCTTATGGGCAGTGGCGATGAGGCTCGGCACGTTCCGGCGGGCGGGAATCTTTTTTTCAACGAGCAGCGCCAGAAACTGGTCGTCCTGGTTGGGGTCGGCCGCTACTGTGCCGGAGCCCACAATTGCGGTGCCGGCTAGCACCACAGTGGCGGTAACCAGGGCGCCGGCGTGGCAAGTGATGCCGGCGAACATGGCAGTGCTTCCATTCTTTTGGCCATCCCATCGCTCCCCATGGCGAGGTCTTGGCTCCTCCCAGCGGAGCGGATATATACTGTCTACTATAGTACTTAGTAGGTGGGTAAATTAGCAAGTGTGGCGGATTGCGGATTGGAACACAGATGGTGAAAACTGATCACTCTGCCCCGCAAATGGTTTGGCTCTGAGCGCCGTGGCTTGTCGGGATTCAGTTTTCCGTAATGGCGCCGTAAAGGCGGACCCTGTCGCGCGAGGGCCTCGGCAGGCGGCGTTCCGACAGGCGCGGTTGTCCCGAGCTGGTGTCACAACTCGGTATTAGGTAGATACGCGCTCGGCCGACGTTCGCCTTTAGATGGCGATCGGGTAGCACCACATGGCGCCGGCTGCAGTAAGACCGGCGAGAATCAGCGGCCCCCCGGTGATGAGAAGGGTTGCGGCGGTAAGCAACATCCGGCTGCTCCATCGATTTCGAGCGGCGGCCGGTGCGGCCAGACGTTCGGCGCGGGCCAGCACTTCCGTTCCGGTGGCCCCGAAGGCCCCTTGCGGCGCCTTGGCATCCATGGACAATGCCAGCAGCGCGTCCAACAGTGTCAGCGAACCGCATCTGCGGGCCGCGGCGTCATCGGCGGCCATCTCCAGCAACAGAGAGATCTCTCGATCGGCCGTGCTGAACAGGGGCACCCTGGGAATGGCAACCGCTAGGGCGCGCACGAAGGCCAGAACATGGTGGTGGCGCCCGGCCAGGTGGGCTCGTTCGTGTGCCAGCACAGCCTGCAGATTGCGATCGGTGAGTGAGTCCAGCGCTGCGCTGGTCACAACGACGGTGTCAGGGTGGCCGGCCACGCAGTACGCGGCCCGTTCGGCAGCGTCCACCACGACGGCATCCACTCCATCGATGCGGCGGCCGATCACCCGAGCTCTTGCGGCGTGCCCGTGGCTCTGCGCGCGCGCCCGCCGCAGAGACCTGCCCGAGCGCCACCCCAGCGTGCTCAGTGTGCTGACCGCGGTAGCGGCCAGCACAAGCAAGGCCACCTGCAACGCTACCGCGGCGCCGCCGTCGACCAGCCGCCGCAGCGACTCGAAACATGCGGTGGCGAGTCGACCTGGCTCATGCCAATAACGCACGAGAGACACGATGAGGAATGCGGTTGCGGCCAGCCACGAAGCGACAACGCTGATCATCACCACCAACCACGCAACCACCCCTAACCGCGGGGCGGTACCCGCATGGGTCAAGCGAGGCAGCACCCACGGTGAGAGCGTCGCGACCGCGAAGCTGTACAGCAGCAAGCAGACTGAGACACTCATCGTGCCGTCGGGCTCTCGTCGGAGCTCGTCAGGCGCACCGCAGTGGCGCCCACGCTGACCGAAGGCAATCCCATTGCCGCGCCCGTGAGGATCGGGTTGAGGAAGCTAGCCGAGGCCAAGTCGGGGCCCGCAGGTGAGTTCGTGGATTCCGTCATACCGTCAGCAATCGCGCACTTGCAAGCAGCACACGAGATTTCGAGTACCGAAACAACCGTTGTGCCCACCGCCATTACCTCCCGATCCGTGGCACACCACCCAGTGTTATCCTTCCAGCGCACTGGAAGGTCAAGGAGGTGCGGTACGAAGATAGCGAGCTGGCCGATCTCATCCTCCACGCCAGTGGCCGTGGATCGATCTCCGCGAATCGCGGGATTGCAAAATGGCTCGAAATCGGTATTGCCAGTTGTGCAGTCCTATATCTACTATCTGCGTACATAGATAGTAGCCTCGGGTAGTTGTCTGGGTCTTAGCAGCACGCTCGAGGCATGTCATGGGACTGCAAAGAAGCGTCGGGGACCGGCGATGACAGGACTTGGGCTCTTTGAAGGATGGCGCGATGCGACGAACTCGGCGATCGTTTACTCCTGAGTACAGGTTTACGGCCGCACATCGTGTCATCGATGGAAAGGAGCGGGTCGTCGATGTCGCCCGGGAGCTCAACTTGAATGACAGCGTGCTGCACACATGGGTGCGCGATGAACGGTGGCGGATGTCTGCAGACAGCGCTGGCGGGTTGCTACATGATCCCAGTGGCGGTGAACCGCTTTTACCCAAGGAGCGAGCGGAATTGGTGCGGCTCCGCAGGCAGGTGGCTGAACAGGCAGAAACTATCGCCTTCCTAACCAATGCCTCGGCGTATTGCGCGGCGCAACTGAACAGTCCCGAGTTTCGTGCGCACTTTCTTGCTTGGGAAGGATGGCGCGATGCCCAGCAAGTACGACGACAGCCTCAGGGCCAAGGCGGGTTTGACGGTGACACCTATGACCGATGGCTATGACCTGTATGGACGACGATGCGCGCGATCTTAGCCTGCAGCCCCCGCGTAGCGGGCAAGGTATACGGCGCGGTAGCACGGCTCGGAGTACATCGTCTAAAAGTACTGGACAGCACGCCAATTGGCGACTGGCCGTACGATCGCAATGCTCTACGCGGTGGCGCCAGGTCGAGAGTGATGAGCCTGGCGCGTGCTCGTGCCACGCGCGTGACTGGCAAGCGCGGACGACACAAATGACCACTGGCGTCCTCTCTGACATCGATGGGAGCGGCTCGGTATCGCATGATTCATGACTCGGCACTTCGTTGGGTCGTCACCGGATTGTTCGTCCTGACCGCCACCGAATGCGTGCTGGCGATCGTCGGCAAACGCCGACCGTGGGCCTGGGTCGTCAGTCACGGGCTGCATTTCGTCATGGCAGTGGCAATGGTGATGATGGCCTGGCCGCCGTCGGGCGCACATCTGCCTTCGACGGGACCTACAGTGTTTTTTCTGCTAGCGGCCATGACGTTCGTGACGATGGCCTTCGCTGTGGCCCGAACAACCGCCTTGCGCGTTAGGTACGGGTATCACACTCTGATGATGCTGGCGACGGGCTGGATGTACGCCATGATGAACGCTCGGTGGTATCCGGCCCGAACGAGCACCGAGCACCACGTTCCGCCAGCCATGTCGTCTATGCCGGGCATGGACATGGCCGGCACGGCCATGCCGGCAAGCAGCGGACCGCCTGTATGGTTTAGCGCTGTGAACTGGCTCGCTGCCGTCGGTTTCGCGGTTGCGGCGCTCTTTTGGACCTACTGGTACTTCGTCAAACGTCAGCATGAGCCGTCCCTGTTCAGGTCGCTGGGTAACCTAAGTCAGGCAGGGATGGCTATCGGCATGTCTATCCTGTTCTCCGCCACGCTATTTCGGATTTGAGCGTACGAAAGCCGCTTCCGACAGTCCTTTCGCGCCTTCAGCATGGGCGAGGTCGACGTACGCCTCCACTCCCTTATCCGCTCAAGCGTGGAGTGCCATTCGGCTGTTCAGTGCTGCATCGTTCGCGAAATCTTGTGTGCCCCAGGGCAAGCCGCGAAATGCCTTGCAACCAGCGGAGCCGCGTCGAAATCGCATACGGCGTGGCGCAACCCTGATGCAGGGTATTTCGTGGCTCCTCATTTCACAGCGCCCACTGATTTGCGTACGCCCAGCTGGGCCTCGCGACCGAAGCGGCGGAGCCGCAGCGAGTTGGTTACCACGCTGACCGAGGAGAACCCCATCGCGGCACCCGCCACGACCGGGTTCAACATGCCGAGCGCGGCGAGTGGGATTGCGGCGGTGTTGTAGCCGAAGGCCCAGCCGAGGTTCTGGTAGATGGTGCGCAGGGTCTGCCGGGAGAGCCCGATCGCAGACACGACACCGTCTAGCCGCTCAGACATCAGGGTGATGTCGGAGGCCTCGATGGCCACGTCGGTACCGGTGCCGATGGCAATGCCGAGGTCAGCCTGCACCAGGGCGGGCGCGTCGTTGACGCCATCGCCGACCATCGCGACCACCTTGCCCGTGTCCTGGAGCCGGCGAACCTCGGTGACCTTGTCTTCCGGCAACACCTCGGCCAGCACCTGCTCGATGCCGACCTGGTTCGCGATCGCGTTCGCGGTGCGGGCGTTGTCGCCGGTAATCATGGCGACCCGCAGACCCATGGCCTGCAGTTGACGGACCACGTCGACGGCGTCGTCTTTGACCGTGTCGGCCACCGCTAGCACACCCACCACGTGACCGTCGCGGCCGACGAACACCGCGGTGCGGCCCTGCTCTTCGAGGTCTGCGGCGGCTGCAGCCAGGTGGTCGGGCAACTCCAGATCGTGCTCGTCGATGAGCTTGCGCCGCCCAACCACCACCGGCCTGCCGTCAATCTCGGCGCGCACGCCGTGCCCGGCGACGTTGGTGAACGCAGTGGCGGCCGGGATCTCCAATCCCCGCTCATGCGCTTCGGCGACGATCGCCGCGCCGATCGGGTGTTCGGAGCCCGACTCGACTGCGGCGGCGATCCGCAGCACCAGATCGGGCTTGCGCCGCTTGCCGGCAACGACCTCGGTCACCCGCATCTGGGCGCGGGTGAGGGTGCCGGTCTTGTCGAATACCACCGTGTCGATCTTCTTCGACGCTTCGAGCACCTCGCCGCCCTTGACCAGGATTCCCAGGTCTGCGCCCCGGCCGGTGCCGACCATGATCGCCGTGGGGGTGGCCAGGCCCAGCGCACACGGGCACGCGATGATCAGCACCGCGACCGCCGCGGTCATGCCGCCGATCGGGTTGCCGGCAAGCAGCGTCCACCCCGCAAACGTCGCGACGGCAACAACAATGACGGCCGGAACGAACACGGACGAGACCCGGTCGGCCAGCCGCTGGACCGGGGCCTTGCCCCTCTGCGCCTGCTCGACAAGTCGCACAATCTGCGCCAGCGCAGTATCCGCCCCGACCGCCGTGGCGCGCACCGTCAGTAGCCCATCGGTGTTGACGGTCGCGCCGGCAACATGGTCGCCCACCGTTTTCTCGACCGGGACGGACTCGCCGCTCAGCATCGACTCATCGACGGCGGCGCGCCCGTCGATGACTTCGCCGTCGACCGGGATCTTCTCCCCCGGCCGCACGCGCACCAGGTCTCCGACGCGGACCTGATCGACTGGCACGCGGCGCTCCTCGCCGTCCACAAGCAGCGTGGCTTCCTTGGCACCGATCTCCAGCAGCTTGCTGATCGCCTCGCGCGCCTTGCCTTGGGCTCTGGCTTCGAAATAGCGGCCCAGCACCACGAACGCGATGATCAGCGCCGAGGTGTCGAAGAACAGAGGCCCACCGGCAAACAACTGATAAGTGGAGTAGAGGAACGCGGTCAATGTGCCCAGCGAGATCAGAGTGTCCATGTTCGAGGTCAACTCCCGCGCCCGCTCGACCGCCCCCTGGAGGAACGGCCACCCGGCGACGAATTGCACCGGCACCGTCGCGGCGAACGCCAACCAGCCCGCCCAAGGGTAGGCGCCGAAGAACATTGTCGAAGCCATCGCTACCAACCCCAGCGGGAAGGCCAACCACACCCGCCGCCACCACTTGCGCCGTTCGCGCCGACTCTGCTCGTCCGGCGACAACTCACCCCCGATGACCGGCCCAGACCCGCAGCCGCCGCAACTCTCGCCGTCCGTCGCACGATCTTGCACATCACGGCGCAAGCCGAACAGCGCCAATCCGATCCCGCTGGCAATTCTTCGCAGCACACCGGTCTTTGGAATATCAGCCGAGTGCGGGGCCCGCGCGGGCACCGATTCGGCGGGGATGTGCTCGGCCTCGGCGATCGCCGACAGCACGTCAGCGGTGTCGCAGGCTTGGGGCATGTACCAGACCACCACGGATGCGGTACGCGGATACGCTTGCACGGCCTGCACGCCGGTCACTTGGGAGACCATCTCCTCGATCGCGACGGCGCGAACAGCGTCCACACCAAACCCGGTGACGCGCACACGCATCCGCCCCGACGCATCGGATACAACTTTCAATGCGACGTCGCCGTCAAGGACCCCAGTGGTCATTTGTCGTCGCTCGAGTCCACCACTGTCAGTGGTGCAGCTTCCTCCCCGGCGCGCTCTTTGGCCTCAGCCACCACGTCGGCGACCGTCAGTCGAGCCTGCTCGGCGCCCGCCCCGGCCTTGCGCTCGGCCTCGCGGACAACGCGTATGCCCCAAGCGGTAGCGATGACCGTCGCCTTCCGCAACGGAGCCTTCCCCGCCGCCTTGCGCAGTGCCTCATACGCGGCAACCCCGACTACGCCGGTCGCCACCGTGGGTACCGCCTTCACCAAGAATCCGTGCAACACCATTCCGAGTGCTCCCTTTCATGTCATGCAAATTGTTGACCCGTCGGTGGGTTCAACTTCGGTGGTGTCCGCCGTGATGACCGGACTGAAGAGACCATCAAGCCACTGCCGCGGGCGTCATAGGCCAATTACTGCCGTACAAGCCGGCAACAATCTCTGGGGCCAAGGTGACTTCTGGACTCACCGAAACCAACCGTCAACCTTGAGCGCACCTCCGCAGCTCGCGATTGCCATGAATCCAGTGTTATCCTTCCAGTGCACTGGAAGGTCAAGGAGGGCGCATGAAGATCGGCGAGCTGGCCAAACTGACCAAGACCAGCACCAAGACGATCCGCTTCTACGAGGACTCGGGGCTGTTACCGTCGCCCGCACGCAGCGCTTCGGGGTATCGCGACTATGGACCCGAGATCGTGGATCGGCTGCGGTTCATCCATCGCGGTCAAGCGGCCGGGTTGACCCTGCAGAAGGTTCGCCAAATCTTGGCGATTCATGACCGCGGCGAGGTGCCGTGCGGGCACGTCCGCCAAGTCCTGCACAGCCGCCTTGACCAAGTCCGCGCCCAGATCGCCGAACTCGTCGCGCTTGAGGGTCACTTGCAGACTCTTCTCGACCGTGCATCGCGCCATACGCCGACCAAACATGACCATTCCACGGTGTGCTGGATCTTGGAAAACGATCTGGACGCCCCAGCCGGCGTCGAACTCACGGACGCCCGTGGTCAGTACAGCTAGATCGGCACCCTGCCGGGACCAGCACGTGCACGGTTTCCGAGGGCTCCTGCGCGTTTGCGTAGACAGTAGTGGGTTCATCGAGTCAGACTTGCGGATGTCTGTGACAGGTCGGGCTACACCTTGGCCATGACTGGTCAACGAGCTCGTCGAAGCCGCCGACGACAAACAACTGACCAAGGCCACCTACTGCCAGGGGCGTGTGGATCTTCTGCTGCTTGATTGGCTACACGGAACTAGGCACGTGCAGCGCCGACCTGCTCTTCCAGGTTTTGACCAGCGGAGGAAAGAACGCTATCGCGATCGCCAGCAAGGAAGCCTCCTCACGGTGGACAAACCGTTTACCGCCCCACGCTTCTGCGCCGCCATTCGCCCGACTTACCTTCGGCGGCGCCATTATTGAACCGGCACCGCCTCCTACCGGCTGGCCCAGACCCGAAATCTAAAGTCTCAGCCCCAGCTGAATCCGTGCCGCGGGCGCGTCGATCAGGCTAACGGCGCCGATCATCATTCAGCGCCGCCAGCACTCGCTCCCTGGTCGGGAGGTCCAGCCGGCACGCATTGGCGATCAATGGGGCACCCGATGTCATGACATCGACACCATCAACGAGCACGGTCGGCGATGTATATGCACCGACTCTTTCCACCACTCGCTCAGCGAAACCAACCTCGGACAGACAGTCCACGAGCAGGCGCCGAGCCAGCGCCGCATTTGGACACCCCGGGCTCGTGAGTAGCTCTGCACGCATACACCCAGCTTCGCTCACCCGGCATCCTCAAGCATCCTAAGTGGGCCAATTCATACCGCCAGCCGGACCCAGTTCATGTTGACATAGCGACCCGGGTGACGGATGGACTCTTATTGCCACCGAATTCCATATGCACCCTGCGCAGTTGATTTGCGGCCAACCGAAGGAGATGACCAGTGGAGTAGCAGCCACGCGCGTGGGCGGTCATGGACGGACGCGCCCGAGCCGGCCGTCCTTCGAGCACGAATTTCTTTGCTGCGGAACGGTTTCAGAGTCAATGCGTGGCCTAGGAACCTCTGGATGCGGTTGCTAGGCCATTCGGCTACGGTCTCGGCGTGACCGGGGCCGAAGGAGTAGTCGACGTCGACGACGACGGTTGGCCAGGCCCCATCGGCCCCATGCCACCGGGCCCCATCATGCCTCCCATTCCGCCGCCAGACCCGCCCATCTCACAGCGCATCACCTGCGGTCCGTTGTGATGCTCCCAGCGGGAGCCAAGGAAAAAGCCCGAAACAAACACCGCACCCACGATGAAGACAACACCGGCGGTGATTCCCACCACTGCCGCGGCCTGACCTAGACGGCTGGATCGCTGAGGGCTCGGTTCTCCGGCCGTGGATTCGCTTGGGGCTTAGGGTGTTTCAGTCATGTGCACCTCCGGGTTTCGCTAGATAACATTACGTGGCTTTGGAAGGCCGTTCCACCCTTGACGTTCGCGCCGGCTGGTCTAACGCCTCGGAAACGATCGGACTCGACCCGATCAGATCCGCCGCCGGCGCATCGAATATCCATATGCGGGTCGCGACGGAGCAATCCTCTTCCTGTCTGTCAGCGGCGCCATCGTAGGCGCCCAATTCCTCACGGGTCATTGATGCAGCACTGTCTACGTACACATATAGTAGATGATTAAACGGTAAAGCGCACAGGCCTCCCCAGTCTGAGTAACCGTCGAGGTCCAGCGATGATCGGCGTCGCCCGTCGGAGAATCGGCCTCGTGCACACGCACGCCTTGACGCAGTGATTCATATCAATAGCCCGTGAAGGAACGTTTACCCTCGACGAGTTCTTACAGAATTGGGCGTGGGCCTGTCCACTGACAGCATCGGCGGGCTGCGAGCCGGTGCCGGAAGACGCTACGGGACTTCCTTAATGGCAATCCCATGAGCGGCGACCCTGCTGCCCTGCCCTCAACGCACACGACGAATCGTCCTGACCTACGACACCGTCCAGCCCGGAGAACCCACACCGACCAGAACAACTTCGAGGCGGAGCCGTAGCGTTGCGCCTCGCATAACAATTGGGTGCGGCTGCGGTCGAGGCTAGATCGAGCGCTGGAGCATCACGTGGCCGTTGTCGGCCAAAACCACTTGTACTGCGGCGATCTGGGTTACCGGCATCGAAATGCTACCGGTGGGCGTCGCCGTATGGCCTGGGATCGCCACCCACGTCGCCAGCCGGGTCTGGCTGCCGTCGCGGCCCACGACGACCAACGCCACCGTATCGTGAGGAGCATCGGGTGGAGCTAGGCACACGAACTTCAGCGCGATGTTTGTACCCCATTGCTGGCCGCTAAGTGACACTGTCGACGCCAGCAGGGTCGTACCGATTTGGTCCATCGGCAGCGCCGCCTGTGGCGGCGAAGTCGGGAACCTGCCATTAACCCCAATTAACACACCGATCGTCAGGATGACGGCAGCGGCAGCCGAGCCCACCCAGATCATCGCGCGGCTTCGAACGCGGTGCGAACGGACCGCGGCCAGCATCGACGGCAGCAAATCCGGCGGCATCTCGGTTGCTCCGGCTGGGTGGTCTGCCTCGTTGATCGCACCAATGTCACTGCGGGCGAGCTGCGCCAGCATGGCCGGAATGCCGCTGAGCTCGGCAACGGCCTGACGGCATTGCGGGCAGCCGGCCATGTGGGCCTCGAATTCCCGCCAATCGGTGGCCGACAGTGATCCCAAGACGTACGCGGCATCCCACATCGCATGGAGGTGGTTGTCACCAGGCGGGCCAAGTCCGCGTAACAATGTCATCATCGCCCTCCATCCCTAGCTACTAGCAGGCATTCGGGCTCGAAGGCACACGGATCGGGCTGCCGGACGGCTTTTGGCCTCGAGCCAATTACCTTGCATCATTTGGCGTTCGCTGCCAGCGGGCATCGCGATGGGCGGTAGCGCGGTCAACGTGTCACCCCGTCCTCTTGCAGCGTAAGCCGTTCTGTCCGAGCGACATAGCGCAATCGGGACTTGACCGGCCCCTCGGCGATTCCGAGGTCCCCCCGGAGCAGCGTTTCCCAGACCACGACTTTGGCACGACAAGCGCCGCCCATCAATCGCAACGCGTATCGCCACAAGATGGCGGCCTGATCGTCGTCGCGAACCGTCATCGTCGCTTGCAAATCCGATCCGCTGATGACCCTTGGGCACTTCATCACCTCCTGCTATGTCACGAGGGAAGCACCTGGCAAGTTCACCAGCCGAAGCGTCACCACACCTTGATCATCTACGACAGCCGGTACGTAGATGCAGTTTCATATCTGGTCGTAGTCACGATTGTTTCGTCCGACTCCTCGACTACGCGCGGCCGAACGTGTTCATCGTCGCGCGACCGGCTTGGCCCGTGACACGACTAGCCGGCCGCAGCCAGAGCCGCATCATCTCTGTCCATTGCCGGAATTTTCGACTTTGTCGGCTGCCAGGGACAAGGGGCCAGCTCGGCGCCGGTTTTGCCATGAGCATGGGACCACCCGTTTGCCAGTGATGGGACCACCTGGCTAGCTGTTTTGCCAGTTATGGGACCACCCGGCGTGGCGTCGGGGCTTCCGGTTGCTCGGCCGCTGTATTGGCCGAATGAGCTACCGGGAGGTTTCTGTGATCGAAGTCAAGGAGATGTTGCGGCTGTGGCTGGATGGTCGCGGGTATCGGGAGGTGGCCCGGCTCTCGGGCACCGACCGCAAAACGGTGCGCCGGTATGTGGATCGGGCGCGCGCGTGCGGGCTGGACCGTGATGGCGACGCCTGTCAGCTGACTGACGAGCTGTTGGCGGCGGTGATCGCCGAGGTGCGGCCGAGCCGGCCCAACGGCAAGAGCCAGACGTGGGAGATCATCGACACTCAGCGTGAGCAGGTCCAGGCGTGGCTGAAACAGGACTTGACCTTGACGAAGGTGCACACGCTACTGGGCAGGCGCGGAGTGGTGGTGTCGTATCGCACGTTGCATCGATATGCCACAACGGAATTGGGCTTTGGGCAACGGCGGGCCACGGTGCCGGTGGCCGATTGTGAGCCCGGCAGCGAACTGCAGGTCGACTTCGGTCGACTCGGGCTGCTCACCGACATCGAGGACGGCCGCCGGCGGGTGGTGCATGGGTTGATCTTCACCGCGGTGTATTCGCGGCACATGTTCGTTTGGCCCACCTACCGGCAGACCCTGGGCGAGGTGATCGCCGGGTTCGAAGCGGCGTGGGTGTTCTTTGGTGGGGTGTTCGCGGTGGTGATCCCGGACAACATGAAGACCATCGTGGATAAGGCTGATGCGACCGACGCGAAGCTCAACGACGCATTTCGCGAATATGCCCAGGCTCGGGGATTCGCTGTGGACCCCACCCGCATCCGCAGCCCCCGCGATAAGCCTCGCGTCGAACGCTGCGTCCAATATGTGAGATCGAATTTCTTTGCCGGAGAAGACTTTCGGAACCTGAGTGACTGCCGCGCGCGAGCTGAGCAGTGGTGTGGGCAGGTGGCCGGGATGCGAATCCACGGCACCACCCGGTGCCGCCCGGTCGAGGTGTTCGCCGCCGAGGAGCTACCCCAACTCAAGCCGGTGCCCAACGAGGTGTTCGACATCCCGACCTGGAGCCGGCCCAAGGTGGCCCCGGATCGGCATGTGCAGATCGCGCGGGCGCTTTACAGCGTTCCCGGCGAGCTGATTGGCCGCCGCCTCGATGCCCGCGTGGATGCGCATACGGTCAAACTGTATTGGCGCGGTGAGCTGATCAAGGTCCACCCCGTGGTGGGTCCGGGGCGCCGCCACACCGATCCCGCCGACCTGCCCGCTGAGGTGTCGGTCTATGCCATGCGGGATCTGAACACGTTGCAGCGCAAGGCAGCCACCCACGGCACCCATGTCGGCGTCTACGCCGCCGCGGTGTTAGAACACCCGCTGCCGTGGACCAAGATGCGCCAGGTCTACCGCCTGTTGGGATTGGTGCGCCGCCACGGCGCGGAGGCGGTCGATGATGCCTGCCGACGCGCGCTGGACGCCGAGGTCATCGACGTCGGCCTGATCGAGCGCATGCTCACCCGTGGCGCCGGTGCGCAGCTGCCGCTGATCCCCAAGCCGTCGCCCACGGCATCCAGATTCGTGCGCGCCGCCACTGACTTTACGGTGCGGAGGCCATCATGAGCCCCGCCCGTCCTGACGCCACCCCAGCGGTCAAGCCGATCGAGATCTCTGCAGACCTCAAAGTCCTGATGCGCCGTCTTAAGCTCGGCCAGCTGCTCGACACCCTGCCCGAACGGCTCGCCTTGGCACGATCCAATCGGTTGCCGCATCACGATTTCCTGGAGATGCTGCTGGCCGATGAGGTCACCCGCCGCGACCGCAAATCCGCCCAACTACGCGCCAAGGCGGCCCGTCTGGATCCGCAGATGCAGTTACAGGCCTGGGACGATACCGCCGCGGTCAGCTACGACCGCCAGTTGTGGGCAGAGTTGACCTCGCTGCGGTTTTTGGCCGACGCCTACAACGTGCTCATCATGGGCCCGGTCGGGGTCGGAAAAACGTTCCTGGCCAACGCCTTAGGACACATCGCGGTCCGACGTCACCACAGCGTGCACACCGAACGCGCCGACAAACTCTTCAAACGCCTACGCGGGGCACGGCTAGACGGCAGCTATGAAGACGAGGTACGCAAACTGCACCGCGTCGAGCTACTCATCATCGATGACCTCGCGTTGCACCGGCTTGAAACCACCGAGACCAATGACTTCTATGAAATCATCGTGGAACGCCACCGCACCGCCTCAACGATCATCACCAGCAACCGCGAACCCCCAGAGATTCTCACCATGATGGCCGACCCACTGCTGGCGCAGTCGGCGATGGACCGGCTCCAATCCGCGGCCTACGAACTCGTCGTCGAAGGCGAGTCCTACCGGCAACGTCAGAAACCCCGCCCCGCAAAGCCGGTCAATTCGGACCAGCCGAATTGACCAGCAGCCATCTCGTCAGTCACCATCACAACGGCCAGTAACCGGAAACAACCGGTCCCATGCTCATGGCAAAACGGTGGTCCCATCACCCTGGCAAGCGACACGCTTGATCTACTATCTGTGTACATAGATAGTAGAAATGCATATCGGACTCGTCGCCCGACCGATTCTGGCGGGTGGCGTCGCAGTCTAGGTGGGCGATACGGTTGGGCAGTATCGGTTTTCAGATCCCGCGGTCGTGTGGTGATCGGTAACGAGACGGAGGTAATGCGCTGATGATGTCGTATGGCGGCGACGGCTGGGTTTGGTGTAGCGCGTTGTTCAACACGTTGGGGGTGATGGTGATTTTGGGTGTCATCACCGCGGCCGTGGTGCTTGCGGTTCATCTTGGCGGCGCGGGACGAAGCGGCCGGTCAGCGGGAGGAGATGGCGCGTTTGCTCGGGTCGGGTCACCTCATGAGCGCGGCGATGCGGAAGAGGATGAATTTTACCGCCGGTTGATGTAGGCGGGCGAGATGCGATGACTGCGCGAGTAATTGGCCGTATACAAATGATTTGGGGTAGCTGACCGCAGCGCGGAGTTCGTTTGGTATGAGCTCGACCCCGCCGACGCTGTACCGCGATACTGGGGTGGCTGCCGCCTACGGCGACGCGCAGGGGGGCCACCATCGCCGTGAGAACGTCTGGTCCCGCGTTGTCTGGCACCATCCGAGCTCATGCCCGCGAGGTGAGTGGTTTCGTGCACGACGGGATACCACGACGATGCAGGACGTGATGGACGGGGCCGGCGGGCCCGTGGGACCACCATAGCGGCCCGCGATCACGAGATGACTTTCAACAATACGTCTGCAACGCAGCCCTATTCGATGCGGTAAAGGCAGGACTCTGGCGGCCCGGTAATGGTTACTTGCGCCGGGTTCTTCTGGCCAGACGCTGCAGCGCAGCACGCAAATGCGCGGATTCCTCGGGACTGATCTGTTCGAGAAAGTGGCTGAGCACCAGTTCAGAGCGCCCCCCGGCGTCAAACACCTCGCGCATCAGTTGCGCACTGTGCTGCTCGCGGGTCAACGCCGGCCAGTACCGGTAGGCCTTGCCATCTCGCTCACGCGCCAGCCACCCCTTGGTGTGCAGGTTGTCCATGGTCGACATCACTGTCGTGTAGGCGATCTCGCGTTCAGCGGCCAGCTCGTCAAAAATCTCGCGGACCGTCGTGGTTCCATCCCGGTCCCAGATGCGGTCCATCACCACCGCTTCCAACTCCCCGAAGCCCCGCACCCGCACCGTCACCCTCCGATCCGCACAGCATTCGACGCCGGTCGCCGTCATACACTAACTACGTACGCACATAGTAGATTACCCATGGCCGGCACACAATGTCGGATGTCTGATCACGACGGCGGCGAAACCCAATCAACGTTGTTGCCGGCGTGTTCGTTTCCTGCCGTTGGGAGACCGTCGAAACGCAATTGTCGCACTGACGCATCGCTTCGATCGCCCGCCACGACTTCGGCGACCATGTCGGGTAACAACCCGATACGCTCTTATTCGGTTATGGAAACAATTGCCGCTGGGCCGTCGTCGCGTACTGACCGTCAGCTGCGCTCTACTTTTTGCCCCGCGCCGCCGCCCGGTGCGAGTCCCATGGCCGGCACCACCCGCATGTTCGGGCGCCTCCGAACTCATCGCGGCCAGCTTGGTCAATCCCGCCGCCCGCCCACTGCCTTGCCTATTCCTTCCTTATGTAGGCACAAACCAGTCGAAATGGCGTTCGCGCTACGAATGCGCGTTCACGTCAGCTATTGAGGTTGGCGGTCCGCGTTTCGGAGGCGCCTGGCGGCCCGGGAAGCGCCGGTGTGGTCAGTGGGCCTACCTGGACCAGGTAGGCGTCGAGATTCCAGATTTTTCTAGCATCTTGGGTGATTCAGCCACGCGTTGAGCGCCAAGCAAGCGATTCGGGCATTGTGCATCTCGGAGACACAAAACGGAGCTTGGCTGCCTCAGCGAACCTCCATTGTGCCGAAGGAGAACCAACACCGCCATTCAGGATTCAACAAGAAACGAGCGCCTCACACGCCGCAGTTTCGATCTGAAAGACACAGCAGCCCCCCAGGTTGCAATGTCGGAGGCACACGCCTAGCGCTGCTACATTTGGAAGCACTGTGCATAGCGACCTTCTCAAGCTTCCCCTGCTGCGATCGGCCATCGCCATCATCGCGGCACTCTGGTTGCTGGGTGGTGCCGCCGAGCACGCGTGGCACGCGGCCGCCACGGTTGATGCGGCTCAGCAGTCGGATAGCTCATCGAATGGTGCACCGGCGGTAAATGGCGATCACGCGCAGTGCGACAGCGGGCTGTCGCACTCCTGCCTCGTAGCGACGGCGGTGGCGGATGTCCCGCGCTGGGATGACGCGTTTCTGGTGTACGCCGGGGTCGCGGCGGTGGCCGTTGTCGGTTATTGCTTTGTGTGGGCGCGACAGGCCAGACGGGGTCCACCTCGAGGACCCGCTACACCCGTCGCCGGTCAAGACCTGCTAACACGATTTTGTCTCGCACGGCGCTGATAGGTCGGCGCCAGATCAGACGGCGTTGCACGGTCTACCGGTAATCCCCCTGCTCGATTGACGAGCATTCTTTCCCGCGGGATGGGTCGAAGACCTGTCGATATTTTCGATGAGTTGACCCGGCAGCCAAGCTGCGTCGCGTTATCTGGCGTCCTCACTCACCATGCGGCCCAGGGCCAGTCGGCCGCGTCTAAGAACAGTGAAGCGACGCCACCTGGAGTCGTTTCGTCAAATGCCTTTGTCGTTCGGGAGAATTTTGATGCGCCACCACACCATCGCGCCCGGTCTCCGGCCGCGGTTCGTGACACCGCCCGTCAGCGGACCGCTGAACCCGCAGAGCCAGTCATGGAAATAGTTGACTCAGTCGCCGCCCGCGGCGTACTAATGAGCGCCGCGCCAGTCGTCGCTAAAGGCACCGAGCCAATCGGACCAACAGCGTGTATTTCGCAGCGTTGTCACCGCGGGTCTAACGGCGCGCTCGGCTCACTCGTGGAGCGAGTCTCATGACGCAGTTTGGATCAGCCGCCACCCCGGGAAGCGACGACCTTAGCTGTTGCAGCACGACCCCTTCGAGAACAGCGATGACATTTCAACGCGATTCCCGATGGCACGCTGCCGCACGATGGGCGCGATGGCTGGCTTGGGTCAGCCTGATCTTTGTGGTCGCCGAAGGGGCGCTCGGCCTGTGGCAGGGCGTGGCTACAGGATCTGTCGCACTGACCGCATGGGCATTAGGAAGCGCACCCGAGGCGATGGCCAGCCTGGTCGTGATTTGGCGGTTCAGCGGCACGCGAACCTTGTCAGAGACGGCCGAGCTCCGTGCGCAACGTGGCGTAGCGGTGTCGTTTTGGCTCAGCGCCCCCTACATTGCCGCTGAATCCCTGCACCATCTACTCAAAGAGCACGTGTCACACACGTCGCTGGTCGGTGTTGTCTTGACGGCTGCCGCCTTGGTGCAGATGCCGATCCTGGGCCGCGCGCAACAGAAACTCGGCGCACGGCTGGGCTCGGGCGCCACAATCGGCAAGGGCATCCAAAACTATCTGTGCGCCGCACAGGCGGCCGCAGTCCTCCTCGGCTTGGCGGTCACCCTCGCATGGCGCAACGGATGGTGGTTAGACCCCGCCATCGGGTTGGGCATCGCCGCCGTCGCCGTCTGGCAGGGGCGGCGATCGTGGCGCGGCGAGGATTGCGGATGCTAGGGCCTGGGGCAGATGAACGGCACCGGAATACTCGACACCGCCATTGCATATATCGCGATATACGCATAGTTTGTCGACATGGATCGGGCGGTCGGGGGGCGTCGATGAACGAGAACCATAGCCACACCCACGGGCATACGTCGGCGGATTCTGACCGGCGATGGCTGGGCGGTGCGCTGGCAGTGATCGCCGGGTTCATGCTGGGCGAGGTGGTAGTGGGGATCATCGCGGGGTCATTGGCGTTGCTCTCTGATGCGGCCCATATGCTCACCGATGCGGCCTCGATTGCGTTGGCGTTGTGGGCGATTCGGCTGTCTGCGCGTCCGGCGTCGGGGCGGATGACCTACGGGTGGCGGCGCGTGGAGATTTTGTCCGCGCAGGCCAACGGCGTGACCTTGCTGGTGTTGGCGGCATGGCTGGCCTATGAGGCGATCAAAAGGCTGATCCACCCGCCGCAGGTGACGGGTGCACTGGTGCTAGTCACCGCGCTGGTCGGTGTGGTGGTGAACCTGGCGGCGACGTGGATGATCAGCCGGGCAAACCGGGCCAGCCTGAACGTTGAGGGCGCTTTTCAGCACATACTCAACGACTTGTTCGCCTTCATCGCCACCGCCGTGGCCGGGGTGGTGATCGTGGTCACCGGGTTCGGGCGTGCGGACGCGATCGCCACGCTGGTCGTGGTAGCGCTGATGCTGCGAGCCGGCATCGGATTGGTGCGGGCCGCTAGCCTCGTTTTTCTCGAGGCCGCGCCCCAAGGTATCGATCCGGACTCGATCGGGCAGGCCATGGCCGCTCACGATTCCGTCGTGGAAGTTCATGATTTGCACGTGTGGGAAATCACCTCAGGTGAACCGGCCCTGTCGGCGCACGTGATCGTCGCGCCGGGCCGCGACTGCCACGCCACCCGAAACGACTTGGCGCAGCTGCTGGCCCACGAGCATGGCATCTCCCACACCACGTTGCAGCTCGACCACGAAGCCTCCGAAATCGGCAGGCAGGGTGCAGCCGGCGAGCATGCGCACTGCGAGGGTCCACACGGCCCGACGCATCGTTTCACCGGCGCCTGACAGACCCACCACGGACCATAACCAGCCTCCGGTCTACGGAAGGAGAAACCATGCCGCACAAGCCAACCCGCGAAACACGCTCACTGCGGGTATTGGTGCTGGGCTACAGCGGGGTGCTAGCCGGGGTTGCTGGCTTCATCAATTCGGTGGCACTGCTGGTCTTGGCGTTTCCGGTGGGCAACCTGACCGCACTGAGCACCAAGCTGGGCATGGACTCAGCCAATCCGCTGCTGTACGAGAGCTGCATGATCGCGCTGATCGTAGGCGGATTTTTGGCCGGAGCCGCCGGGGCCGGCGCTGTACTGGCGCCGGTGCAAACCCACACCAGTGCGCGCCACGCCGCGGTCCTGCTCGCCGAGGCCGCGCTGCTGGTGGCCGCAGCCGGTATCGAGATTCCCGGTTTCAAGGCGCTGCTGGCGGCGGCCGCGTGCGGGCTGCAAAACGCGATGACCTCGAACGCTCCCGGAATGTCGATCCGCACCACGCACTTCACCGGCACCATCACCGACCTCGGATTGATACTGGGCCGCAGCCGCCGCCACGGGATGGACAAGTGGAAGGCCGCGGTGCTGACGACGACCGTGGTGCTATTCGTCGGCGGCGGCGCGACGGGCGCCCTCATTGGCGGCCGGTTCGGCCACAACGCACTGCTTCTTCCAGCTGCCGCCTGCCTGGCTGTCGCGGTGGCCAGCCTGCTGTATAGCCGGCGGCGCAGCACCCGATTGGCCCGCGCGATATCGGCCCCCGAGCGCTCGCATCGCTCCCTTGCTGATCAGGCGACGGCGGGGTAACCGCGGAGCCCAAGTCATGCGCATTCGTATATGCGCATGCGTTTATAGTTTGTTAGTCTGGGCGGGTAAGGCATCGCCGTTGCCTGATTAGGGAGGTCCAAATGGCAGACGAGCGCGGATCAATGGAGGCCAAAGAGTCAACGCTGCTGTGTCCGCGGTGTGTGTCGCAGATGCTGCCGGTGCAGCGCTTCGGGGTGACGATCGATCAGTGCACGGGTTGCGGCGGCGTCTTCCTGGACCGGGGCGAACTAGAGCAACTCTCCGAGGCCGAGGCCAAGTTCTACGCCGCCCAACAGCCACCCCAACCCGCGCCACCGCCGGGAGGGTATGCGCCTGCGCAGTACCCAGCGCAGCCCGTGTACGTCGAAAATCCCCGCCCTAGAGGATTTTTGGGTGGATTGTTCGGAGAGGGCTATTACGGTGGTCACCACGGAGGATATCGGGGCGGACACCACTGACGATTGCGCCGGCGGCATTGCCTTCAACTTCCGTGCATGCCCGACCCAGTGGCCTCCACATCCCACAGTCGCGCACTGTCAAGTTTATCCAGCCCAAATGTTGAGTCGCCGTCGGCGGCGGCCAGCGGCGATCGGACAGCCGGGCTCGCATCTGACCAACTTCACGGCGCATGGTGCCGTCGTGAGGCCCTCCCCCTTGATGGACCGGTTAGTACCGAGGCCCCCCCACGCTGACCACCCCGTCGGCACGACGCCTGGCAGTCGCAGCCGATGCAGGTGCTACGCGCGGGCTGGCGGCTGCGCTTTGCTTGCCGGCGCCCCCGGCCGGTTGGCCCAACCGAAATTCATAGTGATATTGCGATGTATCTATGTTACGGTCGAATGAGTAGTAGGTGAAATGCGCCCGACAGGGCCGAACACGAGGAGGAAGTTGATGTTTCCGCATGCGCTAGCGGCGAAGGCGGCCGCTACGGTGTTCACCGGATTGGTGGGCGTGAGTGCCTATGAGCTGTTGCGTAAGGCGGCTGGTGGGGCGCCGGTGCGTCGGGCGACGGTCGCGGCCGCGGAGTTGAGTTTGCGAGGGACGCGTCGTGCAGAAGTGGTAGCGGAGTCGGCTCGGCTGAAGGCGGCTGACGTGGTCGCCGAGGCGCGTGAACGCATCGGTGAAGAGGCTTCCCCGCCGGCTGCGGCCGCGGTCCACGACCACGACCACTGATCGCTGTTATGACTGTTGTCGAGGACACCGCCGTAGAAATTCTCTCCGATGCGGCGGGGCGGATGAGATTGCATGTTCCGTGGGTTCGTTCGGATTCCCGTCGTGCGGTGGCCGTCGAAGACAAGGTGGACAAGCAGACCGGGGTGCGCGCGGTGCACGCCTATCCCCACACCGGATCGGTCGTGGTGTGGTATTCACCCAAGCGTTGTGATCGCTCGGCGATCATGGCGGCCATTGCGGCGGCCAAAGACGTCGCTGCCGAGCTGATTCCCGCGCGTACGCCGCGCTCGGCTGATGTTCGCAACACCGAGGTGCTGCGCCTTGCGGTCGGCGGGGCGGCGCTGGTGTTGTTGGGTGTGCGCCGCTACGGTTTCCGCCGCCCGCCGCTGCTGGGGCCCAAGGGTCAGCTGGTGGCCACCGGCGCGACGGTGTTCATGGGCTATCCGTTCTTCCGCGGGGCGCTACGTTCGCTTCGTTCTGGCCGAGCGGGCACCGACACCCTGGTGACGGTGGCCACGGTGGCCAGCATGGTGTTGCGGGAGAACGTGGTCGCGCTGACCGTGTTGTGGCTGCTCAATATCGGCGAGTACCTGCAGGACCTGACGCTGCGCCGCACCCGGCGGGCCATCGCCGACCTGTTGCGCGGCACCGCGGACACCGCCTGGATCAGGGTTAATGATGGCAGCGAAGTCCAGGTGCCCATCGATACCTTGCAAATCGGTGACGAGGTCGTCATTCACGATCACGTGGCGATCCCGGTGGACGGCGAGGTGCTCGACGGCGAAGCGGTAGTCGACCAGTCGGCGATCACCGGCGAAACGTTGCCGGTCAGCATGGTCGTCGGCTCCCGCGTGCACGCCGGATCGGTGGTGGTACGCGGACGCCTCGTGGTGCGCGCGGCCGCGGTGGGCAGCGAAACCACGATCGGGCGCATCATTTCCCGCGTCGAGGAGGCCCAGCACGATCGGGCGCCGATTCAAACGGTCGGTGAGAACTTCTCGCGCCGATTTGTCCCGATCTCGTTCATCGTGTCCGCGGCAACCCTGCTGCTGACCGGCGACATCCGGCGCGCGATGACCATGCTGTTGATCGCGTGTCCATGCGCGGTGGGATTGTCGACCCCGACTGCGATCAGCGCAGCGATCGGCAACGGGGCGCGCCGCGGCATTCTGATCAAGGGCGGATCGCACCTCGAACAAGCCGGGCGGGTGAACGCCATCGTGTTCGACAAGACCGGGACGCTCACCGTTGGGCGCCCCGTCGTGACGAATGTCGTTGCCTTCCAGAAGGACTGGCAGCCCGAAGAGGTCTTGGCCTATGCGGCCAGCTCTGAGATCCATTCGCGTCATCCGCTGGCCGAAGCGGTGATCCGCTCGACCAACGAACGCCACATCACGATCCCGCCGCACGAACAGTGCGAAGTATTGGTCGGCCTGGGCATGCGCACCTGGGCTGATGGCCGCGTTTTGCTGTTGGGCAGCCCGTCGCTGCTGCGTGCCGAAAAGGTCCGCGTGTCCAAGAAGGCAACCGAGTGGGTTGACAAATTGCGGCGCCAGGCTGAGACCCCGCTGTTGCTGGCGGTGGACGGCACGCTGGTCGGGCTGATCAGCCTGCGCGACGAAATCCGCCCCGAGGCCGCCGATGTGCTGAACAAGTTGCGCAGCAAGGGCATTGGGCGCATCGTGATGCTGACTGGTGATCATCCGGATACCGCCGAGGTGGTGGCCGGCGAACTCGGTATCGACGAGTGGCGCGCCGAGGTGCTGCCCGAAGACAAGCTTCAGGCGGTGCGCCAACTGCAGGACGAGGGTTACGTCGTCGCGATGATCGGTGATGGCGTCAATGACGCGCCGGCACTGGCGACCGCCGATATCGGGATCGCCATGGGTCTGGCCGGCACCGACGTCGCAGTGGAAACCGCCGATATCGCACTGGCCAACGACAACCTGCAGCGCCTGCTCGATGTACCCGATCTGGGTGCGCGAGCCGTCGCGGTGATCCGGCAGAACTACGGCATGTCCATCGCCGTCAACTCCGTCGGTCTGCTCATGGGCGCCGGAGGGGCCCTGTCTCCGGTGCTGGCCGCGATCCTGCACAACGCATCCTCGGTCGCGGTGGTCACCAACAGCTCTCGACTGATCCGCTACCGCCTGATGAACGGTCAATCCCCGACCGCGAACGAACACTCGACGGGGGAGCCCGTCGGCACCGCTAGCGAGCAACCCGCGGCGTCGCCACCGTACAGCAAGCAATCGCGCAAGCTGTCGCCGGTTCGCACAGGACAGGACTGACCATGATGCCTGTGTCCGCGCTGACGCTCTACCTCGTCTTCGCCGCACTCGGGTTCGGCTGGCGCAGCTGGACCCAGCAGCGGCGCACCGGCTCGACCGGATTTCGCGGCGTCAGTGGACGTCCCGGCTCGCTGGAATGGTGGGCCGGCGTCGGATTCGTGGGCGCCATCCTCGCCGGTGTGGCTGCCCCGCTGCTGCAACTCGGTGAAATCCTCACTCCGATGCCGGTCCTGCACGCACCCGCTGTCCAAGCGTCCGGGGTGGTGGCGGCGATCGCAGGACTCGCCGCCACCCTCTGCGCCCAACACGGCATGGGTGAATCCTGGCGGATCGGGGTCGACCCCGACGAAACCACCACCTTGGTACGCACGGGTGTGTTCGGCTGGGTCCGCAATCCCATCTTCGCTGCCATGCTCGTCTTCGCCGCCGGCATCGCTTTGATGACGCCCAACCCGCTGGCCCTGGCCGCGTTCGTGGTCCTGCTGGCGGCCATCGAGGTTCAGGTCCGTGTCGTCGAAGAGCCGTATCTGGCCCGTATCCACGGCCGCGCCTACACCGATTACCGCGCCGCGGTTGGGCGGTTTGCGCCCGGCATCGGGCGCAACTAGACACCGCCCTGAAGACGGAGGCCCCATGACGTGGACCGATGCCCACACTGCCCGGTGGAATCGATACTGGGACAAGGTTTCCCGCAACCTACGACTGAGAAATAGGGTTCTTTGACCGCCACAACCCCGGCTGCGCATGCCCCGCCGCGGAATTCCCAAACCCGTCGACTGCATACCGACGCCACACATCACAGGTGCACCGCGATTCGGAACCATAGTTCAGCCGTTGCTGTTATATCAGCGACAACTGTACAGTTGCGGCCATGCTGACGTGTGAGGTGCGGGAATCGGCGTTGTCGCGACTGGGCCGGGCGCTGGCCGATCCGACGCGGTGCCGAATTCTTGTCGCGCTGCTGGATGGAGTTTGCTATCCCGGCCTGTTGGCTTCGCACCTGGGATTGACCCGATCCAATGTGTCCAACCATCTGTCGTGCTTACGGGGCTGCGGCCTGGTTATCGCAACGTATGAGGGCCGCCAGGTTCGTTATGCCCTGGCCGATAGTCACCTCGCGCGTGCCCTGAGCGAGTTGGTTCAGGTCGTTCTCGCGGTGGACACCGATCAGCCTTGCGGTGGTGAGCAAGCCACGTTCGAGGGAGTCCGCACCATGCCGGCTAGTCGATGAGCGGGCTCGCCGAATCGCGACGAGCAAGCAGAAGATGAGGAGGGTTAGCCGTGGTTGCACATGGACTACTGATCAGGGCGACCGGGACGGTATTTACCGGGCTCGTCGGGGTGAGTGCCTACGAAGTGTTGCGCAAGGCGGTGGGAAAAACTCCCGTCCACCGCGCAGCGGTGACCGCCACAGAATGGGGCCTGCGGGGAACCCGGCGCGCCGAGGTGGCGGCCGAAGCCGCACGGCTGAAAGTTGCCGACGTGGTCGCCGAAGCTCGCGATCGGATCGGTGACAACGCCTCCCTTCCGGTCGACCCCGTAGCCGACGACTGCTGTAGCTGACATCGCACGCTGGGCACTCCTCGGCGGATAGGAGAGCTTTACATCCGCGATGAGAAGGGCGCTCTGCTATACCGCTAGGAGGGCTGATGATGCCGACCACCGCTGCGCATCCCGATGCTGGCCTCAAGCTGAGCGTTGTGTCTGCGACGGCGCGACGAATGCGGGTGCACGCCAGCGGGTTTCGATTCGACACCGGCCGCGCGGTCGCGATTGAGGACGCCGTTGGTATGGTCACCGGCGTCGAAGCCGTGCGGGCCTATCCGCGCACCGCCTCAGTGGTGATCTGGTACGCGCCTGAGCGCTGCGACACCGCCGCCGTCCTGTCGGCGATCGCCGATGCTGAGCACATCCCGGTAGCGTCGGTACCACCGCGTACCCCGCACTCGGCGGACGGCCGCAAGCCCGGTGTGGTGCAACGAGTCATCGACTGGAGCACGCGGGTGCGGTCGGGCTCGTGCGATTTTGAGAAAGGTCGTCCTCCGCAGACGGTTAGCGATGGCTGTTGCGACCATGATGACAGCGAGGACGCGCCGGAGCGGCTCTGGCAGGTCGTCAAGCTGCGGCGCGCTGCGTTGTCCGGGGTGTTGCTGACGGGGTCGGTGATCACCGCATGGGTCACTCCACTGGGGCCGGTCGCTCTGGCATTCAAAGTCGTCGCCTTGGCGGTGGGGGCCTCGACGTTCGTGCCGTCGGCCATCAAGCGACTTACGCAGGGCCGCATCGGTGTCGGCACGTTGATGACCATCGCTGCGGCCGGCGCCGTGGGTCTCGGTCAGGTCGGCGAGGCTGCCATGCTGGCGTTCTTGTTCTCCATCAGTGAGGGCTTGGAGGAATTCGCGGTGTCGCGTACGCGCCGCGGCTTGCGCGCGTTGCTGTCGCTGGTGCCGGATCAGGCCACAGTGCTGCGCGCGGGCAGCGAAACCGTGGTGGCCGCAGCCGACCTTCAGGTCGGTGATCAAATGATCGTCAAACCAGCTGAACGTCTGGCCACTGACGGCATCATTCGTGACGGTCGCACTTCGTTGGACGTCTCCGCGATCACCGGTGAGTCGGTACCGGTCGAAGCCGGACCCGGCGACGACGTGTTCGCCGGGTCGATCAACGGTTCCGGCGCGCTGCTGGTGCAGGTCACCGCAACGGCAGAAGACAACTCGCTGGCGCGCATCGTGCACATCGTGGAAGCCGAGCAGGCGCGCAAGGGCGCCAGTCAGCGACTGGCCGACCGCGTCGCGCGACCGCTGGTGCCGGGCATCATGATCGCCGGGGCCGCGATCGCCGGGGTGGGCAGCATTTTCGGTAGCCCTGCCGTCTGGATCGAACGTGCTCTGGTGGTACTGGTTGCTGCCTCTCCATGCGCGTTGGCCATCGCGGTGCCCGTGTCGGTGGTGGCCTCCATCGGGGCGGCCGCCAAGTTCGGTGTACTCATCAAAGGTGGCGCCGCCCTGGAAGGCATGGGCACCCTCGGCGCAATTGCCCTGGACAAGACCGGCACCCTGACGGCCAATCGGCCTGCGGTCATCGAAGTCGTCACCACTGGGGGCGCCACTCGCGAGGAGGTGCTGGCTACGGCAGCCGCGCTGGAAGCCCGCAGCGAGCACCCACTGGCCGCGGCCATTCTTGCCACGACCCGAACGTCGGTCGCCGCGGCTAGCGACGTGCACGCCATCCCCGGTGCCGGATTGACCGGGCGGCTCGACGGCCATGATGTTCGACTGGGACGCCCTGGCTGGCTGGACCCAGCCGGCCTCGCCGAGGACGTCATGCGCATGCAACAAGCCGGAGCCACAACGGTTCTCGTCGAACGCGACGGGCGGCTACTCGGGGCCATCGCCGTACGCGACGAACTACGTCCGGAAGCCGCCGAGGTCGTCGCCGAACTGCGAGCCGGCAACTACCAGGTGGCAATGCTCACCGGCGACAACCGCGCCACCGCTTCAGCTTTGGCCGCCGAAGCCGGAATCGAGCACGTGTACGCCGAGCTGCGTCCCGAGGACAAGGCACACCTGGTCGCAGAGCTACGTGCCCAGCGGCGGACCGCGATGGTTGGCGACGGCGTCAACGATGCTCCGGCCCTGGCCGCCGCCGACCTGGGAATCGCTATGGGCGCCATGGGAACCGACGTCGCCATCGAAACCGCCGACGTCGCGCTGATGGGCCAGGACCTGCGCCATCTGCCCCAAGCGCTGAACCATGCCCGTCGTTCCCGGCAGATCATGTTGCAAAACGTCGGGCTATCACTGGCGATCATCACCGTGCTGATGCCGCTGTCGCTGTTCGGGACCATGGGTTTGGCTGCGGTGGTATTCGTGCATGAGCTCACCGAGGTCGTCGTCATCGCCAATGGCGTGCGCGCCGGACGCATCAAACCACTTGCTGGGCCAAAGCCATCGAGTCACGATTCAACGTAACGATGCAACGAATCTACGGCCCGTCCAGGATCGTCAAGTACCGCCGGGGCGGCGGTATCAGGACGCGATGTCGGCCCTGGTCGCCAATTGATTGCCCATGCTGTCGCGTCTCCCCCGCAGCGAATCGCCGAAGCGCGTGACTCGCGAGGGTTACCCGTTCGAGTGGGCTACGGCATCCTGAGCCCGACGAGCGCCCGGTAAGAAAGGTGAGCAGAAGTGAGTGGACCCGAAACGCCAGCTAAGCAGGCCGGGGCGCACCCGGTTATGCATCTCTCAGAGTTGCTGCACGCGCCGGTCCTGGCCCGGTCGGGCGAGGCTGTGGGCCGGGTGCAGGACGTGATTGTGCGGCTGCGCGGCGCCGACGAGCATCCGCTGGTGAGTGGGATCGTCGCTGTGGTGGGGAGGCGGCGGGTGTTCATCGGCAGCCCCTCCATTTCCCAGTACGCCCCAGACCGCGTGGTCTTGGCGACACACAAAATCGATCTGCGCGGTTTCGAACGCCGCGACGGCGAGGTGTTGCTGCGCACTGATGTGCTAGGACACCGGTTGATCGATGTGGCTGCCGTGGAGTTGGTACGCGCCTATGACGTGGAGCTCGAAGATACCGGGGGCGGGTGGGTGCTTGTCCGTCTGGATACTCGCCGCCCGGCGCGGTTCTTCGGACTAATCAAAAGCCGGGGTGGGCATGCGGCCCGAGATTGGAAGGCATTCGAACCCCTGATCGGCCACGCCCGCTCCGGTGCATCGCGACGTCAGTCAGGCCGGCTCAGCGGGTTCAAACCCGCGGACATCGCTGATCTTCTCGAAGACGCTGACAAAGCCGAGGGCGGCGAGATCCTCGACCGGGTCCGCAGCGACCCGGAATTGGAAGCCGACGTGTTCGAAGAACTTGACCCTGACAAGGCCAGCCGATTGCTCAATGACATGGCCGATGACGAGGTCGCCGCACTATTGGGCCGGATGCGCGCCGACGACGCCGCCGACGCGATCGCAGACCTGCGTCAATCGCGGCGCAGGCGCGTGCTGGAGCTGATGCCGGGCCCGCAGCGCACGAAGGTGATCACCCTGATGGGCTTTAACCCCGACAGTGCCGGCGGCCTGATGAATGTCGACTTCGTCTCCTGCGCCGCAAGCACCACCGCGGGCACGGCGCTGGCAGTGATCGCGGGCGCCACGACGATACAGCCCGAGGCATTGGTCAAGATGCATGTCCTTGATGAAGACAACCGCCTGGCTGGTGTCGTGTCGGTGATCGACCTGCTGCAAGCCGAACCCGGTCACACCGTTGAAGCACTGATGGATTGCGACCCAATCCGGGTCGGCGCCGAAGCCGATCTGACCGACGTCGCCCTATTGATGGCCGACTTCAACCTCTACTCCATCCCCGTCGTCGACGGCCAGGATCGCGTGCTCGGGGTTGTCACCGTCGATGACGTGCTAGAAGCTACGATCCCCGAGGATTGGCGTCGCCGCGAACCCGCCCCCCGCCCGGTCCGCGAAATCACCCCACCAGATGACGATCGCGATGCGCCTGCACCTAACAGTGAGGCGCGGTGACCTCCGGCGAAGAGAACGCGACCGGCCACGCAGCAGCGACTCACCGATCCGAGTCGCCACCACCGAAGCGCACCGCTGTGCTTGACTCGGCTCACCTCGGTGATATCGAGGGCGCCTTCGGGCGCATTAACGTCGAGGAGACCGACCATCCCCGCACGTTCAAGACGCGGCTGCTGACGCTGCTTGCCATTGTGGGTCCCGGAATCATTGTGATGGTCGGCGATAACGATGCCGGCGGGGTGGCCACCTACACCCAAGCTGGCCAAAATTATGGCTACTCCCTGCTGTGGGTGCTACTCCTGCTCATCCCGGTGCTCATTGTCAACCAAGAGATGGTGGTCCGGCTGGGCGCGGTTACCGGCGTCGGACACGCCCGCTTGATCAACGAACGCTTTGGTCGCGGCTGGGGCTGGTTCTCCGTCGGCGACCTGTTCCTGCTCAACTTCCTCACGATCGTCACCGAGTTCATCGGCATCACTTTGGCCGCCACCTACATCGGTATCTCCAAATATATTGTCGTTCCGGTTTCAGCGGTCGCGCTCATCGCGATCATGGCCAGCGGCAGCTTTCGCCGTTGGGAGCGGGCCATGTTTGTCTTCATTGCCATCACTTTGGCGCAGATCCCAATCCTGCTGATAGCGCACCCACAGTGGGCCCAGGCCGCCAAATCATTTGTGGTGCCGAACATCTCCGGCGGCGTGACCTCGGATGCGGTGCTTTTGATCATTGCCATCGTCGGCACCACCGTGGCGCCTTGGCAGCTGTTTTTTCAGCAGTCCAACGTCGTCGACAAGCGCATTACACCTCGATTTATGGGCTATGAGCGCGCCGACACCGTGTTGGGGGCGTTCATCGTGGTGATCGGCGCCACCGCGCTGGTCATGATCGGCGATTGGGCGGCGCGCTCCACTAACACCACAGGTGGTTTCACCGACGCCGGCGCCATCTCGCATCTACTGGGCCAACACAATTCGACGCTCGGCTGGTTGTTCGCGATCGTGCTGATGGACGCCTCGATCCTCGGCGCCGCCGCAGTGACCCTGGCCACCAGCTACGCCTTTGGCGACGTATTCGGCCTGAAACACTCGCTGCACCGGGGGTTTGCCGATGCCAAACCTTTCTACCTTTCCTACAGCGCAATGGTGGCGTTTGCGGCAGCGATCGTGCTGATCCCTGGCGCCCCCCTTGGATTGATCACCACCGCCGTGCAGGCCCTCGCTGGCTTGCTGTTGCCCAGCGCCAGCGTGTTCCTCCTGCTGCTGTGCAACGACCGGGAAGTATTGGGCCCCTGGGTGAACCGGCCCTGGCTCAACTGGGTTGCCGGGCTGATCGTCGGCGTCCTGCTGCTGCTGTCGGGAATCCTGATCGCGACTACCTTGTTCCCCGACCTCAACGTGATCGTTGTCGCCGGCTACCTGGCACTGACGTTGGTCATCCTCGCCGCAGCCACGGTACCGGCACTTCGTTGGATGGGTCGCCGCCAGCCCTCACCACCGGCGGCATCGAGCCCGGCGCGGCCTATTGACCGCAATAGCTGGCGAATGCCACCACTGACCTTGTTAGAGCCCGTGACCTGGTCGCCAGGGACCCGTCTAGGCATGATTGCGCTGCGCGGCTACCTCGTCGTCGGCGCCGTCCTGCTCATCGTCAAGGCTGTCCAGCTCAGCGGCCGATGAATTTGGGCCAACCCGAAAGGTCACTAAATGAGCACGCCACGCAACGGGCGATTCGCCGCGGAAGCCAACTACCTACCGCACTACAACGACATCCAGCAGATCACAGGAACTGCCATCCTCGCCACCATTGCGGTCGCCCTGGCAGTGGCATTCATCATCATCCAACGTCGACGACGCCGCGCGCGCACCAAACAAAGCCATGTCGGTGGCCCCCGACGCTCCCGCGTCTCAAGACCTTTTAACACCCGCGGGAGAGATTAATGGCCCAAACCAATGTGCCTCGGTGGAAATGGTTGACAACGAGCGTAATCCTGCTCTTTGCTGCTGCGCTGCAGTTCGCTCCACCTGTATCAGCGGATCAAACTGACGATGACTTCCTCGCCGCGCTCAAGAAACACGGGATCGTCTTTACCAACCGCGATGTCGCAATCGCGGCCGGTCATAAAGTGTGCACCGGACTCGATGCAGGCCAGACGCCGGCCAACCTGATTTTGTCGCTGGTAAAAGACACCGACCTCTCGGCACACGTGGCCGGCTATTTCTTCGGCACCGCAGTCAATGCCTACTGCCCGCAATACCGCCCGGATACCACTGTGCCGGGAGCATAGGCCAAGAAGACGGACAAATGGCGCACCACTAGCGGCCACGGGGCACTCAGCGGGCGGCGTAGCCCTTGCACTCGCACCCCACCGACGCAACGACACATCGTTCGTGAAATTCGACGGATAACGAAACGGCTCGTCGCCCATCCTCGAGTTCGAATCTGCTTCACCCCAACATACTCGTCGTGCTCGAGCAGGTTGAACGGTGGTTTGGGTTACTCACCAATTAGAAGCCTGCCGGGGCGCACGCCACTCAATCCAGGCCGTCGAGAATGACATCTCAGACAATCTTCGTCTAGCAAGGCTAGCGACCTCGGCATCACCCTAGCCATGTTGAAACTGATGGTCATAATGAGTATCTGGTAGGACGTGGGTGGTGACAGCGTTAGGGAAGTGCGGCCGTGCGGTCGAAACCCGTAAACCCAATACCATCGATTGCGCGGCGACCTTCGAGTGTTCTTGGACGCAACTGTGATGTCTCGCAATGTATTCCACAATCAAAGGTGACTTGTTTGGGCCCTCCGCAGCGGGTGAGCACCTTGTCTGCGGCTACCGCATTGCTCGACCCGATTCTGACCAGAGCCGTTATCGAACTTGTCCGGCCAGAAGGTGACTGTTCGCCTCAAAAACTGGGAACAGACGCGCGATCCGTTTAGCGTATGTCGGACCGAGTACGACTGCGCGGAGGCATTCCCGAAAATGATCAAAACCGTTGCCGTTGAACACCCGGAGAACACGTGACTACTACCAGCAGCATGCTGGAGAGCTATCCCCAAGACCTCGGCGGAGGGGATACGGCCAACGTGACAGCCTGTATCGAAGCCTGTATCGACTGCGCGCAAGCCTGTACAGCCTGTGCGGACGCTTGCCTCAGCGAAGCTGCGGTCGACGAGCTGAGGAAATGCATCCGCACGTGCCTCGACTGCTCGGATATCTGCGACGTCACCGGCCGTGTCCTCTCCCGACACACCGGCTACGATGCCAACCTGACCAGAACGGTGCTCGAAACATGCGCCATCACCTGCAAAAGCTGCGCAGACGAGTGTTAGGGGCACGCCACCCATCACGAGCACTGCCGGCTGTGCGGGGAAGTTTGCCGCCGCTGCGAACGGGCATGCCGCGAGCTCATCGGCTCGCTCGGCTAAGTGCTCGCTCGGCACCTACCAGCATGGCGCCGCCACCGCCGCGCTCCTGCGCGCACGCCGTGATGGCTCAGCTGGTGTACTCGAGGCGAGTCATCATGCCGGCCTCTTGGTGATAGGTGTTGTGGCAGTGGAACATCCAGACGCCCGGGTTGTCAGCGACGAGGACGGCGCTCAATTTCTGTTTGGGCAGTACGTTGACAGTGTCTTTGCGCGGGCCGGGCGTGCCGTCGGGCTTGATCACCTGGAAAGTGTGTCCGTGCAGGTGCATCGGGTGGTACATCATGGTGGTGTTGTCGAATGCCAGCGTGGCGCGTTGGCCCTGGCGTACCTGTAGCGGCTTGGTCTTGCTGTAGGGCTCGCCGTTGATCAGCCAATCGTACTTCGTCATGTCGCCGCTGAGGACCACAGGGAGATTCGCATCGGATTTGGCTCCCAAGTCGACTTCCGGTGCGGCGGAGAACATTTCGACGGTGCCGACTCGCTTGTTGAGTTCGGGCGGCTGGAAACCCGGATCAGGGGCGCTGCCGGCGCCGGTGGAGAGCAGGGCCCGCGCCAGCGCATTTTTGCCTTCGGCAAGAGCGACCAGCGGGAAAACGCCGTCGGCGGCGGTGACGACGACGTCGTAGCGTTCGGCCATGCCGACCAGCACGGCGTCGACCTCGGTGGGCACTACAGGATAGCCGTCGGTGTGGGTGACGGTCATCGAGTGCCCGGCTAGCGCTACGCGGAACGCGGTGTCGGAGCCGGAATTGATGATCCGGATCCGGATGCGCTCTCCGGGCTTGGCGCTGAATGTGGTGGGAGCGGCGGGAATGCGGCCGTTGATGAGGTAGTGCGGGTAGGCAATATCGCCTGGGTCGCCGCCAAGCAGACTGCTGGTCCCGACACCGTCCATCTCCATGGGAGGCATGTTTCCCATGCCCGGCATGCTGCCCATGCTGGGCCTGCGCTGATTGGTCAAATCGTCGTAGAGCTGCCTGGGGGTCTTGCCGACGCCGTCGGTCCAGTCGTCGAGTACGACGATCCATTCGGCGTCATAGCGGCCCGACTCTCGGGGGTCATCGATGATCACGGGCAGATACAGGCCGTAGTCGGCGTCCAGGCCGACGTGCGGATGCGCCCAATAGGTGCCCGGGTGAGGTACCGAAAATCGGTAGGTGAAGTCGCGGCCGGCGTCGATGTTCGGGGTGGCGGGTGCGACGCCGTCCATGTCGTTGCGCAGCGCGATGCCGTGCCAATGCACCGAGGTGGCCGAATCGAGCCGGTTGGTGACCGTGACCGCGAGTTCGTCACCGACATTGGCGCGGATCAGGGGCCCCGGGATGGCGTTACCGTAGGCCATCGTGCGCACAGTGATGCCACCGAGGTCGATTGTCGTCGGTTGAGGCGTCAGTGCCGCCGTTACGGTACGCCCGGTGTGGGGCCGCGCCGCCTCGGCAGCAGCGATGGCGGCCGCCATCGCCGTGTTTCCGGTACGTGTTTGCTCGCCGGATCGGCCGCATGCGGCCAGGGCGAACCCGCCGGCGACGGTGGCAGCCACAAAACTCCGCCTGCTAAGTCGCGCCCTGTCAGAAGTCGATTCGCGCATGCCTGCACCTGTCTTTCGTTGCGCCGTTCGGTGTTTCGTTCGATCCCGGAGAGCCGCGTCCCGCTCCGTCGAGCTTGAATATACCGCATGGGGGTATTGCTGTACCGTTGGGTTGGCCGCACTGAAAGCATATCCGGGAAGGATTTTTAGATGGGACTGGCGCAGAGGCTGTTCGCTGATCATCGCCACGGTGACGGCACCGGGTGGGTGCTCAACTATCCCCGTACCTATGAATGGGCCACCAATGCGTGGTCTCTGGGGCTACGTGCGCGCATGTGGGACCGGCTGGTCGGGCTATCCGGCGCCGAGCCCGGCGATAGGGTGCTCGACGTCGGCTGCGGGACCGGATACTTCACTCGGCGAATCGCACGGGCGGTGCACCCTGGTGGCAGGGTTGTCGGGATCGATCCCTCACAATCGATGGTCGACTACGCCGCGCGGCGTGCGCCGGCGAACGCGGCCTTTCAGGTTGCCTCCGCCGAAGAGCTGCCCTTCTCCGACCAATCGTTCGATGTGGTGGTATCTAGCTTGGCGTTTCACCACTTTCCAGTCGACCGACGCGCCGACGCAGTGCGGCAAATGTACCGAGTTCTGCGACCGGGCGGACGGCTATGCATCGCCGATCTTCGCCCCTCGGGCGGTGGCGCCTTGCACCGGATTGCTGCTGTTTTCAACGCCCATGCCAGGGAGCAGAACCGGCTACACCAGCTCGATGAGCTGATTACCGATGCGGGGTTCTCCATCGTCGGCACCGGTGACCGGTTGTTGCTGCACTACATCACGGCGCAACGGCCGCTGGGTCGATGAATCCGGTGGTGGGCGCGGCGGAGCACTGGTTGTAATCGACATGCCGGGCCGAAGGTGACGGTAGATCTCAGGCATAACTATGCCGGCCGTCGTACAGCCCGTGAAGCGTCGTCAGCATCTGGTCAGGCGCAACCTAGGACTGCTCAACCGCCAAAGGCCCCGGTTTACATATACGGGTATGGGGTATATTCTGCTTCTATGTCCACCGGACGCGCAGTGAACTGCTCATCGGCGACGCACGCGATGAGTTGCGAATCCGCGCATCGGAAACACCCCGGCTTATTCCCGGTTTTCTCCCATACTGGCAGGGCTGGCGTGTCGTGATATTCGGTGGTGCTAGCAGGTTGCCTCGGCTCCGGTATGTAGTGGCCGTGGGGGCTGCGGCGTGGTTGGCGGCGTGGGTTCTCATCGGTGCCCACAGCGTGATGGGGCATTCGCAGTCTTCGGTGTCGCAGTCTTCGATGTCGCAGCCGGCGCATGCGTTGGTGGCTTCGCTGGGTGGTGAGTTCACCGTTGATGTCGATCATCCGCATGTGGGCAAGGGTTCCTCGGGCGACCATCACGAGCAGTTCACCACGGCGGTGCTGCCGCGCTCAGGCGCGGTGGTGGCTGCGTTAATCGCGTTGAGTGCGGTGGCCGCCGTGGCGCTGACCGGTGGGCTGGCCCGGTTTGGGGTGCCCGCCGGGCGCGGCCCCCCGCGCGCCCCGGCTCTTTCTGTTACCGGTCAAGACGTCTTGACCCGGTTCTGCTTGTCTCGTCGCTGACTGGTCAGCGCCAGGTCGTTTGCAGCACGTGTGTGCTCGGCGGCTGGTGATCGCTGACCCCTGTCAAGTGCCGCACTGATTCGCGGCGTTCGCAAGAAAGCGACGATTCTCATGACCGATGTTTTGTCTTTCGATAACTATGTTCACCCGATCCCGGCGCTCAAAGTTGTTCAGCCACGTGAGTGCGCCCAGCCCGGCACCGACGCCTATCGGCGTCCCGGTGCGATGGTGGGCCATACCCCGGTGCTGCGCATTGAGGCGCCGTTCGCCCCGCCCGGACGCGGGTTTTGGGCCAAGCTGGAAGGGTTCAATCCCGGCGGCAGCATGAAAGACCGCCCGGCCCTGCACATGGTCGAAGCCGCCCGGGCCCGCGGCGAATTAGCTCCCGGGGCGCGCATCGTGGAATCCACCAGCGGTAGCCTGGGGTTGGGGCTGGCGTTGGCCGGCCAAGCCTACGGGCATCCGGTCACCGTGGTCACCGACACCGGCATGGAGCCGATCGTGCGTCACATGCTGGCCGCCTACGGCGCCCAGGTCGAGCTGGTCACCGAGCCGCACCCGGTGGGGGGCTGGCAACAGGCCCGTAAAGACCGGGTCGCCCAGCTGCTGGCCGCCGAGCCGGGGGCCTGGTGCCCCGACCAGTACAGCAACCCCGACAACATCACCGGCTACCGGTCGTTGGCGTTGGAGCTGCTCGATCAGCTTGGCGGGGTCGATGTGCTGGTCTGCTCGGTGGGCACCGGCGGACACTCCGCCGGCGTGGCGCGGGTGCTGCGCCAGTTCAACCCCGACATGAAACTGATCGGGGTCGACACCATCGGCTCGACCATTTTCGGTCAGCCGGTAGCCAGCCGGTTGATGCGCGGGCTGGGCTCGAGCATCTATCCGCGCAACATCGACTACGCCGCCTTTGACGAGGTGCACTGGGTGGCCCCGCAGGAGTCGGTGTGGGCGTGCCGCACTTTGGCGGCCAGCAACTTCGCCAGCGGCGGCTGGAGCGTGGGGGCCGTGGCGCTGGTCGCGGGCTGGGCCGCGCGCACCTTCCCGCAGGACACCCGCATCGCCGCGGTGTTTCCTGACGGGCCGCAACGCTACTTCGACACCATCTACAACGACGACTACTGCCACCAGCACCAGCTGTTGGACTGGCAACCCGTCGCCGAGCCCACCGTCATCACCGACCCCACCCAGCAGGTGGTGACCTCCTGGACTCGCACCAGCACCGTCGTCAGTCCCGCACTGATCGCAGCCGCATGAGGGATTTCCTCACCCGGTTTCGAGGCTTCGACCGGCCCAGCCAGGTCCTGATGCTCAACCAGTTCGGCATCAACATGGGTTTCTACATGCTGATGCCGTATCTGGCCGGGTACCTGGCCGGCCCGCTCGGGCTGGCGGCCTGGGCCGTCGGGCTGGTGCTAGGCGTGCGCAACTTCTCCCAGCAGGGCATGTTCATCGTGGGCGGCACCCTGGCCGACCGGCTGGGCTACAAGCCGTTGATCGTGGCCGGATGCGTGCTGCGCACCGGCGGATTCGCGCTGCTGGTGGTGGCTCACTCGTTGCCGGCTGTGCTGATCGCCGCGGCGGCCACCGGGTTCGCCGGCGCGTTGTTCAACCCGGCGGTACGCGCCTATCTGGCCGCTGACGCCGGAGATCGCCGGGTGGAGGCCTTCGCCATGTTCAACCTCTTCTATCAGGCCGGAATCCTGTTGGGTCCGCTGGTCGGACTGGTCCTGGTGGCCGTTGATTTTCAGGTCACGGCGGCGGCAGCGGCGGCCGTGTTCGCAGTGCTGACCGTGGCGCAGCTGTTGACGTTGCCGCAACGCGGTGTCGATTCGGCGCCGCAGCAGAAGTCATTCCTGCAGGACTGGCGGGTTGTCGCCGGCAATCGGCCGTTCCTGCTCTTCGCGGCGGCGATGATCGGCTCCTACGTATTGACCTTCCAGGTGTACCTGGCGCTGCCGCTGCAGGCGTCGATGCTGGCGCCGCGCTCTGAAACGGCTTTGGTTGCAGTACTTTTCGTTGTCTCGGGCCTGGTTGCAGTGATCGGACAGCTGCGCATCACCCGTTGGTTCACCAAACGCTGGGGACCCGGACGTAGCCTGGCGATCGGTGTGGCCATCCTGGCGGCCTCGTTTGTGCCGCTGACTGTCGTCCCCGACGGCCATCGGTTCGGGACACCGGCGGCGGTGGGGGCCCTGCTGGTGTCGGCGGCGCTGCTGGCCGTCGGTTCGGCCGCGGTCTTCCCGTTCGAGATGGACACCGTCGTCTCGCTGGCCGGAGGCCGGCTCGTGGCCACCCATTACGGGTTCTACAACACCATCGTCGGAGCCGGAATCCTCGTCGGCAACTTGGCTACCGGATCGATATTCGGTGCGGCCCAACGGCTGAGCGCCGGCGCACTGGTGTGGGGCGGGCTGGTTCTCATCGGCATCATCGCCGCAGTTGCCCTCTACCGTCTCGAACCCGCACGCGACCTGCAACCGGCTCATTCCGAGCTTGGCGGCGTCCAAGCGGCGGTACCGACGATAACCGGCCGGGGCCGACGCCGGCGATTTACACCGCCGCACGGCAAGGCATCTGTGTCCCCGTCTCCTGGTCATCCTTTCGGGCGCCGGCCCGCGATGACGACGACTCTGACCCCAAAGAGTCGCCGCAGAATGGCATCGGCACGCAACCAGGCGCAAGATTGCTCACGTTCGGTCGCGTCGATGACGTCACCTTGTGATTACCCATGTGACTCCGCAGGATCCACCGTTAAGCACCCGATCGGCGCGAAATCCCCATGCGATTAAGGGATTTGACGCGAACAGCTGCCAACGGCTCGGCCGCGCGCATCGCCTGCCGGGTGAGTCCTCATGTGTCCGGGCCGATAGATCGAAGCCGCGAGCTGGTGTTGTCGTGCGAGCGGGCCGGCGTACCGATTACCGCCTGGGTAGAGGAATGCCAGCTCGGCCGCCCGCTATACCTCCGGTGGGTAGGGGTATTCGGTATGGGGGTGCAATTGTGCGCGTCAGCCCCTGCGGCCCGACTGCTGATATCGACTTTACCTGCGGCATTAGGGCCGCGAGCAGGCACACTCCTGACCCGGGCACAATGTGGTATCGGCCGCCCTACGTATGGCATACCCCCCTATAGACAGGTACAGTTGAGACACTATGAGTCCCCGCGGCGCAGGCAGTTCGGTGCGGTTGCGCGCTGTCGTCGCGATCGCGGCTGCAGTGTGGCTGGTCCTCGGCGCCCTGGGGTGTGGGTTGGTGCATTTCGCGCCTCTCGCGTTTGACCCACCGCACGCCTTCGTGACATCGGCGGATGGCGGGTTTGGCACTGGCGGGCCCGGCATGCAGGCCGACCATGCTTCGCTTTACCGCGGCCTGGCCGCCAAATGCTCCAAGGTGTTCGGGGCTATGCCGGTGCCGGGGCCGGTTACCGCGCTGGTGGAACTCGGTCTCGCGGTCGCGGTGGTCGCCGTCGCAGGTTCGCGGGTCAAACTCGTCGTGCCGGTTGGGCGAGCCCCGCCCCGCGCAGCTGCCATTGCCTTCACCGGTCGAGACCTCTTGACGCGGTTCTGCATAGCTCGCCGATGATCAGCCGGCGGCAGGCCATCGTGTTGCGCCACGACGGCCGGTGAACGCTCGCCCACCGTCACCAATCTCTGCCGCCCCTTCCGCTCGGATGAATGCCGGGCCAATGAACACGTCAATCCTGCCTGACTCTGTCTAGCCGAGTTGGGCGACGCGGTTTCCGTCCCGCGGCGACCGCACCAGCGCCTTAACACACCGCAGCGGACGGGGTCAGCCCATGTCCGTAATCCCAAGTCTCCAAGGAGAAGTCCATGTTCTCACTCACCGTCGCCCCGCAAATGTTGACGGCGGCGACCGGTAACCGGCTGGGCATCGGCTCGGCGATGAGCGCCGAAAACACGCCCGCGGCCGCACCGACGACCGGGGTGGTTCCCGCCGCCGCCGATGAGGTGTCGGCGTTGACGGCGCTGCAGTTTGCCGCGCACGCTCAGATGTATCAGGCCGTCAGCGCCCAAGCTGCGGCGATCTACGAATTGGTCGCGAAAACCCTTGGTGTCAGCGCTGATTCGTATGCGGTCACCGAGGCCGCCAACGCGGTCGCGGCCGGCTAAGCATTCCGAGGTGAAATGATGGATTTCGCTGCTTTGCCACCCGAAATCAACTCGGCAAGGATCTATGCCGGTCCGGGGCCGGGCTCGATGCTGGCCGCAGCGTCGGCCTGGGAAGGACTCGCCGAGCAGCTATATTCGGAGGCCGCTTCGTATTCCTCGGTGGTTTCAGGGCTGACGAGCGGACCGTGGCTGGGTCCGGCGTCGGCGGCGATGACCGCCGCGAGCGCCCCCTTCGTGGCGTGGATGGACACCACTGCCGCCACGGCACAGCTGACGGCTTCGCAGGCCATGGCGGCCGCGGCCGCCTATGAGGCGGCCTTTGCGATGACGGTGCCGCCACCAGTCATCGCGGCCAACCGCAGCCTGTTGATGTCGCTGATCGCGACCAACATCCTCGGGCAAAACACGCCCGCGATCGCGGCCACCGAGGCACAGTACGCGGCGATGTGGGCCCAGGACGTCGCCGCGATGTATGGCTACGCGGCCGCCTCGGCGAGTGCGTCGCTCCTGACCCAGTTCATCCCGCCGCAGCCCGCCAGCAACCCGGCCGGCCTGGCCGGACAGGGAACCGCGGTCGGCCAAGCTGTCGGAAGCTCGGCCAGCACCGACGCGCAGGCGGTCCTGTCACAGGTGACCTCCACGGTGCCGACGGCTCTGCAGCAGCTCGCGTCGCCGCTGTCGTCCACATCCGAGTCGTCCACGGGGTCGCTGTCGTCGTTGAGTTCGTCGCTCAGTTCCATGAATCCGGCGTTGTCGATGACAAGTTCGGTTGGGTGGATATCGAGTTCGCTGCTCTCGAACGCGAATCAGATGAAGAATTTGATGCCGGCCGTCACCGCCGCCAGCACCGCAGCTTCGGGACCGGGATTGACGGGCGCGCTCGCGTCCAGCGCGCTGGGAGCACCCGGCTCAGCAGGACTCGGCGGGGCAGCCGTGTCGGCGGGCGTGGGCCGGGCGGCCACGGTCGGGGCGTTGTCGGTGCCCCAAGCCTGGGCTTCGGCGGCCCCGGCAATGAGTCCTGCCGCGACGGCGCTGCCCAGCACCAGCCTGGCCACTGCCCCAGGAGCCACAACGGGGGCTCCCGCAAGCATGCTCGGCGCGCCGATGGCAACGATGGCCGGGCGCGGCATAGGCAACGTCGGCGAAACCGACCTCCGGTTCATGCCCCGCCTGACAGTGGTACCGCCCTCGGCGACCGTCGGATAACAAAGGAGAGCACCAATTCGTTTTGGCAGGCGGCCATGACGCCGGCCACGTCGAGCAAAACTGATGATTTCCAGGTAAGGAGACACTCCAATGACTGCACGCTTGATGACCGATCCGAACGAGATGCGATCCATGGCAGGCCGTTTCGACGTGCACGCCCAAACCGTCGAAGATGAAGCCCGCAAGATGTGGGGGTCCTCGCTGAACATTGCCGGTGCCGGATGGAGCGGGACCGCTCAGGCCGCGTCCTACGACACCATGGGCCAAACGAACACTGCGTTCCGCAACATCGTCACCATGCTGCACGGGGTGCGCGACGGCCTGATCCGCGACGCCAACAACTACGAACAGCAAGAGCAAGCCTCACAGCAGATGCTAGGCAGTTAGGAGAACCGACGATGAGCATCAACTACCAATTCGGCGACGTCGACGCCCATGGCGCGCTGATCCGCGCCCAGGCCGCTTTCCTGGAGGCCGAGCATCAGGCCATCATCCGTGATGTGCTTGCCGCCGGGGACTTTTGGGGCGGTGCGGGTTCGGTGGCCTGCCAAGAGTTCATCACCCAGTTGGGCCGCAACTTCCAGGTCATCTACGAGCAAGCCAACGCCCATGGGCAAAAGTCCAAACTGCCGGGGCCAACATGGCCTCCACCGACAGCGCCGTTGGGTCCAGCTGGGCCTAACATCCACCCAGAGGCGCCAGCCGCACCTCGATCGAAAGAGCAAAGAGCCTGCACGACGCTGGGCCAGCCGAAATCAACTAGCCTGCAAGATGATTGGCGCTGCACAACCATTGCGAGTCAACTCCCAGACTGCTTCAGGTCGCCGGCGGCGGCGCGGCGGCCCGGACCCAGCAGGGCGGCGATCGGTTTCGGGGCGTCGTGGAGGCGTGGTAGGCCATAATCCGGGTGCACTGCGCATGTGGGGACGTGGACAAGACCCTGTGGCCTGCACGGGTGAAAGGAGTGCAGCGATGTATGCCGGTGTGGCCTCGACGCTGCTGGTATCCCTAGCGGGCGTCGCCGGCGCGTATGGGATGCACCGGCTCACGGCGGTGTGGGCGGCCGCGTTGACGTCGCTTCCCTTCCAGTCGGGGTGGCGGCCCGAGGAGCACGCGCTGTCCCGGTATCACGTGCGCTGGTATCCAGCGACACTGGTCTTTCTCGCTTTCGACGTCGAGATGCTGTTCATGTACCCATGGGCCATGGTCGTCGCACAGATGGGCACCACCGCGATCGTCGAGATGTTCCTATTTTTGGCCGCGTTGTTCGTCGCGGTCGCGTGGGCGTGGCGGGAGGGCGCACTGCGATGGGTATGACCGCCGCCTTAACCCGAGCTGCTGTCCGCCGGGTCCACGTCCTGACCGTCGAGGTCCCAGGCGATTGGGTTCTGCGCGCAGCGGTGGAGCGCTGTGTCGCTGCTCGGGGCTGGTGTGCAGCGGTGTCCCCGGCGGACGCCGATGCACTAGCGGTATGCGGCATGCCCGGGTCCGAGTTGGGCGAAGTCGTCGAAAGGATCTGGGACCAACTGCCCGGCCCCCGTGTCCGCATCGACATTACTGACAAGGAGTCGATCGATTCTGCGCTGGACCGCGCAGGCGCGGAGCTGCTCGATTGCGGGCGACAACGAGACGACGCCCGTGATCGCGCACAATCGCCCCGCCCGGACCACAGTGGCCACCACGGCGGAACAGCCCATGGCGGCACGGATCACCGCGGCATGAACCACGGCGCAATGGACCACAATGGCCACCACGGCATGGACCACAGCGCGATGGAGCACGGCGACATGGACCACCACAACATGGACCACGGCGCGATGGACCATAGTGGCCACCACGGCATGGACCACGGCGGCATGGAGATGGCACCCGCCGGCATTGCTCTGGCCGAAGGCGGAGAGGACCGCGATGGCCTCGAGATGGATGTCCTGCACTTGCGTCTCGGCCCGGTCCTCCCGCACTGGCCGGCGGGGTTGGTATTGCGGTGCTCATTGCAGGGAGACGTCCTCGCCGAGGCCGAGGCATGGATCGTCGATAACGACCATGAAAGCCGATATAAGGCCCCGCCGGAACGCACCGAATTGGTGGTGGCTGCCCGACAGTGCGACCACGTCGTCGATCTGCTGGAGTTGTCGGGGTGGCCGCGGGCGGCGGCCATAGCGCGGCAGGCGAGGGACCTGTTGCTGGGCGACTCTGACGTTGACCGAGCGCGGGAGCTGCTCGACGGCCTGCACAAGATGCTCGGCAAGTCCAGGTTGCTGCGCTGGTCGTTACGCGACCTCGCGCCGCTGACATCTGAAAGTCTCGACCGTCATGAGCTGCCCGCGGCACTTGCCGGCGATACCTACGACCGGCTACTCACCCGAGTCGGTCTAGCGCGCACTCTGTTGCGAGAACCCTTAAATTCCAGTCTATTTGAACTTGACTCGACAAAGATAAGCGATGTGCTACCGGCCCTGGTGCGCGGCCTGGACATGGCCACTGCCCGCCTGGTAGTCGCCAGTCTCGGCATCGACACCGCGCGCGCAAACGAGAGCATCCCTCATGGGTGACCCGACGGTTACGTCGGTGCCAGGCGTCTGGGCGCTCGGCGCCGCCGGGTTGCTCGGAGCACTCGGCCTCTATGCCGCCTCCCTCGATGGTGTGCTGACCGACCGCGGCAACGGTGTCCGCACGGGCGGAGCGGCCACACCGCTGTGGGAGGCGGCGCGGCTGATGCGGCAGCGTCGGCGCACCATCGTCGCGGCGGACGCGATGCTGTGGCGGGTCGGCGCCACGGGTCTGATCGTCGCCGCCATGTTGATGGTGACCGTGGTGCCGCTGGGCCGATGGACGCTGTTCGATCTCGATGTCGGCGTCGTGTGGTTCAACGCGATGGACGTGATGGTGTGGGCGCTGGTGTGGCTCGCCGGTTGGGGTCCGAATTCGGCGCATTCGCTGATCGGCGGCTACCGATTCCTGGCCCACGGCCTGGGCTATGAGCTCCCGCTCATGTTCGCGCTGGTCGCTCCGGCCATTGCAGCCCAAAGCCTGCGTGTCGGCGCGGTCGCCGCGGCTCAGCAGCAATTGTGGTTCGCGGTATGGATGCCAATCGCGTTTGTCGTCTATTGTCTTGGGGTAGCGGCCTTTTCGGTATGGGGCCCGTTCACGCCGGCGCTTGGCGCCGACGTCGCCGGCGGCGTGACCACGGAACTCTCCGGTGTGGACCGGCTAGTGTTCCACGCCGGGCGATACGCGCTGCTGGTCGCCGGTGCCGCGTTCGCCGTGCCGATGTTCCTCGGCGGCGGCGACGGACCGTTGCTACCGGCTTGGTTGTGGGTGTTGCTCAAAACCGTTGTACTGCTGACGGTTTTGGTATGGCTGCGTAGACGGGTTCCCGTCTTTCGGCCGGAGAAGTTCATGGAGTTCGGCTGGGTGGTCCTGCTGCCGGCCGTCCTGTTGCAAGACCTGGTCGTGGCCATAATCGCTACTTGGAGGAGCTGATACATGATCGTCGACGTGGTCTTCTGGATCTGCGCGGCGATCGCCGTGCTCGCCGGTGCGGCCGTCTTCCGGGTGACCTCGATGGCGCGCGCCACGTATGCGCTGGCGGTGTCGTTCGTCGCCGTGGGTGTCGCGGTGCTGCTGCTGGCGCAGAACTACATCGGCGTGGTGACGATCTTGATGATGGTGATGGAGATGGCGGTGATGGCCGTCTATATGGTCATGTTCATGGGCATGAACCCGGCGCTGATGCCGATGAGCATGGTGCACGACAAGCGCCGGGCCCTCACCGCGGCCGTGGGCACCTTCGTTCTGCTGGCGACCGGGATCCTGCTGGTCGACTGGCCATCGCGGCGCGGTGCACCACCACGCGATGTCACCGTGGCGCTCGGGGAGGAGTTGATGGGACCGAAGATGCTCGCGATGGCCGTTATCAGCCCAATCATGGTGGCCACCATTGTGGCCGCGATTGTGTTGGCGGCCAAGCGGAGCCGTTACGACCGGTTCGGCGATGACTTGAAACAACGTCCCGCCCGCGACCCGCAGCCGGGAGGTGTCGGGAGATGACCCTCGACACGGTGCTGCTGGTAGCGGCCGCGTTGTTCAGCATCGGACTCTACGGTGCGCTCTCCCAACAGGTCGTGGTGATGGTGATGATGGGTCTCGAGTTGATGATCAACGCGATCATCCTTGCCGCCGCGGGCTTTTGGTGGTTCCTCGCGCCGGCGCCCACCGGCCAGGTTTTGCTGCTGGTGATCATCGCGGCGATGACCGTGGAGATGGCGATGGGCTTCGCCGTCGCGACGCTGCTACACCGCGACCACCGGGCCGACATGACCGATATGGCCGCCGAGCTGTCCGGCTGACCGTGGCAGGGGGCACACCAGCGCAGCTTTGGTTGTGGTTGCTGATCCTCGCGCCGGCCGTGGCCGGCGCGACGTTACTGCTGGGCCGCCGGTTCGAGCGGTACGCCGCGGCGATCTCGGTGACCGCGGCGGCAGTCATGCTGGTGTCGTCGATCGTCGTGGGCTTTGCCCGCCCGGAACTGGCCGTGGCGTTCATGGCCGGCACGGAATTCGCGTTACGGATAGATGCGCTGGCCGCGGTGGTAGTTCCGATGGTGGCGGCGGTGACGCTGCTGGTGTTGGTATTCGCCGCCGGGGACATTCGGGAAGCGCCGGGCCGGTTCCACGGGTTGATGCTGTTATTCGCCTCGGCTGTCGCCGTAACCGCGTCGGCAACGACGTTGCCGACGCTGCTGTTGGCGTGGGAGGTGATGGGGGCGGCGTCGTACGCGCTGATCGGGTTCAGGTGGCGCGACGAGTACCGAATGTCGGCCGGGCTCACCGCCTTCCTGACCACCCGCACCGCCGACCTCGGCCTCTACCTGGCCGCGGCGGCTGCGCTGGCCGGTGGCGCGGGGCTTGCGCTGGCCGACCTGCCCGACGCGAGCGGCGGCTGGCGGCACGTCATCGCGTTCGGGGTGCTGCTCGCGGCGCTCGGCAAGGCCGCGCAGCTGCCGTTCTCGTTCTGGCTGTCCCGGGCCATGGAGGGTCCCAGCGCGGTCAGCGCGCTACTGCACTCGGCCGCGATGGTCGCCATGGGCGCATATCTGCTGCTGCGGACGCAGCCGCTGCTCGCGGCCACCGGGTGGGCCGCGCCGGCCGCGGCATGGATAGGTGGGGGAACTGCGCTGCTGTTGGGCGCGGTCGCGGTGGCGCAGCGTGATCTCAAACAGCTGCTGGCGGCCTCGACCGCAGCGCAGCTCGGATTCGTGGTGATGGCCGCGGGTGTGGGCGCCGTCGGCGGCGGCGCCGCGCAGCTGATCGCCCACGCCTTCACCAAGGCCGGATTGTTCCTTGCGGCCGGCGCCTGGTTGTCGGTACTGGGCACCAAGCAGCTCGACGACCTTTGGGGGGTCGCGCGACGGTGGCGGCTCCTGGGCTGGTCGGCCACCGTCGGCGCCCTGGCTCTGGCCGGCGTTGCGCCGCTGTCGCTATGGGCGACCAAAGACACGGTGCTGACCGCAGCCCTGCACTACTCCCCCGCCCTCTACGCCGTGGGATTGGCCGCGTCGGCTCTCTCGGCGGCCTATGCCGGAAAGGTCCTAACCGTGCTGTGGCGCACCAAAGCTGCCGACAGCAGCCCCGGCGTCACGCGAGACGCTCTCGGCCCCAACGCCTTCCAGCAGGCCCCTATCGTCGTCCTCGCGGTCGGCGCCGCAGCGGCGGTAGTGTTGGCGTTGCCGCCGGCCGGCTCGGCTCTTACCCGGGCGCTGCGCGGCACCGCGAGCCCACCCGCGACGGCGCTCGAGCTGCTAGGCTCGGCAGCGCTAGCGGTCATCGTCGTCGCGGCGGTGGCGCGCTGGTGGGTACCCGAGCCCCGGTGGGCAGGCGGCTGGCTCGGCCTGGAGCAGGTCGCTCATCTCCTCGTCGTCCGGCCCACATTCGGCCTCGCACGCATCCTGGCGCGATTCGACGACCGGGTGCTCGACCGGGCCGTGGAGGCAACCGCCATCCACTCGCTACGGGCAGCGCACCGTTTGGCGCACACGGACATTCGCGCGGTCGACGGTGCGGTGGAAGCGGTCGCGGGTTGGATGCGCCGGCTCGGTGAATTGGCGCGCCGACCGCAAACCGGCCAGCTGCACCAGTACTACCTCGCGGCTGTGGTGGTGCTGGCATTCGGTGTCGTGGTCCTGGTCGTAGCGAGGTGAGCGTGCTCAGTGTGATCGTTTTCCTGCCGCTAGCGGCGGCCCTGGTGTTGCTGGCGCTGCCGCGGCTTGGCGGTGCTGCGGCAAACTGGATTTGGGTTGCGGTCACAGCCGCCGATGTGGCGCTGACTGCGGTGGTGTGGGCGCTCTATCGGACGCCCCGGCCGGGTGCATTGGCGTTCGAGGAGAAGGCCCGATGGATACCCGGGGTCAACAGCAGCTACCACCTAGGGGTCGACGGGCTATCGCTGCCGCTGGTCGTCATGACGGCGGTGATCTTTCTGGCCTGTGCCCTCTACAGCCTGCGCGGCCGCGACCGGCCTAAACCGCTGGCCGCGCTGTTTTTGTTCCTGCAGACGGTGAGCCTGGGTCTGTTCGTGTCCGCCGACCTGATTCTGTTCTTTGTTTTCTTCGATTTATCCATCGTGGCAATGTATTTCGTGATCGCGGGCTGGGGCCATGGCGACGCCGGCCGGTCGGCGCTGAAGTTTTTCCTCTACACCTTCCTGGGTTCGCTGGCGCTGCTCGTCGGTTTCATCGGCCTGTATATCGCGGCCCAGCCGCACACGTTCGACATGGTGACCCTGGCCGCCAGCACACCTCTGGGCGGCAGCCCCGTCGCCGGCGGCTTGGTTCTCGCGGCGATCCTGCTGGGACTGGCAGTCAAGACTCCCACCGTCCCGTTCCATACCTGGCTGCCGCCGGCGCACACCGATGCCCCCGCGGTCGGCTCGGCGGTGCTCGCCGGGGTGCTGCTGAAGATGGGCGCCTACGGGTTCGTGCGGATAGCAATGCCGATGCTGCCGCAGGCCTGGCGCGCGTGGGCGTGGGTGATCATCGTCGTCGGCGTGGTGTCGGTGCTCTACGGCGCGCTGGTGGCGTTGGCCCAAAACGACTTCAAGCGGATGGTCGCCTACACGTCGGTCAACCATATGGGCTACATCGTGCTCGCGGTCGGTGCGGCCGGGCTGATCGCGGGTGACACCGCCCAGGCTCGCGGGGTTGCGGTCACGGGCGCCGTCACCCAGATGGTCAGCCACGGTTTGATCACCGGTGCGCTGTTTTTGATCGCCGGCGTGTTTTACGAGCGCGCTGGGACATACGACATGAACACCTTCGGAGGGCTCGCCGGGCCGGCCCCGAAACTGGCTTGGCTCTTTGCCGTCGGCGCATTCGCCTCCCTGGGCTTGCCGGGCTTCTCCGGCTTCATCGCCGAATTCCAGATCTTCACCGGCAGTATCGCCGCCGCACCGATCACCGCCGTCGCGCTGCCCGGCATTCTGGTCACCGCGGCGCTGTTTCTGCTCGCGCTGCAGCGCATCTTCACGGGCGAGACGCGCGGACACTCGGTGGGATTTGCCGACCTCCGTTATTCCGAAACGTGTTCTGTCGGAATGCTTCTCGCCTTATCCGTCGCCATAGGCGTGTTTCCGCGGCCGTTGCTCGATCTGATCGAACCGGCCGCTCACGCGCTCGTCGGGCTGGTCGGGCGGTAGCCGGACGTGGAGACGGGGATGCGGCCGCTGCTGATGCTGCCCGAGATGCTGGTGTTCGGCGGCGGGCTCGTGGTGCTGATCAGCGGATCGTTCCTGGCCCGGCGCCGGCAGTGGTGGGCCCGGGGAGTCGCCGCCGCCGCGCTGTGCGGTGCCATCGCCGTCGCGGTGGTCGGGATGGCCGGTCCGGATCGGACCGCTTTTGACGGCACCTTCGCCGCCGACACCGCCACGGGCGTGGCGCGGATCGTGGTCATGGTCGGGACGCTGTTGGTGCTCGCGGTGGCCGCCGGTGAAATCGCCGGCTCGGTCCGCGAAAGCGAAACGTACGCACTGCTGCTGTTTTGCACCGCCGGAGTTATGGTCCTGGCCGGAGCCGACGATCTGCTCGTGCTGATAACCGGATATCTGCTGGCCGGCATTCCGCTCTATGGGCTGATCGGGCTGGTGCGCTCCGCGAAGGGCGCCGAGGCGACGATGAAGGCCTACCTGATCGGCGCATTATTCGGGATCGTCCTGATGCTCGGCGTGACCGTGCTCTACGGGGCTTCCGGCACCACCCGCTACGGCGACCTGGCGGCCGGTCTTGGCAGCGCACCAGGTGGTGCCATCGCCGCAGGACTGCTCGGTGTCGTCGCGGGCCTGATGTTCGAAGCCGGCGGCGTGCCCGCGCACTTCTGGATTCCGGATGCGGCAGAAGGCGCGAACGGCACCGCCGCCATGTTCTTGACCACCGTGCCGAAGGTCGGGGCGCTGCTCGCGCTCTACCGCCTGGTCGACGTGCTGCCCGGAAAGACGGCCTGGCCGTTACTGGTCGCGGTGATCGCCGTCGCCAGCATGACGCTGGGCAACCTCGCCGCCTACTGGCAGCACGACCCCCGACGACTACTGGGCTGGTCGACGATCAGCCAGGTCGGCTACCTGCTCGTTCCGATCGCCGTGGCGGGCCGCAGCGACCTCGCGCTCCCGTCGTTGCTCTTCTATCTCGCCGGCTACACGCTCACCAACAGCGCGGCATTCGCTGTGAGCACAGCGCTGCCGGCCCGGCGCCACCTCGACTCCTACCGGGGTCTGGCTTACGTTCGGCCCTGGCTGGCCGGTGCGCTGGTGGTCGCGCTGCTCGGCCTGGTCGGAACTCCGCCGACGGCGGTCTTCATCGGCAAGCTCACCACGGCGACGGCGGCGTGGGACGGTAGCCAGGCATGGCTCGCCGTGGTTGTCTTCGTCAACTCCGTGGTTAGTCTCTTCTACTATCTGCGCTGGATCATCCCGTCATTCCAGCGGCCCGCCGAAGGCATGAGAGACAGCGTCGTCACGGCGGAGAAATGGTCCGCACGGACCGCGATAGTGGCGGCGGGCCTTAGTCTGGGGCTCGGAATCGCAGCCGGTGCCGTCTGGGAAATGCTCCCCAGATCGCTGATGTAGCCCGCGGAACTGCTGGCCCGCATGAACTGTGCCTCGCTTACGCTGAGGGAGTCGACATGGTGGATCAAATAGGGAAGCGGAAGGGTTAGCGGATTGCCCGACGTCACATACCCCGGCCAAACGAGATTCGCGTTCCGTTCCGGTGTCACCTGCTTGGTCACGCCCGCTGGAGCGGTGCTGCTGAATCCTCCGCGCAGCGAGAAGCTGACCCAATTGACCCCTGGCCAGCTACAGGCACTCAAAACGCTGAATCTCGGGCCGGCAACGCTGTCGGAGATACTCACGCCGACGAACGAAAGCGGTGTCGGCACGCTGATTGATCAGCTCGCCACGAGCGGTTGGCTGACGGTCACGGTCCGCGACGAAAAGAACGATTTTTACTCCATCCTGCCGTTCGGGCGGCCCGCGACACGGCCGGCGCCGATGTCGCCGCGTTCCTTCGCGCTATCGAAATTTGCTGTACTGCACCGAGACTCAGAGGGCTTCGTCCTTGAGCATCCGCTGGCATGGTGTGATGTGCGCATCCACGACTCACGCCTGCTTGTCCTACTCGACGGGCCCGCAGCAGACGCCTCAGGCATGCCGAGCGCCGTCACCTCGCGGTTCATCGAGGATCTGCACTGGTGTGGCATCCTCACCCACCTCGGCGACGAAGACGGCAGGTTCGATGCTCTCAGCTGGAGCGCACCGGATCTGTGGTTTCACCGCCGCAGCACGCTGGGTCAACGCACCGTCACCTGGGAGCGTTTCGGCCCGACCAAGTGGGCGAAGGGTCGATTCCCGCAGCCGCCCGCGCGCAGGACAAATTATCCGGGTGAGCCTATTGCCCTTCAGGTTCCCGATCTGGCGGCCATACGAATGCAGGACCCGACTTTGACGGCCGTCCTCGAAGACCGAGTTTCCACAAGGACATTCGATGACGCCCGCCCGATTACTGTTGGGCAGTTGGCCGAACTGCTCTACCGCACAGCGCGAACGCGGAGAACCGAACTCGTCGCCGACGGCGAGGAACTCGTGTCACGCCCGTACCCTTCTGGTGGCAGTCTGTATGAGCTGGAGCTCTACCCTGTGGTGCGCAATGTCGCCGGACTCGCGCCGGGAATGTACCACTACGACTCGTTCGACCATGTGCTACGCCCTGTCGCTGGACCAGATTCGAAGGCCGTGTCCCAGCTGTTGAAACCGGCCGCAGCAACTCTCACCGGAGGTGCCGAGCCGCAAGTGCTCGTCGTCATGGCTGCACGTTGCGGTCGCATCATGTGGACCTACGAGCAGATCGCCTATGCCGCCATCCTCAAAGATGTCGGCGTCCTCATGCAGACGATCTACCTGGCCGCGACCGCGATGGGCCTCGGCGCGTGCGCGCAAGGCTTCGGTGATACCGCCGCTTTCGTCGCGGCCACCGGTGTCGATGAACTACAGGAGTGCAGCGTCGGCAGTATCATCGTCGGGTCGCCCGCCCCGAACTAGCCCTCGGCGAGAATCTGCTCGTTGGTCAATGCTGCGACGTCGAGGCAGTGGGGTGCAATGACGGCCAGAGCGCGCGAGTCGGGGCAGCCGGCATTGAATCGTCGCCGAGCCCAAAGAAATTGGCGTGCACGCCAACCGTCGGTGCGATGCGGTGCGGTGCGGTGCGGTCGCTGACCGGGACGGTGGGTAGTTCGGGCGCCAGCTTTCTATGCGGGGCTTTTAGTCAATCCGGCTGCGAGCGCGGCTATGCCGCGCTGCCAGAATTGCGTCAGTCGTTCGATATCGGAGTGCCCGAACAGGGCATCGCTCCAGAGCCAGTTAGCCGTCAGTTGCGGACCCTCCGGTGTTCCCCGTATCGCCACGGCGAGGTACAGCGCAAAACGCAGTGGCAGATCTGGCTCAGGGTCGACGGGCAATGCGTCGACTTGGTCGCCGGCAATTAAGGACCAGGGCTGATCCGTTCCACCGGCGAGGTCGAGGCGGCCCAAGTAGCTGAACATGATCTGAGGTTCGACAGAATCCTGCAGTTCTGGAACGTGGTCCACATAACGAAGCAGTCCATAGTCCAGACCTTCATTCGGGACCATCCTCAAATGGTCAGCCACGGAATCTAATAGCGCTCGGGCCGCTGCCGGATCACATTCTGCCTGCTCGGCGTCGACACCTGATGCACCCACTCCGAGCCGTACCGGGTAGGCAGTCGTAAACCAACCGACCGTGTTGGTGGTGTCGGTCCCCAAAATAGCGTCCGCGCGCCCATGGCTCTCCATCGTGACGAGCGTGCCTGCCGCAAAGTTTTGTTCACGAGTACGCCGCCAACTCGCGACGGCCATCGTGAGCGCGGCCAGCAAGAATTCGTCCATGCCCTCATCTCTGGTGAGCGCTGTGAGCACGCGCTCAGTGACGTCGATCGGTGTGAGTGCCCGTGTGACCCGCAGAGTCGACCACGTGTCACGCGTCGGATCAGGGTGCCGCCTACCCAGCGCAGGATCGGGCCCGTGAACCTGCGCTGTCCAGTAACCGCGCTGGCTTTGCACTTCGGCCGTAGCGGCCCGCTGCCACATCAGCTCCGACCAGCGGCGGTAAGAAGTGAACTCGGGCATCGTTTTCGGCGTTGCACCCGATGTCACCGAGCGCCACGCCTCCGCGAGATCCCCGAGCATGATGTGCCAGGAAACCACGTCGACCGCCAGGTGATGCGCGGTGATCAGCAGCATCTCGCCTTGCCCGGCGCTGGACAACCAAACGGCGCGCACCATGGCACCTGAGTGGGGATCGATCTCGTCGGTGACCTTACGCGCCGAATGTGTCAAGACCGCATTGAATTCCGCGGCGGACGATTTCGGTAGCTCAACACGCGTGAGCACGTCAGCGGCACGGACCACGCCGGGTTCGCGGGTAACCAGGCGTGGCCCCTCAGCGGTCTCGATCAGAATCGATCGCAGAGTGTCGTGCCCGTCGAGTAACAGTTGCAGCATCGTCTCGATTGATAGACAGTCGATTTCAGACGGCAATCGCAGTAACACGGTATGGGTGAATCGGCGGTAGTTTCCGTACTCGTAGAGCCAGGACACCATCGGCAGCGGCGGGATCTCACCGTATTCGATGTTTTCGACGGCCGCATCGGATTCCGGCGCCGCATCGACAGCAGCAGCGAGTTGGCGAATTGTCGGAGCGCTGAACACCATCCGTGGACTCAATGTGAGACCGCGCCGCCGTGCCTTATGGACCACCGAGATCGCCACAATGCTGTCTAACCCAAGTGAGAAGAAGTCATCGTCGATGTGCGGCACTACGCCGTTAAATTGTTCTTCGAATATTTTGCACAGTGATCGTTCGGTGTCGGTGGACGCCGATGCCGCCCCGCCTTCAGTGACACGCAAGAGCGCATCCTCGGCAAGCCGGTCCAATGCACCACCATCCAGCTTGCCGTTCGCGTTCACCGGCAGCTGAGGCATCGCCACGATTCGGGCGGGAACCATGTAAGGCGGCAGCCGTTCAGCGAGCGCGGCACGCAACCGCACCAGGTCGGCAGCCATATCCTCCTGCCACACAACAAAACCCACGAGGCTTGTGCCACTGTCGCGACGCAGAACGGTAACCGCGGCATCGTGTATCTGTGGCTGGCCACGCAGGGCCGCCTCGATCTCGCCGATCTCCACGCGGTAGCCACGTATCTTGACCTGGCAGTCGCAGCGTCCCACATAGGAGTATCCGCCGTGCGGCAGGCGACGTACCAGGTCACCGGTGCGGTACATGCGTTGACCGGGACGCAGCGGGTCCGCCACGAAGCGAGCCGCGGTCATCGCAGACCTGCCGACATAGCCACGGGCCAGCTGCGCCCCGGACAGATAGAGCTCGCCCACCACACCGTCCGGCACCATCCGCAACGCCGAATCTAGGACGTAACCGACGGTTCCAGCGTTTGCGGTGCCGATCGTCGGCTTTTGATATTCCGTGACCGGTGCCACCACCGCTTCGACCGTCGTTTCGGTGGGGCCATAGCAGTTGTAGACGGCCGTTTTAGAAGTTGGCGACGGAGCGCGCAATTGCTCCCACAGCGCGGTATCGATTGCTTCACCGCCGAGGGCCAGCACCGAAAGAGAGTGGTCCAAAAGTCCCGCGGCACGCAGTTGGAGAAACATCGACGGGGTGGTGTCGATCATGTCGATCTGGTTGGCGGCCATCCCTTTCACGAGCCGATCTGCGTCGCGCATCTCCTCGGCGTCGAACAGGTGGATTGCATGCCCGTCGAGCAGGCCGACCATGGGCTGCCACGAGGCGTCAAAGCTCAGGGACCAGGCGTGGGCGATCCGCAGCGGGCGGCCCAGGCGCGCCGAAGCCGCCCGGTAGACACGGTCGCGGTGGTCAGCGAAATAGCTGAGTAAAGCCGCATTGGTGCCGATGACGCCCTTGGGTTCACCGGTCGAGCCCGAGGTGAAGATGACATACGCGCTGTGCTCGAGGTGACGGCGAACCGCCGGCGTGGCGGCTGCGCGTTGCGAGATGCGCTCGGCGGCAGCGCGATCGTCGATAACCACTGTGGCGACCCGGCCGCTTACCAACTCCGTGTAGCCGGCTTCGGCGATGGCAAGTACCGGATTTGCTTGCCGCAAAATAGATTCGATACGCGCGTTCGGCAACGTGATATCGACCGGCAGATAGGCGCCACCGGCGGCGAGCACCGCCAGGATGGCGACGATGGATCGGGTCGAGCGCGGCAGCACCAGCGCAACGACTTTTTCCGGTCCTATGCCCTGCTCCGCCAACTCCCCCGCGAGCCGGCAAGCGTGCGCGTGTAGTTCGGCATAGGTATAGCACTCACCACCGCCGGTAGTCAGGGCGACGGCATGCGGTGTGTCGTGGACCTGCCGCTCGAACGTCTCCCACACCGAAGTGCTCTCCGAAGTGGGCAGCGGCCGCGTCGCAAGTCCTTCGAACTCGGCGCGCTCCGCCGTGGTGAGAATATCCAGTGCATCGGGCGTGTCGTCGCCAATATCGGGGAGTTGACGCAGCACGGCGAGCAAGCGCTCGCCGATCTGGGAGGGCCGAAGATGCGAAAGTGCCTCGGGAATCGCCTCGACCAGTACCAACAGCGCGTCGTCTCGCATGTGCGAGACCACAGTCAACGGGTAGTGCGTGAGACTCTCCATCTCTGCCGGACTGAACCGGGCTCCGTCTGGTGTGATCACCGTCCGGATAGCGTCCTCGATCGGTGCGTTCTCGAAGACGAATAGCGAATCAAAGAGGGTTCCCCGGCCATGCTCACGCTGGATTTCCGACAGGCTGAGATAACCGATGTCGCGCATCGCCGATGACTCGCGCTGCAACCGGGCGCATTGCTCCACCACCGAGTCGGCGGTGCTCACCTGGTGCACCACCGGCACGGCGTTGATGAACAGTCCGACCATGGTTTCCACGCCGGGCAGGTTTTCCGGCCGGCCGGACACGATGGTGCCGAAAACGACATCGCGACGGTCGGTGAGCCTGCTGAGCACAACCGCCCACGCGAATAGCACCGCGGTGTTGAGGGTAAGACCGTTGCGACCCGCCCACTGTCGCAGCCGCACCGTATCGGCCGCAGGCAACAGCAATTCGGTCTTTTCCGGCACGCCCTCGCCCGCGGCGACGGTCCCGTCTGCCACCATGAGCGGGCCGGACACACCCTGCAGATACGTCATCCACTGGGCGGCCGCGGCCGCCCTGTCCTGCTGGGCGAGCCAGACGATGTAGTCACGGTACGGGCGCGCGGTCGGTAGCCCGTCGGTCGATCCTCCCGCCCGATACACGGTGAGCATCTCGGTGAAGAACACGGCGAGGGACCAGCCATCGACCAGAATATGGTGGGCGGTGAAAATCATCCGGCGCCTGGTCTCGCCGGGAGTGCCAAGCAGCACAACCCGCAATGCCGGTCCACGACTCAGATCGAACGGGCGGCGCCGCTCCGATCGTGCGATGGCATCGAATTCCGTTGGCGGTGCGAACCGTTCGGACCAGGGCAGCTCGGCCTGCGTGGGCACGATCTGCACGGGCTTCGGTACATCACGATCCCAGAAGGCGGCGCGCAGATTCGGGTGTCGGACCAGCATGGCTTGAGCGCTGCGGCGGAGCAGCTCGAGATCGACTGGTCCGTCGACATCGACGACGAACTGCATGCTGTAAAGGTCGATACTGTCCTGCGCCAATCGGTATAACGCAAACAGCCCTTCCTGCAAAGGGCTGAGAGCGAGCACGTCCTCGATCTGCGGCGGAGCTGTGGTCACAAATACCTCACGGGTGCCGTCACGACTGGTTGAGCCAGGATGCGTTGAGTTGCGCCAACGCATCGGGGGTCAGGCCCGACGCGCTCATCGGCGTATATTCCTGCTTCGGCGGCGAATCCGCCTCGGCCGCCGGCTCACCCGCTGCCGCGTCGACCGCCGCGGCCAGCTCGCCGATGGTCATGTACTCGAACACCATTCCCGGCGTGAAGGCCAGTCCCTGCGCGGTGGCCTGCGCCGACCATTTAATGGAGATGATGCTGTCACCGCCGAGCGCGAAGAAGTTGTCGTCGCGATCGAGACCGGTGACGTCGAGCAATTCCTCCAGCAAGGTGATGAGGATCCGCTCGGTTTCCACCGAGCCTGCGGTGGCCGGTTTCGATGGCGCAGCGATGGGCGGGGCCGGCGGGGCGAAAAGTTTCTCCAAATCATCCGTGGGAAGCAACTCCACGCTGGACACTGGACGGTCCGGCGCCGTCGCGAACGCATCGAGTGCTGCGTTCAGAGCGGCGGCGATAAGGGCAACCGTCGCAGGTTCGTAGAGATCGGCATTGGCGACGACGCGCACGTCGAGTTCACCGCCCGGCGTCACGCTCATGCCCACGTCCAGATCCAGTAGTGAGACCTCGAAGTCCATCGGAAGCGGTACGACCGTGGTGCCGCCGGTCTCGGTGAGAGGGCGCGGTATCAGCGCCCAGTCCTCTCCGCGAAAGTGGATCATGTTCTGAAACAGCGGGTTTCGGGACCGCGAGCGCGGTGGGTTGAGAGCCTCAACCAGACGTTCGATGGGCAGCTCTTGGTGTGCGAATGCGTCGAGCACCGTGTGGCGGCTACGGGTGAGCATGGTGCGCAGGCTTGGATCACCGGACAGATCGTCGCGCAGCACCACCACGTTGGCGAACAAGCCGATCAGATTAGCCGTGATCGGTTCGACACGGGACGCGACCGGACTGCCGAGCGGAATGTCCGTCCCTCCGCCGAGCTTGTGCAGCACTACCGCCAGGGCGGCCTGGTAAACCATGAACTCGCTGGCGACATTTTGCTCGGCAAGCTGTGTCAAGGACGCCCGGCGGGTGGCGGGCACGGTGAAAGTCACCACCTCCCCACGCTTTCCGAGCGCCGGCGGGCGGGAATAATCGTGGGCAACCGAGACCTCGTCGGGCAACCCAGCGAGGGCGTCACGCCAATACGCCAGCTCAGCCTGTCCCCATAGGGAAGCGAATGCATCTCGTTGCCACAGTGCGTAGTCCACGAACTGGATCGGCGATGTGGTCCACTGCGGCGCCTGCCCTTGGTGCCGCGCGCGGTAGGCGGTGACGAGGTCGTCAAAGAAGATCCCCAGAGAGGCGTGATCGCTGACGATGTGGTGAACGACCACCAATAGCACATGCGTATCCGTGCCCAGCGCCAACAGGGTGACCGTAATCAACGGCCCCGACTCGGGCGTAAACACGTGCCGGCGCAGCTGCGCCACCGCGTCATCGAAGCCGTCCGGGGTGACCTTCCGGACTTTTAGTTCCAACTGCAAGCTCGGGTGCACGATTTGATACGGAACGCCTTCGTGCTCATCGAAGTTCGTGCGCAGGGCCTCGTGGCGCTTAACGACGTCGTTGACCGCCTCGGTGAGGGCGACGATGTCCAGGGGACCGTCGAACCGAAGCGCAAAGGGCATGTTAAAGCCGTCCCCCGCCCCTTCCATCCGATACTGGAACCACGCGGCGAGCTGCGAGTAGGACAACGGGAGCCGCTCCGGGCGAACAGATTCGACGAGTTCTGGGCGGCTCGATTGCGACGCCGTCGTTGCGTCGTCGAAAGTGTCCTCGGCGTCCATCGCGTCAAGGTCGATATCGAACTCGGCACGGAACTGCTCGACCAGCGCAGCCGCCAATCCGGCCGGGGTGGGCGTATCGAACACGGCGCGAACGGTCAGCTCTATGCCGAATTCGGCACGGATCTGCGCGACCAGCCGAGCCGCCAGCAGGGAATGGCCACCCAGCCCGAAGAATGAGTCGTCAGCACCCACACGCTCCCAGCCGAACAGCTCGGCGAAAATCGAGCACATCCGGCGCTCGGTCTCGGTCGCCGGCTCACGGTAGCGGCGCACGGCGATAGGCGTAGGTGCGGGCAGTGCCCGTTTGTCCAGTTTGCCGCTCACAGTCAGCGGGATCTCATGGATAACCGCAAATGCGCTGGGCACCATGTATTCAGGCAGCGCCGAGGCGGCATGTGCGCGTATCTCATCGAGATCTGAGTCGGCGGAGAGGTGCTCATCAGCCGCTGGCACCAGGTACGCGGCCAGCATGGGCCCAGCCTCGGTGTCTTCCACGGATACGAGGCAGTGCCGCACCGCTGGATGCGCTGTGATCACGGACTCGACCTCACCGAGCTCGATGCGGAAGCCACGAATCTTGACCTGCTCGTCGGCTCGGCCGACGAATTCCAGGTCGCCAGAGATGTTGCGGCGGACCAGGTCTCCGGATCGATACAGCCTCATGCCGGGATTGAAAGGGTCGGCGATGAATCGCTGCGCGGTCAGCCCGGGACGACCGAGATACCCACGCGCCAACTGAATGCCACCGAGGTACAGCTCACCGACGACCTCCGCGGGCACCGGTTGCAACTGCTCGTCGAGCACATAGGCGTAGACGTTGCGGTTCGGCACGCCGATCGGCACCACACGCGCGCCCTGCGACCCCGCGACCCGCTTGTGTGTCGAGCACACGACGGCCTCGGTCGGGCCATAGTGATTGCGTAGCTCCGCGTCGAAGTAGCTGGCGAATTTGTCGGCCACCTCAGTGGGAAGCGCTTCTCCGCCCACCGGCACATGACGCAACTGCCGCCATTGGCTGGCCTGCGGCAGCATCAGCAGGGTGCTCAGCATGGAGGGCACCATGTGCAGCACGGTGACGCCGCGGCGATTGATCAGCTCGGCAACGTAATCGATGTCCCCGAAGGCCTCGGGCCTGGGCACGATCAGCTGTGCGCCAAGCGACAACGGGATGAAGATGTCTGCCAGTGAAGCATCGAAGCTCACCGACGACGATTGCAGCCACCGGTCTTCTCCGGTCACGCTCCACTCGGCAATGAAACCATCCACGTGCTCGGCGATCGCGCGGTGCGAGACAGCCACGCCCTTGGGCCGCCCGGTGGAACCGGACGTGTAGATGACGTAAGCCAAGTGGTCGGGACGCAACGGACGTAGCCGGTCGGCATCGGTGAGCACGGCGTCCGACAACTGTGCGGCGGCATCTTCGGCGGGGTCGAGTTCCCGCCGCCCGATAACCGTCTGGGGTCGGGCATCCGTGACGAGGTATTGGATGCGGTCGTCGGGATAGGCGGGGTCGATCGGCAGGTAGGCCGCACCGGCTTTCAGCACGGCGAGCAGCGCGACGATGAACTCTATCGACGTGGTCATGCGCAGCCCGATGACGTCCTCCGCACCGAAGCCTCGTCCGATAAGCCAGCGCGCCAAACGATTCGCGCGAGCATGCAGGTCGGCATAGGTCACTTCACCCGCGTCGGAAACGAGCGCGACCGCGTCGGGAGCGACGGCCGCGGCTGTTTCAAGCATCGCGACCATCGTGGTGGCCGGCGTGGCGACAACTTCCCCGTGCGACTGCGCCAGGACGGCTTCCCGCTCGCCGGCGCCGAGCAAGTCCAATTTGGTGAGGCGACGTTCGGGTTCGGCCAGGGCGTTGTTCAACAGCTGCAGATAATGGGTCAGCATCTGATCAACGAGTGCCGAGCTCAACACGTCGGTCTGGTGCTCGAGCTCGACCGATACTCCCTTTGGGTCGAGCACAACCGTCAAGGCCAACGGAAGCTGGGCGGCTACCGCGCCCAATTCGAGTTGTCCTACCGTGACACCGTCCAGTATCAATCCACTTGCGCTGTTGCGCATGCTGAAACCCAAGCGGACCAGCTGGTCCATGCCATCGTGCCCTATAGCCCGTTCCGGGTTGGCTTCGCGCACCACTCGATCGATGCCGACGGACTGATGGGCGAACCCGGCAAAACAGGTTTCGCGTACCGAGTCGACGAACGAGGTGAACGTGTCGTGCGGTCGAGCCACGATCCGCAGCAATAGCGTGTTGCCGAAGTACCCGATCGCCCCCTCGGCCGGGCCGCCGCGTCCGGTGACCGGCACGGAGATCAGAAAATCTGCTGCGCCGGTATAGCGGCGCAGCAGCACGCCAAAGGCCGCCAACAACACCATAAACGGTGAAGCGGAACGGTTTCGGGCAAAATCCTCGACCCTGCCGAACATGTCGTCGGGAAGGGCGCGAGTTCGACGTTCGGCCTGCCTGGACGGCTGCGCAGCACCCACACCGGGAAGCTCCAGCGGTTCCGGTGCCGGCCGCAAAGTGTCCGTCCAGTAGCCGATGTCGGCACTGGTGGGTTCCGCCTCGTTCCCAAGCACCGCGACCGAAACGAATTGCGGCGCGTGGCCGTTCAGTTGATGACCGTTATAGGCAGCGCTCAGCTCACCGAAGAAAACAGCCCAGGAGTCGTCATCCCAACAAATGTGGTGGACGACCAGGATCAGCACGAATTCGTCCGCGCCGGAGCGGATCAGGGTTGTCCGCAACGGACGATCCTCGGTGAGGTCAAATGGCCGGCCGAACTCATCTCGCGCCAACGCCTGGATCTGGCGCTCGCGCTCGGCCTCTGAGAGATGGGTCAAATCAACTGTTCGCCAACCGATCTCAACGTCATCGGAAAATACTTGATAAGGTTCACCCTCGCTATCCACCGCGTAGGTGGTACGCAAAACGGCGTGCCGGGCAACGACCTCATTGAGGGCTGCGTGTAAGCGCGCCTCTTCCAGAGCGCCCGTCAGCCGGTAGGCGACGCAGATGTTGAGCGTAACGTCGCTTGGGTCCATGGCCTGTAGAAACCACATCCGGCGCTGGCCGGGCGACAGCCGATAACGTTCTCCCGGACAGATCCGCACCAGTTCGACCGACTCCCGCGCCGCCAGACCGCGTTCGGCGATGCGCAAACGTAACAGTTCCAGGCGACGTTGCTCCAAAGTCTTGACGTCGTCGGCCATGGCTCGCCTCACTCCCGTTATTCAGTTCGCCGGATCGATCAGAGCATGGGACGTCCTACATCCCAGATCCGGAACCCGAACGACACGACACGCATCCACGATCCCTTCGTCGCCGGCACCGTACCGCGACTGCGGGCTTATGTTAGCCTTCGCTAAGTTACAGGGCTCGTGCGCCTGCCGCGGCGACGAGATCGGATTGCCCATTGCCCTATGTGCTCGTCGCGCACCACATGGGCCCGTTCGGTCGGGAGGTACACGGGTGCAGATGCTAGATCTGCAGCAATGCCGCGCCGCGGTTGATCATGAGGTGTTCGCGGGCGAATTCTCGCTGCGCCGGCTGGACCCCGACGGCGACCTCGACCTGATGCATTGCTGGATGAACGACCCCGAGGTGGCGCGATTCTGGAGGAAGCCGTGGTCCCGCGTCCGGATTGCGTCCTATCTGCAACAACAGCACTCCAGCGCGCACTCGGTTCCATACCTGGGTCTGTTGGATAGCTTTCCGATGAGTTATTGGGAGCTCTACCGCGCCGACCTTGATCCGCTGGCCGAGTACTACCCCGCCCGCGAGCACGACGCAGGCGTGCACATGCTGCTGGGTCCACCCGAGTGTCGCGGACGGCGGCTGGCGGTGGACCTGCTACGCACGGTCTCGTCATGGCAACTGGATGCGGATCCGCAAGCCGCCCGGGTGGTCGCCGAACCCGACGTTGACAATGTGCGGGTGCTCCGGGTGCTCGACCACGCGGGGTTTCAGCGCATCACGGAGCTCGACCTGCCGAACAAGCGCGCCGCCCTCATGATCCGTGACCGATAGGGCCGACCAGCGCCGCCCCGAACCCGGACGACGGGCCGGTGCCATCTCCCGAAGGCGAGGAGCTTATGTTAGCCTACGCTAAGTTAATGACGCATGCGGTGGTCGTGCCGCCGCGGACTCCTCGCGGCGCATACAGCGACACGAAGCGAAAGGTAGCGTTGCATGCCGCGCACACTGGGGTGGATCAGACAGTTCCACGAACCGGATTTGCCCGAAAGCGTTCCGTTGCTGGTTTTTCCGCATGCTGGGGCTGGCGCGTCGGCGTACCGCGAATTTTCGAAAGCACTGCGCACGACATTCAAGGTCATTATTTTCCAGTACCCGGGACGGCAGGACCGGGCGGCTGAAGCGTCGTTGCAATCACTCCCCGAGATCGCCGCTGGAGCGTTCGGCGAATTCTGGACGTCGGAGCACAATCGCGGGATCCCGATCGTCACGTTTGGGCACAGCATGGGTGCGTTGGTCGCGTTCGAGTTTGTCCGTATCGCCGAAGCCAGCGGAATCGATGTGCGCCAGTTGAACGTCTCCGCGGCGGTTGCCCCTTGCCGCGCAGCGGCCAAGCCACCGCATCCCAAGGATGACGAGGGGATCCTCAACCATCTGGCGGCGCTGGAGGGAACTAGCACCGATGTGTTCACCGACCGCGAAATCATGAGACGGGCGCTTCCGGTGATCAAAGCCGATTACAACGCTTTTGACGTTTACTCCTGCGCCGACGACATCAAGGTAGCGGCTCCGGTACACGCGATGGGCGGTGATCAGGACCCCTATATCACGATGGGCGATCTGTACGGATGGGGCAAACATACCGACACCCTCAAGGTCACGATGTTCGACGGCGGACACTTCTACCTGGAATCGCACATAGGCGCCGTCGCGGAGTTGTTGGCGTCTAGTGCGCACCGCGAGCAGACGGCGTGAGCAGCGACGACCCGATCGTCATTTCCGGAATGGCCGTCGAGGCGCCCGGGGGAATCGACAGTCCCGCAGCCTTGTGGTCCGCACTTGCCGAAGCCAGGGAACTGATTGCCCCCTTTCCGCGCGATCGCGGCTGGCCGATCGACGATCTCCTTTCGGTGTCCGAGCTAGACAGCTGGGGGCCGGTATTCGACGCGGGCGGATTCCTCGACGGCGCAACAACATTCGACCCGCCTTTCTTCGGTATCACGCATCGCGAGGCCCTCGTGATGCAGCCCCAGCAACGGGTGGCGATGCGCGTGGCGTGGAAGGCACTGGAGAATTCGGGGATAAACCCCGGTGCGCTGGACGGCGACGACGTCGGCTGTTTCGTCGGGATGTCCCCGATGGAGTACGGCCCGCGTGCAGCCGTAGCCGATGCCCACAGCGGGCATCGGATCGCCAGCCTAGGCCAGCTGGGGGCCGCCGGGCGTATCTCGCACTGCCTTGGACTGTCCGGGCCATCGATGTGTATCGATTCGGCGTGTGCGTCGTCGTTGACCGCACTACACCTGGCAGCCACGGCGGTGCGGACGGGCGAGTGCGAATGGGCGCTTGCCGGCGCGGCGTGCGTCATGGGGTCACCGGGAGCTTTCTACGAGTTCGCAAGGCTCAATGCGCTTTCCACTGACGGGCATTGCCGCGCCTACTCGGAGGACGCCAGCGGCACCGTGTGGGGGGAAGGCGCGGGGATGGTCGTTGTCGAATCTGAATCCCGCGCACGCCGACTGGGACACCGGATCTATGGACGCATCCTGGCCGTCCGCACCAACCACAACGGCAAAGGCAAGCCGATCCTCGTACCCCGGGTGCGCGCGCAAGAGCAGCTCATCCGCAAGACAATTGACGCGGCGGGGATCGATCCGGCCGAAGTCGGAATGATCGAAGGGCACGGCACCGCGACCCGCGCGGGCGACCCGGTGGAATTGCTGGCCCTTTTCAAGACCTACGGCGCGGCGGGATCCGAGGCGCGGCTGGGCTCGTTGAAGTCGAACGCCGGGCACGCGCAAGCGGCATCCGGAATCCTCGGACTGATCAAACTGTTACTCGCCGGCCAGCACGGTCAGATCCCACCAACGCTCTTCTCGGACAACCCCACCGAGACGGTGGACTGGGACCTGACAGGCCTGCGATTGGCGACAAAACTGCACCAGTGGGAGCCCATAGGCGACGTCCGCTACGGCGCGGTCTCATCGTTCGGCGCCGGTGGCGCCAACGCGCATGCGATCATCGCGATGCCCGCAAGTTCCCTGGAGTGAATAGTGGCACCTCTTACCTACCGGCTTCCGAACGACACCATTCCCGTCCTGTTATCGGCCGAAACCCGCGAATTACTACGGTATGAGGCTGTCGCCCTCCTTTCTTATGCCGCAGACCATCCCGAGGTGACACCCGACCGGATCGCCGAAATGCTGTTTCGGACGCGGATCGCGCGCCGGCACCAAGCCCTAGTCATGGTGAGCCAGCGCGACGAGTTGATCAGCGCCCTGCACGCGGTTATCGATGAATACGAACATCCTTCGTTGGTGCGCACCAATACACCCGCCAGCACCCGCCGGCTCGCCTACGTTTTTCCCGGGCAGGGAGGCCAACGACCGGGGATGGGGCGGCTCTTTTACGAATCGATACCGGCATTCCGAACCGAGGCAGATCGCTGTGCCGAGGCATTCCAGACGCAGTTCGGCGAGTCGCCGCTGAAATACCTTCTCGACGACAAATTTCCAGCCGAAGACAGTTCGGGCGTCGTCCAGCCCGCGTTGTTCACCCAGATGGCCGGCCTGGCCGCGATGTGGCGATCATTCGGCATTGCGCCCAACGTCACCATCGGGCACAGCCAAGGCGAGATCGCCGCAGCCTACGTATCCGGGATGACCACTTTGGCAGATGCCGCGCTCGTCGTCGGGCTCCGTGCACGTGCCGCCGACGAGTTCGCCTCCGGTGATTACGCCATGGCCGTTGTCGCCGCCGACCGTGACACCTGCGAGGACTTACTCGCACGTTGCTCGGGCTGGGCGCAGCTGTCGGTGGTGAATTCCCCGAGCATGGTGGGCATTTCAGGCGATCAAGAGACGGTGCAGGGCATCGTGGACACGTTGACCGAGCGCGGCACGTTCGCGCGCGTCATTCGCGTGCAGTATCCCGCGCACAGCAGCTTGATCCATGAGCTCGCCGCTTCGGTACGTGCGTCCATGCAGCGCCAACTGCAGAATGCGAAGTTCCTCGACACCGACATCGACTGCCTCGGAGGCACTCTCGGCGGCCCCATCATGCCTGAGCTGCCGGTCGACGAATATTGGTTCTGGAACCTGCGCAACACCGTTCGCTTCGACAAAGCGATTGCGACCGCGGTGCGGCACGGCATCGATACTTTCGTCGAACTAGCCGAACATCCGACGCTGCAGTTGGCGATTCACGAGAATCTCGCCCTCCAGGCGGACGAACGCGAGGCGGTGGTGGTCGGCACGTCGGAGCGAACCGCCACCGATTTGGGCGAGTTCACCCGCGGCCTCGCGCAGGTGGCAGTACACGACCTCGACTATTCGTGGGAGTGCTTGCGCACCGAATCTGACGGCCACGTCCGGCTGCCGTTACGCGATTTCCCCAACACCCGGATGAACGAGACGCGGCTGTGGCTGCCGTATAACGAGGTTCTGCCCGTGCGTGCCCGCCAATCATCCGCTGTCACACCCGTTGCCGCAGTGACTGATTCGGCGCGCAGCCGAGCCGCAGAAGCCATACCGGCTCGCCTTCTCGTCGAGGAGTGGGTTCGGCTGTCGCAACGCTCACTGATGCCGCCGCGCGCCCTCGGAATCGTGGATCACACCGGAGCCTGCGGGGACCTGGCCACCACCTTATGCGTCGTGGCCGAAGAAATCGGCGCCACGGCTCGCATGATCAACACCGAAAGCAGCGCCGCCAGCGGCGATCTTAATACGCTCGTCATCCTGGTTCCGCAATCGCCCGAACTGGACGACGCCGCCGCAGCAGCCGAGGTCGCGACATTCTTTGCCGACCGCAGCTGGTGGCCGGGGATACACGACGCGGTCACCGACTGCTGGCTCGTAACAGTCGGCGGTGAGACGGTTGTTGCAGACGATGCGCCGCCGGACCCGGTTCACGCGGCAGCCAGCGCAGGGTTTCGCAGCATAGGTGCCGACTATCCAGGCATTGGATTCCGACACCTCGATCTCCCGCGCGGAATGACGGCGTCAGACTCGACACACGCAATCCTCACGGCGCTGCACACGGCTGAAGAATCCGAGCTGGCATTCCGCAACGGCGGCCTCTACGCCAAGCGCATCGCCGAGAGCGACACCTCCGCCGGCGACTGCGACACAGCACCCCCTGAGCATGTGCTCATCATCGGGGGAACAGGAAATCTCGGGCTCGAATTCTGCGAGCACTTCGCGCACTGCGGCGCGCAGCGAATCACTTTGGTAAGCAGATCGGGCGAGACGGCTGCCGTCGCAGATCGACTGCAGCGCATTCGTTCGGCCGCAGCGACGCCGATCCATGTCACTAGGTGCGACGTGGGCGACCAAGCAGCGGTCTCGCGACTGGCTGCCGAAAACCAAAGCGTGCCTGCGGATCTGATCATCCATGCCGCCGTAGAGTATTCGGCTGTCGAATTCCTGGACATCACCACCGAGAAAGTCGACCAGGCATTACGCGCCAAAGTTGTTGGCATCTGCCGCATATTAGGGACGTTCCCCAGGACAGACAACTGTCGGGTAGTCCTATGCTCCTCGGCCAGGGCGACGATCGGCGGCCGGGGACAGGTCGTCTACGCGGCGGCCAATCGGATACTCGACGCTATGGCGCACCGACTCCGAGCCGAGGGTTTGGACTGCGTGTCCGTGCAGTGGGGACAGTGGACCGTCCATTTTGATCTCGATGACGCCAGCATGGCGCAGCTGGCCGCCATCGGCGTCGTCCCGATGTCTCCCGCCGACGCAATCGCTTTGGGAATGCGCCGACTTCCTGGAAATGCCATCGTCGCGGCATTCGACTTCACTCGCGCACGATCAGTCCTGGAGGTCTACGGCTACGGCCCGCTGTTGTCCCAGCTGACCTCGCCCGTCGCGGCAACTTCTATCGTCGAAGCTCCAGCCCCCGTCGAGGAGACAGGTCTACCCCGACGATTGGTAAACCTGCTAGCCGAAGCCATCGGTGTCGACCGCACCGAGACGATTGACACCACCGCCCCCATGGTCGCGATCGGCCTGGATTCCCTGCAGGCACTGGAGTTACGCCGCCGTGTGAAGGCCGAATTCAATCACGATCTAGAGGTCTCGGACCTTCTCGGAGGGGCATCCCTTGCAGACGTTCTGACGCAGTTGGGCGGGCCGCGAGCTGCACCTTGACCAGGAACTAATTCCTGTGCGTCGCGTCGATTCGGCCGCCGGACTGCATGCCGGCCCGATGCGACTCGAGAAATGGGCGCTTCGCTTCGCAGTGAGGCCGTCAACCAGCCGTTGGTGGTCCGTGCCATCTTTCGATCGGGGCAATATTTTCGGCGAAATGTGGTTATGCCAAATGAACCTTCGTCCCCGTGAGCTCGGCAGCGCGTTCGTTCGGGATGTTGACACTTGGACAGATACCCTATGGGGGTATATTGTTGATTGAAACGGCTTTCGACGTGAAAGGAGCCGACATGAGCACCGTCACAGTCAGGGTTGCGGGAATGACCTGCGCCCATTGCGCATCCTCAGTACATGATGAGGTCGGCAGCATCGCCGGCGTCACCGCAGTCGACGTCGATTTGTCAACTGGCAAGGTCACCGTGGAGAGCGACAACCCAGTCGACAACGACGCGCTCAAGGCCGCCGTCGAAGAGGCCGGATACCAGCTCGCCGGCTGAGGCAAACCCTCAACTGTGTGCGACCCCCGTCGAACGGTCCGCCGGCCCGCTAGCAGGCCGGGCCTCTAAAGGAGAGCAGTGTGCGTCCCGTCATCGAGACAACACCCATCGGCCACGTCGAGCTGCTGATCGACGGCATGACCTGCGCGTCGTGCGCGGCCCGAATTGAGAAGAAGCTCAACAAGCTTGACGGCGTCACCGCGACGGTCAACTACGCAACGGAAAGGGCCAGCGTGGCCTACGTCGGCGATGTCTCGCCCGATCAGCTGGTGGCCGCGGTCGAGGAGGCCGGCTACACGGCGGCGCTTCCCCAGCAGAAGGCGGCCGATGGTGACCCGAACGAGCAGCCCGACGGCGACCCCACGGCATCGCTACGGCAGCGGCTCCTGGTTTCGCTGGTGCTGACCGTGCCGGTGATCGTGATGGCAATGGTCCCCCCGCTGCAGTTCGCCAACTGGCAATGGCTGTCGCTGACGCTTGCTGCTCCAGTTGTGGTGTGGGGGGCGTGGCCGTTCCATCGGGCCGCGTGGGCCAACCTGCGCCACCGCACCGCGACGATGGACACGCTGATCTCGATGGGCACGCTCGCCGCGTTGGGCTGGTCAGTCTATGCGCTGTTCTGGGGCACTGCCGGAATGCCTGGCATGAGGCACGCCTTCGAGTTCACCGTCACGCGTACCGACGGTGCCGGGAACATCTATCTCGAGGCCGCCGCCGGTGTCACAACCTTCATCCTGGCTGGCCGGTTCTTCGAGGCCCGAGCCAAGCGGAGGGCCGGCGCCGCGCTGCGTGCGCTGCTCGGCCTCGGCGCCAAGGACGTCGCTGTGCGCAAAGGCGGTCTGGAGCAACGCATTCCGATCGAACAACTGGCAGTGGGCGACGAGTTTGTGGTGCGGCCGGGGGAGAAAATCGCCACCGACGGCGTCGTCGTCGAGGGCGCTTCGGCGGTGGACGCATCGATGCTGACCGGCGAATCGGTGCCGGTGGAGGTTCGGCCCGACGACCACCTCATCGGGGCCACCATCAACGTCGGCGGCCGACTCGTGGTGCGGGCCAACCGGATCGGCTCCGACACCCAACTGGCGCAGATGGCCAGGCTGGTCGAGGAGGCGCAAACCGGAAAGGCGAACGCGCAGCGGCTGGCCGACAAGATCTCGGCCATCTTCGTGCCGATCGTCATCGTGTTGTCGGTGGCGACGCTGGGATTGTGGATGGTCGTCGGCGGGTCGATCGGCGCGGCGTTCACGGCTGCCGTCGCAGTATTGATCATCGCCTGCCCCTGCGCACTGGGCCTGGCCACGCCGACCGCTCTGATGGTCGGCACCGGCCGCGGAGCCCAGCTCGGCATCCTCATCAAGGGTCCCGAGGTGCTGGAATCGACGCGACGCATCGACACCATCGTCCTCGACAAGACCGGCACGGTAACCACCGGCGCGATGGCCCTGATCGATGTGATCACCGACGACGGCGAACAGCCCGATCAGGTGCTCCGGGTCGCCGGCGCGCTGGAGGCTGCCTCCGAACATCCCATCGCCACCGCGATCGCAAAAGCGGCACGCGAGAAGCTCGGCGAGATTCCGGCCGTCGAGGAATTCACCAACCTCGAGGGGCTCGGTGTCCAAGGTGTGGTCGACGGCCACGCGGTGATGGTAGGCCGCGAACGACTGCTGGCGGACTGGTCGCAGCACCTGCCGGAGAAGCTCGCTGAGTCCATGCGGGCGGCCGCGTCGCAAGGTAAAACCGCCGTCGCAGTTGGCTGGGATGGCAGGCCACGTGGCGTGCTCGTGGTTGCCGACGCGGTCAAATCGACGTCGGCCGAGGCCATCAGCCAATTACGCGCGCTTGGATTGACACCGATCATGCTCACCGGCGACAACCAGGCCGCCGCTGACACAGTCGCCCGTCAGGTCGGCATCGACCGCGTGATCGCGGAGGTGCTGCCCCAGGACAAGGTCGATACCATCAAGCGGCTGCAGGCTGACGGCAAGGTGGTGGCCATGGTCGGCGACGGCGTCAACGACGCTGCCGCGCTGGCCCAGGCCGACCTCGGACTGGCGATGGGTACCGGCACCGATGTCGCCATCGAGGCCAGTGACCTGACTCTGGTCCGCGGCGACTTGCGCGCGGTTCCCGACGCAATCCGGCTGTCGCGCAAGACGCTGGCCACGATCAAGGGAAACCTGTTCTGGGCCTTCGCCTACAACGTCGCCGCGCTGCCGCTCGCCGCCGCCGGGCTGCTCAACCCGATGCTGGCCGGCGCCGCGATGGCGCTCTCGTCGGGGTTCGTCGTCAGTAATAGCTTGCGGCTCCGTCGGTTTCAGCCGGGTATCCGGTGATCCCTCGAGCGTCTTGACAGTTACAGCGAGGCCAGGAGCTTCTGCATGGTGTCGATTTCCTGCTGCTGGCTGGCGACGATCGAGCGGGCCATCGCCGTCGCCGCAGGATATCCGCCGGAATTGACCTCGTCCTGGGCCATGGCGATCGCGCCCCGATGATGTTGGATCATCTGCGTCAAGAACAGCTTGCTGGCCTCCACGCCTTGGGCGTTCTTTAGCGCGGCAATGTCCTCGTCGGACATCCCGCTCATACCCGGCATGGTGCTCTGAGTGGGCATCATGCTCTGGCTGGGCATCATCGTCTGGCTCGGCGTCCCCCACTGGCCCAACCAAGTCTGCATCTGTTCAATCTCGGGCCCTTGAGCTGCCTTGATCTGATTCGCCAGATCCACGACACGGGAATCGATCCCTTGCTTACCCAACACGATGTCGCTCATCTCAATGGCCTGCTGATGATGCGGAATCATGTGCTGCGCGAACACGACATCAGCCTGCTTATGGCCGTCGGGGGCCGACGCTGAAGTCGGTGCGCCCTTTGTGGGGCCAGCCTGGTCATTGCCGGAGTTACTACATGCGCCGACGCCGACCAGCGCCGCCAACGCCGCGACAGCCGCCGCCAGAGTCCTGATTCTCATCACAACAAGCCCTTTCCTCCGTTTTCGCGGCCGCCCCCCGGCGCTCTGGCGATGCGCTGACTTGTCGACCGCTGCACGACAGCTACAAGTCTGCCCGCAGCCGCTTTGGCTCAATCAGGCGCTTCGACGAAATTCGATAAAGACCGTATCCGGTCGACGATGCTCCTGAGGAACGGTCGTATTGCTACAGCATCCCGATAGAACCAGTTGACCGGCATACACCGAATCGCGGCGGCGGACGGCATTCTCGTTCAGCGAATGAATCCGGCTGTACCGCCAAGGGCAGTGCAGGGGCATCAACACCTCACAACCCATCATGGCTGTGCGGCGACTGACGGCGGCTGAACGCGATTTCTCGGACCAGGCGCCAAACCCTTTGTGAGTTCTTGCGTCATGTGCAAGTTAATCTGTATTTCGCTCTGTTCGTTGACGTGGGAGCGCTTGCAAACGTGTGAGGCCGTCCCCTCAGCAGTCGGGACCGTCTCATTAGGTCGCCTTCCTTCGTGGTACCGGCACTGCCCGAAGGATCGCGATTTGTTTGCTGCTCGGCTGGCTACCCCCATACGACGCGCACCGGAGCCGTCGATGCCCTCGCGGCCATGAAAGCGATCGGAGGAGAACGTGGACTTCGCAGTACTACCGCCGGAGGTTAACTCCGCGCGGATGTACGCCGGTCCGGGCTCGGGACCAATGCTGGCCGCCGCCATGGCCTGGGACGAATTGGCCGCCGCGCTGCAGTCGACGGCGGACTCCTACCAGGCGGAGATCACCGCCCTGACCTCCGGCCCGTGGGTCGGCCCGTCGGCTGCGGCCATGACCGCGGCGATCGCCCCCTATCTGGAGTGGATGCGGACCACCGGCGCCCAGGCCGAAGAAACCGCCACCAAGGCCCGGGCCGCGGCCTTCGCCTACGAGACGGCCTTTGCCGAGACGGTGCCACCCCCGGTCATCACGGCGAACCGCACCCTGCTGGCGTCCCTCGTCGCGACCAACTTCCTCGGGCAGAACACGCCGGCGATCGCCACGACCGAGACCGAGTATGCCGAGATGTGGGCGCGTGACACCGCGGCGATGTTCGGCTACGCGGGTTCTACGGCGTCGGCGACCAGGCTGACGCCGTTTGTCGAGCCGGATCAGACCACCACCTCCGGTGCCGATCAATCCGGAGCCGTGGCACAGGCCACCGGCACCGCCGCCGGGAGCGCACGCAATGCCGTTGGACAGCAATCGCTCTCGGCGGTACCCAACATGCTGAGCAGAGCTGCAGTGGGACCAACTGCCGTCGACCCGTCGGTGACGGACGTGCTGGGCGTGGAGAGCGATCTGATCACGGTCTTTCTCAACGGGCCCGCCAGCGTCGCTGGACTCGGCACGGTAACACCCTTCGGTACGACGACTCTTCCCTTCAACATTGCCGGCGCGCTAACCGGTTTCCACACCGATGACATCGTCAGCGGCTGGGCCGGTGTGCAGTCCTGGCCGGGGGCGGGCGCGGTGCCGCCATCGCCATTCCCGGTCATCACGAACCCGGCGGGCGGGTTTGGAACTCTGGCGTCAGCGGGGCTCGGTGAGGCCAACACCGTCGGCGGCCTGTCGGTACCGCCCGGGTGGACAGCCGCCGCCCCGGCGATACGACCGGCCGCCTTGGCGTTGCCGGCGACCAGCGCCGGCGCCGCCGCCGAAGCCGCTGCCGCGGCCGCCCCCAGCGGCACCGGGAGCCTGTTCGGCGAGATGGCGGTGGCGAGCATGGCCGGGCGCGCGATGGCCGGCACGAGCGCGTTGGGTCGGGAGCGAAGCCGGGCCGAGACGGCGAAATCCCCGCGCGACCCGAACAAGAAGGACAAGACAAACGCCCCGCAGGTTTCGCCGGTCGGAGCGATCAACATCGCTGCCGAGCTCCGCGAGCTGGCGTCGCTGCGTGCCGCCGGAATCCTCACGCAGCAAGAATTCGACGAACAGAGAATGCGCCTGCTGCCAACATGATCCAGGCCCATGCCATGTGTTCGTTACCCGGCGCTTAATGCCTCGCGAAGGGTTGAGCGACGTGTGCTTGCGTCATGCGGGTGCGACGGCGCTCGCGGATTGCTGCGTCGTGTGAGCTCCACCTGGCAGCGGTTGTATGCATGCGTGCAGCGTTCAAGAGCGAACAAGTCGTGCGATTGCGGCGGAGGCTTCGGCCAATTTCGCGTGGGCCTGGTCGCCGCCCTCCGCGGCGGCGCGGGTCAGGCAGTGGTCAAGGTGCTCGTCGAGCAGATTCAGCGCGACTGACCGTAAGGCGCTGCTGGCGGCGCTGATCTGGGTGAGGACGTCGATGCAATACTTGTCGTCCTCGATCATCTTCGCGATGCCGCGGACTTGGCCCTCGATGCGGCGCAGTCGCTTGGCGTAATTGTCCTTCTGCGCCGAATATCCGAGTGGGGTTGTCATCTATCCTCCCAGCGTCTTGGTCATCGGGGGACCTGCGCCTACTGCGTGGCGAAGAGGGTCAGCCATCGCAATGGCGTCGGTGTCGTGGAAGCGGTGCCAGGATCGCGGAAATCCGAGTGCTGATGGGCCTCATTATGGCACGTACCGTGCCGTATCGCGCCCAACGGGTAATCACCCATTAGAGGGCCCAACCAGACCGGTGGCCGAGTTCAGGCTCGTGTAGGCCCGCACGTCAGGCAACGGGCCGTCAGCCGTATGGCAAGACTGACCCTCTCGACACTGCGTGTATCGACACACGAAGCTGGAAGCCGCATTACCCTTTGCGGGTATGGGGTACACACCGTATCGTCGGTGTTGTGGACTTTCCCCTACCTACGTTCGGACGTTTGGCCGACCCCCACGGGCGGCTGATGGGGTATCGATCACGGACTGATCTCGGCCGGGTGTCGACTCATTTTGGAGCGCGGATGGCCACGACCAGCGGTGCTACGGTCGGGGTGTTATGAGATTGGCCAGCGCTAGCGGAACGCCACGGCTGCGGTATGTGGTGGCGGTGGGGGCTGCGGCGTGGTTGGCGATGTGGGGGGTCCTGATCGGCGCCCACAGCATCATGGGGCATTCGCAGTCTTCGCTAGCCCATCCGGCCCACGCGTTGGTGGCTTCGCTGGGTGGTGAGTTCACCGTTGATGTCGATCATCCGCATGTGAGCAAGGGTTCTGCGGGCGGACATCATGAGCAGTTCACCACGGCGGTGCTGCCGCGCTCGGGCGCGGTGGCGGCTGCGTTAATCGCGTTGGGTGCGGTGGCCGCCGTGGCGCTGACCGGTGGGCTGGCCCGGTTTGGGGTGCCCGCCGGGCGCGGCCCGCCCCATACCCCGGCTTTGTCTGTTACCGGTCAAGACGTCTTGACCCGGTTCTGCTTGTCTCGTCGCTGACTGGTCAGCGCCAGGTCGTTTCTGCCCTTTAGTGGCAGCGGCCGGCGACCGCTGACCCCTGTCACCATGTGCCGCGCACCGGTATTCGCGGCTCCCGTGTGAAAGCGACGAATTCCATGGCTGAAATTCTTCCCTTCGACAACACTTGCGTTCACCCCATCGCGGCCCTGAAGGTTGTTGAGCCGCGCGACTGCGCACCACCCGCCCCGCCACTTCCCGGCGACCCGCCGCCCTGGTGGGTAACACACCGGTGCTGCGCATTGAGGCGCCGTTGACCCCACCCGATCGCGGGTTTTGGGCCAAGCTAGAAGGGTTCAACCCCGGCGGCAGCATGAAAGACCGCCCGGCCCTGCACATGGTCGAAGCCGCCCGCGCCCGCGGCGAATTAGCTCCCGGAGCGCGCATCGTCGAATCCACCAGCGGCAGCCTCGGATTAGGCCTAGCGCTGGCCGGCCAAGCCTACGGGCACCCGGTCACCGTAGTCACCGACACCGGCATGGAACCCATCGTGCGCCACATGCTGGCCGCCTACGGCGCCCAGGTCGACCTGGTCACCGAACCCCACCCCATCGGCGGCTGGCAACAAGCCCGCAAAGACCGCGTCGCCCAAGTTCTGGCCGACCACCCCGGCTCCTGGTGCCCCGACCAATACAGCAACCCCGACAACATCACCGGCTACCGGTCGTTGGCGTTGGAGCTGCTCGATCAACTCGGCAACGTCGACGTGCTGGTCTGCTCGGTAGGCACCGGCGGACACTCCGCCGGCGTGGCGCGGGTACTGCGCCAATTCAACCCCGACATGAAACTGATCGGAGTCGACACCATCGGCTCGACCATCTTCGGCCAACCCGCCACCACCCGGCTCATGCGCGGCCTGGGCTCCAGCATCCATCCCGCCAACATCGACTACCACGCCTTCAACGAAGTCCACTGGGTCGCCCCCCACGAAGCCGTCTGGGCCGCACGCACTTTGGCGGCCAGCAACTTCGCCAGCGGCGGCTGGAGCGTCGGCGCCGTCGCCCTGGTCGCCGGCTGGGCCGCACGCACCTATCCCAAAGACACCCGCATCGCCGCCGTCTTCCCCGACGGACCCCAACGCTACTTCGACACCATCTACAACGACCACTACTGCCACCAACACCAGCTCCTGGACTGGCAAACCACCCCCCAACCCACCACCCTCACCGACCCCAACCAACACGTCATCACCTCCTGGACCCGCACCACCACCATCACCAACCCCACACTGCTGCGCGGGGCAATACCGATCCGAAAGGCGGCTGCGGGGATGCAGGGAGGAAATGGCTCAGTCGACGTGAAAATTCCTGCATAGACGCGCTGCAAGTATTGTGCGCAGCAGACTTCCCATTCATCACTGCGGCTGGATCAAAATACGAGAGGACGGAATACAGTAATGGTTTCTGCAGCAACAGGCAGCCGACCGGTACAGCAGATTCTGGACCGCGAGGACGTGGGATTGCGCGTGCTAACACGCAGCGATATCGCCGACATTGCGATCAGTCCCACTGAGGTAATGGAACTGGTCAAGGGCGCTTATCTGCGAGTGGCCGAAGGTTCTTCCCGGGCGCCGGCAAAAATCATGATGCGCTCGCCGTACCGGGATTCGGCCGCCTATGCGATGCCCGGCTATGACGGCGGTTCACAAATCACGGCGTTTAAAGACTATTATATGCAAAACGACGACGGGAAAAAAGAATACATCACCATCACGCTCTACGACGATAAAGCGGGTTTGCCAATAGCATTGATGGACTGCTTCCGAGTGACCGCGCTACGAACTGCCGCCAACACCGCGCTGATCGCGGGCGCATGCGCACCGCCCGGGGCCCGCACCGCGCTGGTGACCGGTTCGGGCGCCCAAGGCCGATACACCTTCCCGTACCTGCTGACTGCTCTGCCGGACTTGGATCGGCTCCTGCTGTTCGGCACCCATCCCGATGGCATCGCCGCCGTGCGCGCGCATGTCCGCGAGCAATACCCCGACCGAGACATCGAAATCGTCACCGACCCCGAGAAAGCCGCCAGCGAAGCCGACGTTCTAGTTGCCACCTCGGCTGGGCCGGCCACCGAGGTCAAGTTCCGCACCAGCTGGCTTAAGCCTGGGGCGCTGTTCGTCTCGGTCAACGGGACCGGCGTGCACTCGTCCTCGCTGCGCGACGCCGACTACGCCGTGGCGACGAGCGCGGGCCAACTGGCGGTCACGGGCACCCGCTTCGCCGACGAGAACGGCTCGTTACGCTTGGACACCGAGCTGCCCGACATCCTCGCCGGACAAGCACCGGGCAGGCGAGACAACGATGACCGGGTCTTCGTTTTCAACAGCGGCATGGCCATCACCGACATCCCTGTGGCGCACGAACTGGCCGCCCAAGCGATCGCTCGTGGACGCGGACAGGAAATCAAACTGTGGAGCTAGCACAGACGCCGTTGTCGCTGCCGGCGGTAGAGCCGGAATGGTTCCGGGAAGTCATATCTGATCGTTCGTTGATAGCCGATATGGCTCATGCGCTCGGAGGCCCGTTTCACGTGCTGTTCGCGCCGCAGTTCGCCCGAAACCTGAAGGCGTTTAGCGATGTGCTCGACTCGGCGGGCGTGGAAGGGCAAGTATTTTTCGCCAAGAAAGCCAACAAGGCGGGGTGCTGGTTGCGCGTCTGCGCGCAGGTCGGCGCAGGTGTCGATGCAGCCAGCGCCCCGGAATTGGTTCATGCGCTTAGTTGCGGTGTGCGCGGTTCAGACATCGTGGTCACCGGGCCCGCCAAAAGCGAACATCTGCTCTGGCTAGCCGCCCGCCACGGTTGCTTGATCGCAGTGGACGCCCTCGACGAGCTCGACAGGGTTATCGCGCTGGCCCATCGCGGCGAGAGCGTCCGGATCATGTTGCGGGTGCTTCCAGAGGTGAACCCGCACAGCAGATTTGGTCTAAACCCCACCGAATTGGATGCCGCGCTACAACAATGCGCCCAGCAGCGGTCGCGTGTGTCAATGGAAGGATTCTCGTTTCACCTCAACGGATACGAGGTCGCGCCACGTGCGCAGCTGGCGGCCCAGCTGGTTGATCGTGTCGTTGAGGCACGTGCGCAAGGGCTGGCGGCAACGTCCATTTCTATCGGCGGCGGATTCGCAGTGAGCTACCTCGACGCCGAGACGTGGGATCGGTTCTTGCGCGACAGCACCGAAAGCGACTTTCACGCCGGCAAAACGTTCACCCACTTCTACCCCTATCATCAGGAGCCGACCGGGGCCGACATGTTGGCCGCAATCCTCTCCAGCGAGGACGCCGGCGGCCAAGGCACCGTCGGCGACCGATTCGCCACGACGGGAACCAAGCTCCTGCTCGAGCCCGGCCGCGCGTTGCTCAACGGGGCAGGATTCACCGTTTTTCCCGTGCAGGGATTCAAGCGGCGCGGCGACTACGGGATCATCACCGTTCTCGGGCTGAGCATGAGCTTGTCGGAGCAGTGGAAATCCAGCGAGTTCCTCCCGGATCCGACGCTGTGGCCGCAAGAAAGCTCGGACGAGCTGCAGTCGACAGGCCCGGTCCGATGCTGCGTCGGCGGGGCTAGCTGCCTGGACTATGACATGCTGACCTGGCGAAAAGTGGAGCTACCGCGGCAGCCGCGTTATGGTGACCTGCTGATCTACCCCAACACCGCTGGCTACCAGATGGACAAGAACGAATCCGAGTTCCATGGACTCCCCTTGCCGCCGAAACTCGAGGTGACTTGCGACGACGAGGGCCGGTTTCGCTGGCGCCCCGACCAGAATGGCGATCGCTGGTGAGCCGGGCGCCCGTGGGTGAAAACCGCCGGGTGCGGCTTGCTCCCCTGATGCGCACCGGCCGGCAGCTCACCGCTTTGGCCGCACCCATCGCGGGTGTGCAATTCGCCCAAGTTGCGTTGACCACCACCGATTTGGCCATGATGGGCCTCATCGGAGTGCAAGCCATCGCCGCCGGTGGGCTTGCCGCGATCCTGTACAACCTGATGCGCACCATGTGCGTCGGTGTAGTCACCGCGGTGGGAAATCTGGTCGCCACTGCAGCCGCTCAAGGGGAGGCACGTTCCGGAAGCGACCGCCCAGACACCAAGGCGCACACGGAGATCCGCCAGATCAACCGATCCGCCTTCTTGGTGGCCACCATGACGGCTGTCCTTCTCGGCGCCGCACTGATCGCCTTGGGCTATGTATTGCCCGTCTTCGGGGTGGACAAAGACGTGCTGGCCCTCGCGCGACCCATGATGATTGCCTTAGCTCCAGGGCTTGTCCCGATGGTGTGGCTGAATGTGTTGCGGCAGTTCTCCGTTGGTATGCGCCGCCCCGGTCCCCTGTTGGCGGTCAGCATCGCCTCCATCGCACTGAACGCGGCGCTGGACTTGGTGTTCATCTACGGACTGCTGGGCCTCCCCCGGCTGGGCTTGGCAGGCATCGGACTGGCAACGACGCTGGTGCAGGTACTCACCGTTGCGGCCTTCTATTTCATCCTGCGCCGTGACAATCACCTCGCCCCGCTGCTGTCGATCGACGGCTGGAATGCCGACGCTGAAATGGCCCGCCACATCCTGCGGTTGGGAGTCCCTATTTCATTGACGTACGGCTCGGAGGCGGGGATCACGTCGCTGGCCGCCGTGGTGATGGGAACCTTCGGCCCCATCGTGTTGGCTGCGCACAATGTGGTGACTCAGCTGACCCGCATCGCCTTCCAAATCAGCATCGGCTTATCACACGGATCATCCATCCTCATCAGCCGTGCGACCGGCAAAGGTGATAAAGGGCAGGCCGAGCAGATAGCGGTCGTCGCGCTTCTCCTGGGGGTAATTAGCACGGTGACACTCGGACTGCTCTACGTGGTAGCCCCCTACTGGGTTTTACGGCCATTTTTAGACCCCGCCGATTCGGCCACTATTGTGATCGCCAAATTCTTCCTCTTCTTCGCGATAATCCAGCAAATCGTGGACTTCACCCAAAACATCGCCGTGGGACTCCTGCGGGGCATCGGCAACACCAAAGCCGGCTTGCGAGCAACCACGATCGGGTACTGGTTGGTTGGCCTGCCCGCTATGTTGCTCCTGACATTCCCGGCGCAATTGCATGGGGCCGGAGTGTGGATCGGGCTCAGCACCGGCTTCGCCGCGACGGCGGCGCTGCTGCTGCGACGGTTCCGCAAGGATCTGCCTCAAGCAGTCTGACCGGCGTCTGCGTTTTGATAGCGGGAGTTGACGTATAGGGTGCGGTCAGTGGGTTTTGTGGCGCGGTTTCGCGGGTTCGACACGGCCAGCCGGATTCTGCTGATCAATCAGTTCGGCATCAACGTCGGTTTCTACATGCTGATGCCCTATCTGGCCGGCTACCTGGCCGGCCCGCTCGCGCTGGCGGCGTGGGCTGTCGGGCTGGTCCTGGGTACCAGGGATTTCTCTGAGCTCGGCATGTTCATCGTGGGAGGCACCCTTGCCGATCGGCTGGGCTACAAGTGGCTGATCGTGGCCGGATGTCTACTGCGCACCGGTGGGTTCGCACTACTGGTGACGGGCCAGTCCTTGCCCGTCGTGTCGATCGCCGCCGCAGCCACCGGTTTCGCCGGTGCATTGTTCAACCCAGCGATCCGCGCGTATCTGGCCGCCGACGTCGGCGTCCGCCGTGTCGAGGCGTTCGCGATGTTCAACATTTTCAATCACGCCGGCATCTTGCTTGGCCCAATTGTTGGACTTGCCCTGATGGCCATGGACTTTCGGGTCGCCGCGGCCGGCGCGGCAGTCGTCTTCGCCGTGCTCACAGTCGTGCAACTACTGGCGTTGCCTCGCTGCCGCGCCGACCCAGCGCCGGAGAAGACCTCGATACTGCAAGATTGGCGGGTCGTCGTCGCTAACCGCTCTTTCCTGTTGTTCGCCGCGGCGATGACCGGTTCCTATGTGCTCTCGTTTCAGATCAATCTCGCACTGCCGTTGCAGGCGTCGATGCTGGCGCCAGGATCTCATTCATTACTAGTCGCAGCACTTTTCGCCGTTTCAGGGCTCACCGCGGTTGGTGGACAATTACGCATCACCCGCTGGTTCGCCGAGAGGTGGGGAACCAGACGCAGTTTGGCCGTGGGCCTGACCATAATGGCAGCGTCGTTCCTGCCGTTGATCGTCGTCCCAGACCGCGAACGCTTCGGTGCTCTTCCGGCGATCGCGGCGCTTCTGATGTCTGCGGGCCTGCTGGCCATCGGCTCGGCCGCCGTCTTCCCGTTCGAGATGGACATTGTGGTCTCGCTGGGCGGCCGACTGGTCGCCACCCATTACGGCTTGTACAACACCATCATCGGGGCCGGAATCCTCGTCGGTAATTTGGCCACGGGCGCGGTCATGGGTTCCGCACGACAAATGGGCCTGGGCGAACTGGCATGGGCAGGAATGGTTCTCGTCGGAATCGTCGCCGCTGTGGCCTTACACCGCCTGGACCGGACCCACCGCCTGCAGCCCGCCCACTCTGACGTTTTGCCCACCTGAGCGGCCGGCTGTTGGTGGGCCGCAGCACGGTTCGGCGCCTACATACAGTCAGGGCGATGCGTAAGCGATCATGTCCCCCACGCGATCCTTACCTCCAGCGAGGCCACACCAGCTCAAGTCGGTGCGTTGGCACCCCGACGAAAGCGGCGGTGATGGCTACCCGACCTCCCGGGGCACCCACAGCGGAAGCTTTCCGGCTTAGACGATATGCATTGGCGGGCCGGCGAAGGCGAACGACGGGCACTGATCATGGCTCACCACCTCGCAGTGCCAATCCGGCACGAGATCGGAACTGACTGGGGCCTATCGGGAACACCAGGGGCGGCCCGTGGCGGGTCACACGGCCCGCGCGCAGACCTAATGACGGCGCGCCTTTATACCTGGCGCGTGAAGCCGTGGATTGACCGGAGGTACCCTACGGGGGTGGTGTAGATCACACCGAGAGACGTCTATCCGATGCCACTGTATCCGCTGGCTACAGATGATGGCCTGCGTATAGCTCGACGGCCTGCGGGTCGCATCGAGTCGCAGATGCGATGACAAATCACCGGTAGATGAGGGGTAACCCAGGTGATCATCAGGATACTGGTTAGCGCTGCAATCGCTGTCGCCTCCGTCGGACAAGCCCCACCGACCAGTGCTGACCCGAATCCGTTCGGCACACTCAGCTGTAGCTGTTGACCGCGCTCACTGAAATTCCCCACTGATGCTCATCGAAATTCCCCACCCGTGTGGCTCCGCCGAGAAGGGCGGGCCTCCTTCGAAGCTTCTGGTGTCTGACGCCAGTTGCTCCATCGAAGGAGGCCCGCTTTCTCATGCTCACATGGGAGGACGATGTGGAAGTACATGCCCTACGCAAACGTGGTTGGACGATCTCGGCGATCGCCCGCCACACCGGCTTTGACCGTAAGACGGTCCGCAAGTACCTGGCCGGCGACGGCAAGCCCGGGGTGCGGGCCCGGCCCGACCCGGATCCGTTCGAGCCGTTCGTCGACTACGTCACCGCGCGGCTGACCGAGGACCCGCACCTGTGGGCCCGCACCCTCTACGACGAACTCGAGAACCTTGGGTTCGCCCTGTCGTATCAGAGCCTGACCCGCAACATCCGAACCCGCGATCTGCGGCCGGTGTGTGAGGCGTGCCGGACCGCCACGCAGCGCCCAAACGCGGTTATCCCACATGCACCGGGTGATGAAACCCAATGGGATTGGCTGGAATTGCCCGACCCACCGCAATCGTGGGGCTGGGGCAAGACTGCGCACCTGCTGGTCGGCTCGCTGTCGCACTCGGGCAAGTGGCGCGGTTATTTGGCGCCGAGCGAGGACCAGCCGCATCTGGTCGCCGGCCTGGACCGCGTGACCCGCGGCCTGGGAGGTTGTACCCGGGTGTGGCGCTTCGACCGGATGGCCACGGTCTGCGACCCCGGTAGCGGCCGGGTGACCGCCTCCTTCACCGGGGTGGCCAAGCACTATGGCGTGTCGGTGGCGATCTGCCCGCCCCGGCGCGGCAACCGCAAGGGCGTGGTGGAAAAGGTCAATCACACCGCTGCGCAACGCTGGTGGCGCACCCTGGCCGACGAGGTGACCGTCGAGGCGGCGCAAGCGAGCCTGGATCGCTTCGCCCGGGTCCGCGGCGATACCCGGCTGCGGGCCACCGCTGATGGCCGCTCCTCGGTCGCCGTGGTGGCCGAAACGGAGCCACTACAACCGGTGGCGGCGCAGGCGTATCCGGTGATCGTGGCCGAGGCACGCACCGCCTCGCGCCAAGCGATGGTGTCCTACCGCGGTAACCGCTACTCGGTGCCCCCGGAGTTGGCCGCCGCCAACGTGGTGGTGTCTCATCCCGTCGGCGGGCAGTTCTGCGACATCGCCACCATGAGCGGGATCGTGATCGCCCGACACCGACTGGCCGCCGACGGGCTCGGAGTGATGGTGCGTGACAGCGGCCATGTCATCGCCCTGGACGCCGTGGCAATGGCCACCGCGACCACCGGGCGCCCGCACCGCCGCAAGGAAGGCATCCCACCCGGACCGGCTGCCAAAGCCGCTGCCGCGCAACTGCTTGCACTCAAGCAGCCATCCACCACCGCAATTGAAACGTCGACTCCGTCAACCGATTCCACCGTCATCGATCTTTCCGCCTACGAGCGGGCCGCCCAGAACAGGACCATCCAATGACCCCCACCCCGCGCACCGGAAAGCCCACCACCACGACCGAGGAATCGCCGTCGGCGGCGGCGAGCCGCTATCAGCAGTTGCGTTCGCATCTGGCCGAGCTCAAACTGGCCGCGGCCGCCGAAGCCCTACCGGCGGTGCTCGACCAGGCCACCGCTGAGGGGCTGTCGCTGACCGTTGCCTTGGAGCGGCTGCTGGCCGTCGAGGTCGAGGCTTCCACCGCCCGCCGACTGGCCGGGCGGCTGCGGTTCGCCTGCATACCCACCCCGGCCACCCTGGCCGATTTCGATGTCGATGCCGCCGCCGGGATCGACCGCAAGCTGATCGACGAGCTGGGCACCTGCCGCTACCTGGAATCGGCGACCAACATCCTGCTCATCGGCCCGCCCGGGACCGGCAAGACGCACCTATCCGTCGGGTTGGCAAGGGCCGCAGCCCATGCCGGATACCGGACGTACTTCACCACCGCCGCCGATCTGGCCGCCCGCTGCCACCGCGCCGCGATCGAGGGACGCTGGGCCACCACCATGCGCTTCTTCGCCGGCCCGACCCTTCTGGTGATCGATGAACTCGGCTACCTTCCGTTGCCCGCCGAAGCCGCTTCGGCATTGTTTCAGGTTGTCTCCCAACGCTATTTGAAGACCAGCATCGTGATCACCACCAACCGCGGGGTGGGTGCATGGGGTGACATCCTCGGCGACACCACCGTGGCCGCCGCCATGCTCGACCGCCTACTGCACCGCTCCGTGGTCATCAACCTCGACGGCGAGTCCTACCGCCTCCGCGACCACCACGCCGCCGCGGAAACCCTGCGCCGAACCACCACCGGCACCCGCCAACAACTACACTGACCGCTGCTCACAGGTGAGGATTTTCGGCGAGCACAGCCGGGGATTTTCGATGAGCGCCGTCACTGTCGAGACACTGCTCCTCCGGGCAGCCCAGCCCTAGGGGAAGAGACAGACCGCGGAGTGCAAGACGGTATGTCTGCCTGGTTGCCAGGACATCGCGCCGAGCCAGTGAAATGAGCCCAGGACATCGCGTCAAGCCAATGAAATAAGCGCCTGGTGTCCCCTGCTACCCAGTCCGCCCTGGAGCAGATCTGGGACTACACCCGCAACCGGTGGAGTGCCAACCAAGCCGAAACGTACGTGCGCGAGATTCAGTGAGCCATTGATCCGGCAGCGTTTTCAGAACCGGAAACGACATTCACCGACGACTTCAACATCCGGGGGCGCGCCCCGGCAATTCCGGTCTCCGCCGTGAGTCACCGCATCGCCCACGGTCGGCAAGGCACTCGGGACCCCGCTGCGCCGGCCGACGACTTCCCCAGTTAGTCAGCATGCCGGGCGATATTCAAGCCGCTCCGCATTCTGCGCCGCTCCGCGAGCCAATCACGACCGCTGGCCAGCCAGCCGTCGCCATCTCGCGCCAACATGCCGCCACCATTGTTCGGGACCACCGCCAGGGTGGCGCGTCAACTCGGAACAGCCGCCACTGCGCGCCGCTCGCCTGCCACTCGGCCATCGTGACACCCGACCTCGCGTTTCACCGGCCAAGAAACCGGGCGGGCGCGAGTTGAGACTTCCACGTGTCGCGGACCGCGTGTTGGCACACGCGGTACCCGCGTTCGACCCTCAGGCCACTCGGTAGTCTGCCGCTGATGGAGCAAGCGTTAGCGCGAGCCTTAGTTGCGATGGACCCTGTGCCGCTGTCAGTCGTGCACGGAATCGTCAGCGACGACTGGCTCACTGCGGACCAGACTCATTTCGACGTGCGCTTCCCGCAATTGACGTTCTCGGTGTAGACCTCGTCGACTACCGAAACGAAGGGCGAGAAGGCCATTCGTCTCCGCGTGCCCTGTGTCGTGTCCGTGCCAGAGCCGCTCCGCCCCTCGAGCGTGGCGGGATAACCCGACGCGCGGTTTTCGAGGTCGCACGACGGAGGACCATCGGTTCGCAGAAGCGCCGCGCGCAGGGAGACCGCCACCGCGCCATGGCTCAGTCATCCGCGCCCCGATCATTTCGGTTCACGTCCAACCGCGCTGCCTGGCGCGTCAACCGGCTAACCCTCTTTGCACTGCAAATGACCCGTGCGGCCGGGTGCACTTACCTGAAAGTTAGCGCTGCTAATTTTCACCATGCGCCGAACATCACACCTTTTGCACTTAGGTCTCGTATTGATAACATTTCGTCCAGATGTTTTCCGGAGCAGCGTGGTAGGGGGCGTTGACGCAGTGGTCTTGGAGGCAAGAACGGTTTCGGAACGGGTGTGCCCGCGCTGCGGTACGTCTTTCGAAGTACCCGATAAGGGGCCGGGTCGACGCCCTGTGTGGTGCTCCGCGCGTTGCCGGCGGCGAGCATCCGCGGAGCGCATCGCAGCCCTTGATTCCGGCGCGGCGGTGCGTGTCGTCGAGGTGCCTCGCGCGCATCGTCCCGACCCTGATGCGCGCCTACCGCTGCCCTCCATGGAGACCTTGGCGCGCCTGTTTCTTAGCTCGGACTACCAATGCAAAATTCTCCTGCAATCCCTTGTGCACCGGTACGCGTCGGGCGACATCGGCGACGAGTTGCGGTCCGCGATGGAGCAGTTCGCGGCCTCGGTAGATCTCCACCGGGTCCTGTCGGAGGATCCGTCGTACCGGCAGGCCCGCGACGAGATCGAGACGCTCCGCAGGCGTCTCCGCCATGACGTCGACGCTGCCGATCAGCGCGACCAGGAACTGGCCCGCCTGCGCCGTGAGTCTGAGGAGTTGCGGCGATTGCGAATCCGCGTGGCGGAATTGGAGTCTGTCGTGGCGAGCGCCGCTTACCCACTGCACCAAGCTGGCCAGCACGACGTCATGCTCAGCCGCCAGCAGCGCCGCGCAGCAGAACGCGCGGCCCGCAAAGGTCGCTACTAAGCCGGCGGCCACACACACCGAGCCGGAGTGGAGCAGCGGCGCACGACTGCCGACCGAACCGGTGAGCGCGGGAAGATGCGCCAATTCTCGTCCCGGCCGACCGTCGCGTAACGCCACCGCCAGCTCTAGCCTTTAGAAACGAGGTACCGCACGACACTGGCGCCCGAAAGCTCGCGCCGGCCGATGCGGGAAGGGAACGCAGCACGATGGCCTTGCTAGACGGGCACTGGTACAGCTCAGCCGAACTTGCCGAGCTGCTCCACGTCGACGCATCCACCATTCGACGCTGGCGTACGTCGCATCCGCCCAAAGGCCCGGCCTTCGTACGCGTTTCGGACCGGGTGTACATGTATAACTCCAACGATGTCGAGGCATGGTTGTCCAGTCGGCACGTTGACCCCGGCGAGGTCGCGTGATGGCCGAAGAACTGACACTTCCACTTGGTGTTTCGTTATCAGTTGACATCGAGGAGCGCCCCAGCCGAGCTGCTCCCTTCCGCGCTCGGGTCCGGTGGATCGACCCGATCACCAAGAGCCGCGCTTCGAAATCAGCTTCGTTTGCAACGCGTGAAGCCGCGGTCGACTGGGCCGCCCGGATGGAACGCGCCGCGGCGCACGGGGTCGACCCGAAGACGGCCACGACGTCGCTGGCGGAATACGGCACCACGAACATGGAATTGGCGCTGCGTGGGCTTGAGTCCAAGACCACCGATCCCTACCTGGCCGGCTGGCGCAAACGCGTTGTCCCGACGCTTGGGCACCTGCCCATTGCGATGGTCACCAACGGTGCAGTGGATCGAGCTGTGCACGCGTGGATCGCGGACGAATGCAGTCGATCAACTGTCAAGAACAGCCTCGCCGTGCTCGTCCGCATCATGGAACAAGCGCTGCGAGACGGCATCATCGACCGCAATCCGGCTCGAGTCTCCGGTTGGCAGCGCCAATACAAGCTCGCCGAGGACGAACTCGACGATCCACGGGCACTTGCGCTCCCGAACTGGACTGCCCTCACCACCCTCGCCGATGCACTCGTCGCCCGGTCGGCGGGCCGTTATCGGGGTTGGGGTGACGCAGTCATCTTCGAGGCGTGCACCGCCGCCCGCATCGGCGAAGTGGCCGGATGCCTGGTGCGCGACATCAACACCCACGAGTGGATATGGACGGTGCGCCGTCAGACCACCCCATCGCCGGGTGGCTTGGTGGACAAGAACACTAAGGGCAAACGTGCGCGCGAAGTCCCGTTGATCCCGGCTGTCCGCGAACTCGTCCAGCGACGGATGGACGTCGTCGCAAGCAACCCCGATGCGCGACTCTTCATCGGCCCCAGGGGCGGAAGGATCACCACAGCCACGCTGCGCGACGCCACCTCTTGGGATGCCGTGGTCACCCAGCTCGGCTACGAAAAGCTCACGCGCCATGGTTTACGGCATACGGGACTGACGTGGATGGCCGATGCCGGTGTCCCGCTACACATCCTCCGCAAGATCGCCGGTCACGGAGCGCTGACAACGACCCAGCGCTATCTGCACCCCGATCGGCAATCCGTCATCAATGCGGGCGACCTGCTTGAGCGGCACTTGTGGTCCCCAAGTGGTCCCCAACTCCGCGTCATCTCATCCTGACCTAATCGCGTCACCGCAGATCAGGACACATTTCCTCTGGTCGGGCTGACAGGATTTGAACCTGCGACCACTTGACCCCCAGTCAAGTGCGCTACCAAACTGCGCCACAGCCCGCGCGCCAGTGGTTCCACCGGCAGCAGGTCGAAAGCCTACCGTAAACGCCCCGCCACCCCGCTAATCGACCTTCCCCAACGCGGCGTCCACCCTGTGCGCCCAGGCCAGCAGCGCCCGGGCAAGTTCGGCTTCGCGGCCGTAGAACCGCTGCGCGGGGACCGGCACGCTGACCGCCACCATCTCCTCGGTCAGCCCACTGAGCACGGCCCCCACCGCGCAGATGCCCTCGGTCTGCTCCTCGCGGTCATAGGCGACCCCGTCGCTCTGGACCTGTTCGAATTCGTCGCGCAACGCGACCGCGGTGGTGATCGTGTTGGCGGTGAACGCCGTCAGGCGGCTGGGCAGCGCCCGGTCCCGCTCCGCGGGCGGCAGTGTGGCCAGCATGGCTTTCCCGTTGGCGCAGCAGTGCAACGGGAAAGACTCGCCCACGGCACTGATCGCGCGCAGCCGATGCGGCGAGACCACCTGGTCGACGAACGTTGCGCGGTCCCCGTCCAGGATGGACAGGTCCACGGTCTCCCCCAGCTCGCGCGACAACTCCTCCAGATACGGGTGCACATCCATCACCAGGCTGACGCGCACGCTGCCAGCCATCCGCGCGATCTCCGGGCCCAGCCGATACCGTCCGCGCACGCCGCGCGAGGCGACCAGACCCTCGTCGTCCAGCGCGTTGAGGATGCGGCTGACGGTGGAGCGCGCCATGCCCAGCCCGTCGCCGATCTCGGCCTGGCTGAGCCCCCCGGGGTGGGCCTGCAGCAGCCGCAGCATTTCCGCCGCGCGGGCGATGACCTGGATTCCGCCGGCGCGGGCGTCGGGTTCGGTGGTTGTCACGCCGCCCGTCCCGTCTCGATGCGGTAGTCACCGGTCGGGTCGACGATCGCGACCAGCCGCACGATGCACCCGTCGCCGCCGACCCAGCGCCATGGGAAGGCGGCGAACGTGACGCGCTTGCCGGTGACCTTGTCCAGGTCGCCGCCCACGTTCTCGAAGCCGTAGATGCCCTTCGACAGGATCGCCCGGTGGCATGGTTCCCATTCGGGGAAGTCGTCGAGGACGTGGCGGCCGGTCTCCTGCTCGTATTCCTTGACGGCCCAAGGCAATAGACCGCCGGTGTGCTCGGCCGGGCCGTGCGGCCCGATCGAGGTGGCCAGCGGGTGATCCAGCGCCTGGGTGTCGGTGCCGACGGCTTTGACGCCCTTGGCCGCGAACCACTCGCCGGCTTCCTTGTAGAAGCCCGGGGAGTAGGCGTAGTACGCGGCGCTGTCGGCGTACTTGTGGTGCCATCCGGTGTTGACGATGACGATGTCGCCGGGCCGGATCCGCGGCGTGGCGTTCTCCAGGTCGTCGGCGGTGACGACGCCCCACTTGCCCTTGGGGATCGACACGACGACGCCGGTGCCGAAGAAGGCGCTCAGCGGGATCTCGTGCAGGAAGGGGGTGCCTTCGATCACGTGCGCGGGCGCGTCGATGTGGGTGCCGGAATGCATGACGGTGGTGATCTTTTGGGTCAGCACCCGGCTTCTGGCCATGTTGTGCAGCCGCTCGATCTTGACGTCCTCGAAATACGGCCACGCCGGCACGCCATGCCCCCACGGGTGCGACAAATCGTAGAACTCCAACCTCGATTCGGCCTCGCCCAGTGGCCAATTCGCGCTCATGCTTATCGGTTCCTTCCGTCGGGTGTGGGTCAGCACGCCGTATAGCCGCCGTCGAGGTACATCACCTGGCCGGTGAAGAAGGCCGACGCGTCGCTGAGCAGATAGATCAGGGCGCCAACGAAGTCGTCGGGTTCGGCGAAGCGGCGCAACGGGATTCGCGCGAACATCGCCTCGCGGGTGGCGCGCCCTTTCTCATCGTCGGTGTACATCCATTCGGTCAGCTCCGATCGGAAAACCGTTGGCGCGAGGGCGTTTACCCGGATGCCGGCCGGACCCCATTCGGCCGCCAGGCTCTTGGCCAGCAGGTCGGTGGCGGCTTTGGACGGGCAGTAGGCGGTGTAGCCGGCGGGGTGCCCTAGCGTCCCGCGCACCGAGGACACCAGCACGACGCTGCCACCGGCGCGCTGCTCGAGCAGGACGCGCCCGGCGGCCTGGCACACCAGCCAGGCGCCGCGGGCGTTGGCGTTCATCACCAGGTCGAAGTCCTCGACGGCCATCTCGGTGATGGGCGCGACGTGGTTCATGCCCGAGGCGACCAGGACTCCGTCGAGGCGGCCGTGCCGGGCGAGGGCGGCCTGGACGATGGCCTCGGCGTCGGCGGGTGTGTCGGGGCGGCGATCGACCACGGCCGCGGTGTCGATGCCGGCGTCGTCGACGAGCCGCGCGAGTCCGTCCGCGTCGCCGCCGGCCAGCGTCAGGCGGGCCCCCGCTTCGGCCAGCGCCCGCGCCGCGACACCGCCGAGCGCACCCGTTGCACCGGTGACCACGATCGACTTGTCTCGCACGCTGAACCGCGTCGCGGTCTCCACTACTGCCTCCGCCGTTCCCGCAGTGCGGGCATATCAACCCGTTATACGGGAGACGCTACGGCTGCTGGACGGCCAATGTCAACGTCATATCCCGCAATGCGGACGTCATCTGCCGTATCGCGGGAACATGGCCGTCATGCCCCAATCCGCTAGCGCCTGCGCTAGCGGATTCGAGATGCGCCACGTGGTCCGGGGAGAGACCGGAAACCGCCCCGAGAGCCCAGCGCTCAGCGCCGCCGGCCGCCCCGCTTTTCGCGCACCCGCACGTTGATCCGGATCGGAGACCCCTCGAAGCCGAAGGTCTCGCGCAGCCGTCGCTCCAGGAAACGCCGATACCCGGCCTCGAGAAAGCCGGTCGTGAACAGCACGAATGTCGGAGGCCGGGCGGTGGCCTGGGTGGCGAACAGGATCCGCGGCTGTTTGCCGCCGCGCACCGGCGGCGGGGTGGCCGCCACCACCTCTTTCAGCCAAGAGTTGAGCGGGCCCGTGGCGATGCGCGCATCCCACGACGCCAGCGACGTCTCCATGGCCGGCACCAGCTTTTGCACGGCGCGGCCGGTCTTGGCGGAGATGTTGACGCGCGGCGCCCACCGCAACTGCACCAGCTCGCGGTCGATCTCGCGCTCGAGCAACTCGCGCCGGTCCTCGTCGACCAGGTCCCACTTGTTGAAGGCCAACACGAGCGCCCGGCCGGCCTCGATGACCATCGACAGCACCCGTTGATCCTGTTCGGTCAGCGGGTCGGACGCATCGATCAGCACGACCACCACCTCGGCCGCGTCGATGGCCGAGTGCGTGCGCACCGAGGCGTAGAACTCATGGCCGCTGGCCTGGCCGACCTTGCGCCGCAACCCCGCGGTGTCGACGAACCGCCATACCCTGTCGCCCAGCTCGATGAGGGAGTCCACCGGGTCCACCGTCGTCCCGGCGACGTCGTGCACCACCGAGCGCTGATCACCGGCCAGCTTGTTCAGCAGAGAGCTCTTGCCCACGTTGGGCTTGCCGACCAGCGCCACGCGCCGCGGGCCACCGGGTTTGGGGCCCACCTCGGACACCGTGGGCAGCGCGGCCAGCACCTCGTCGAGCAGATCGGCCACCCCGCGACCGTGCATCGCGCTGATCGTGTGCGGCTCTCCGAGCCCGAGCGACCACAACATCGCCGCGTCCGCTTCGGCCTTGTCGCTGTCAACCTTGTTGGCGGCCAAGAACACTGGCTTTCCCGACCGCAGCAGGATCCGGGCGGCCGCCTCGTCGGCCGAGGTGGCGCCGACGAGGGCGTCGACCACCAGGATCACCGCGTCGGCGGTGCGCATGGCCACCGAAGCCTGCTGGGCCACCAGTTGCTGCAGCCCCTTGGCGTCGGGCTCCCATCCCCCGGTGTCCTGCACCACGAACCGGCGCCCGGTCCATAGCGCGTCGTAGGACACCCGGTCGCGGGTGACGCCCGGGATGTCCTGCACCACCGCTTCGCGCCGGCCCAGGATCCGGTTCACCAGCGTCGACTTGCCGACGTTGGGCCGGCCGACCACCGCCACCACGGGTGCCGGGCCGGCCTCCTCCTGTTCGTCGAGGCCGAATTCGACGGAGTCCCAGTCGCTTTCGTCACTCCACGTGCCGTCCTGAGTCACCGCACCGCTCCGCTTCGCTGCTTGACCAAGTCCCGCAGGTGGGTGATCACCTGCGCCTCGGTCATCTCACTGGTGTCGACGACCACCGCGTCGGGGGCCGCCCGCAGCGGCGACACCGCCCGGGTGGAGTCGAGATGGTCGCGGCGGCGGACGTCGGCGAGCACGGCGTCGTAGTCGTCGGCCAGCCCGGCCGCCACGTTCTGATCGTTGCGCCGACGCGCGCGCGTTTCGGCCGATGCGGTCAGAAAGATCTTGACCGGTGCGTCGGGCAACACGACGGTGCCGATGTCGCGGCCCTCGACGACGACGCTGCCCATGCCGTCGGCCATTTCGCGCTGCAAGTCGACGAGCCGGGTACGCACGCCCGCCACCGACGACACCGCCGACACCGCGGCCGTGACTTCGTCGCCACGGATCTCCGCCGAGACATCTTCTCCGTCAAGGAAATAGCGATCCCCGTCGGGGTGGTAGTCGACCGACATCCGCACGGCTTGCGCCGTGTCCGCGACCGACCGCGCATCGGCGGGGTCGATACCGGCGCGCAGGACCGCCAGCGTCACCATTCGGTACATCCCACCGGTGTCCAGATAGCGCGCCCCCAGCGCCTTCGCCAAACCCTTTGACACCGAGGACTTTCCGGTGCCCGCCGGCCCGTCGATGGCCACCACGACGCCGCTCGCTTCGCTCACAGGCCCACCGCCTTGTAGAGCTGCCCGATCTCGTCGCGCCCCAGCGCCCGGAAGCTGCCCGGCCGCTGCTTGCCGAGCGAGACCGGACCTATGTCGGTGCGCACCAACGCTTCCACCGGGAACCCCGCGGCGGCCAGCAGCCGGCGCACGATGCGATTACGGCCCTCGTGCAATGTCACCCGCACCAGCGTCTTGCCCGGGATGGCGTCCACCACCGCGAACTCGTCGACCCGCGCGGGCCCGTCCTCCAGCTCGATGCCGGCGCGCAGCGTCTTGCCGACCCCGCGCGGCACCGACCCGGTCACGGTGGCCAGATACGTCTTGGGCACTTCGTGGGACGGATGCATCAGCCGGTGCGCGAGTTCGCCGTCGTTGGTCAGCAGGATCAGCCCTTCGGTGTCGGCGTCCAACCGCCCGACGTGAAACAGGTTCTTGTTGCCGCGAACTCGGCGTTCGATCAGATCACCGATACACGGTCGGCCCCGGTCGTCCGACATGGTCGAGTGCACGCCGCGCGGCTTGTTCAGCGCCAGATACACCTGCGAATCATCGAGGACTATCCGTGCGCCGTCGACGCGGATCACCGAGGCGTCCGGATCGACGCGGGTGCCCAATTCGGTCACCACCTGACCGTCGACCTCGACGCGGCCGTCGATGATCATCTTCTCGGCGGCCCGCCGCGACGCTATTCCGGCTTGGGACAACACCTTTTGCAGCCGGATCCCCTCAGCTTCGACCATCAATCCTGGTCCACGTCGAACGTCAGCGCCGGGTCGGCCGCCTGGCCGCCGGAAAGTTTGATGAAACGTGGCTCGCTGTCCAGGGATTCGCTGAGGTCCTCGATGGTGTCCACGTCGGGCAGCAGCGGTGCGATGTCCGGCAGGTCGGCCAGCGACGTCAGGCCCAGGCGCTCCAGGAACAGCTCGGTGGTGGCGAACGCCGTCGCGCCGCTGTCGTCGTCGACCCCGGCTTCGGTGATCAGGCCGCGCGCCAGCAGCGTGCGCATCACGGCGTCGACGTTGACGCCGCGCACCGCGCTCACCCGCGCGCGCGTCACGGGCTGGCGGTAGGCGACCACGGCCAGCGTCTCCAGCGCGGCCCGGGTGAGCTTGGACCGCGCCCCGTCCAGCAGCAGCTTCTCCACGTACGGCGCGAACCGGGCGCGGGTGTACATCCGCCAGCCCTCGCTGTTCTTCCGCAGGTCGATACCGCTGTCGCGGGCGGTCAGTTCCTCGGCCATCTCCTGCAGCTTGGTGGCGATCCGGTACACCGGCTGTTGCGTGGCCGAGGCCAGCGCCTCCGCGGTCACCGGGGTGTCGACCACCAGCAGCAGCGCCTCCAGCACCGAGCCGAGTTCCTCGGACTCCATCGGCGCGGCCTCGGCGATGTCCGGAATGCCCGCGTCGAGGTCGGTACCGAGGTCGGAATCCAGATCGGTGCCGGGATCGACGTCGCGATCGACGTCGTGGGGCAGCACGTCGTCGCCCGGTTCGGCACCGTTCAGATGCCGTTCCTCCGCATCGCCACGCTCTGCGTCGTCACCGGCGGTGCCGAAGCGCCGTTCCTCCGCATCGCCACGCTCTGCGTCGTCACCGGCGGTGCCGAAGCGCCGTTCCTCCGCATCGCCACGCTCTGCGTCGTCACCGGCGCCATTCATGATTCGTCCCGCACTTCTACCAAGGCTTCACTGACCGGACGTTCGCCGGTCCACGAGATTTGGAGCACGCCAAGCGGCTCTAACTGGTCGAATGCTACCGCCCGCGACCGATACAGTTCGAGCAGCGCCAGGAACCGCCCGACCACCTCCATCGACGCCTCACAGTCGGCGACCAGCTCGGAGAACGTCGCCCACGCGCCGCTACCCCGGGCCTGCAGGATCGCCAACAACTTTTTGGCCTGCTCGGGAACGGAGACCTGCACCTCGTGCAGGTGCGACACCGACACCGTCGGGACGGGCCGCGGGCTGAACGCGATCGCCGCGATCTGAGCGAAGCGATCGGCGTCGACGCCGATCATCACCTCGGGCAGCAGCTCGGTGAACCGGTCATCCAGCGACACGGCGCGCGGATAGCTGCGCAGTGCGGTGGCCTCCAGCTCGGCGAACATCTCGGCGACGTGCTTGAACGCGCGGTACTGCAGCAGCCGGGCGAACAGCAGGTCGCGCACCTCCAGCAGCGCCAGGTCCTCGTCGTCGTCGACCTGCCCGGCCGGCAGCAACCGCGCGGCCTTCAGGTCGAGCAGGGTGGCGGCCACCACCAGGAACGCGGTGGTCTCCTCGAGCTCCAGCTGGGGACCGATTTCGCGGGTGTAGGCGATGAAGTCGTCGGTGACCTGGTGCAGCGCCACCTCGGTCACGTCGAGGCGATGGGCGAAGATCAGCTGCAGCAGCAGATCGAACGGCCCCTCGAAATTGGTCAGGCGGACCTGAAAGCCGTTCTGCTGGGGCGCCTCACCATTTGCGGTCGCGTTCACGCGCCGAATCGGTCGATGAACTCGCGGGCCAGCGCGCGATAGGCGATGGCCCCGGTGGAGCGCGGGGCCCACGTGGTGATGGGCTCGCCGGCCACGCTGGTCTCCGGGAACCGGACGGTCCGGGTGATGACGGTGTCGAACACCAGGTCGCCGAATCGTTCCACTACCCGGGCCATCACCTCGCGAGAGTTGACCGTGCGGGGGTCGTACCGGGTCAGCAGGATCCCGCTGATCTCGAGCTTCGGGTTGAGCCGGTCGCGCACCTTGTCGACGGTGTCGGTGAGCAGCGCCAGGCCGCGCAGCGAGAAGTACTCGCACTCGGTGGGGATCACCACGCCGTCGGCGCAGGCCAGGCCGTTGACGGTGAGCAGGCCCAGCGACGGCTGGCAGTCGATCAGCACGTAGTCGTAGCGATCGAGCACGGGGTGCAGCGCCCGGCCCAGGGTCTGCTCGCGCCCCACCTCGTTGACGAGCTGGATCTCGGCGGCCGACAGGTCGATATTGGACGGCACGAGATCCATGTGCTTGACGCGGGTCTGCAGCAGCACGTCGTCGACCGACACCCGCGGCTCGACCAGGACGTTGTGAATGGTCTTTTCCAGCTCGTAATGCGGGACGCCCAGGCCGGCGGACAGCGCGCCCTGCGGATCCATGTCCACCAGCAGCACCCGGCGGCCGTATTCGGCGAGCGCGGCACCCAGGTTGATGGTGGACGTGGTCTTCCCGACGCCGCCCTTCTGGTTGCACATGGCGACAACTTTGGCCGGGCCGTGCGAGGTGCGCGGCTGCGGTTCCGGGATCGCCCGCGGCGGCCGCCCGGTCAGGCCGAGCTCGACGCCGTTCTCCGGCTGCTCGGTCATGGCGGGGGTGTTCGGGAGGTGAACATCGACCGAAAGTCTAACGGGTCCGCGCGCCGAAACCCGGCGACCCGCAGGCAATTAACCAGCCAATATGAGCGAACATCGGTGGTGAAACGCACATCCCGACAGCCTATTCACTCCAGTCACAGCAGCACCAGTTTGGGGGCGGTATGCCGGCCGCGAAAAGCTGTCGCCAGCGAGGGCACCGCCGGCGGTCGGCCTATCGTGGCCCCTATGGATCTCAAGCGACGGATACCCCTGCTGCGGTGGTCGGTCTGGCGGATGGCCGTCGGGAATCGCAACATCACCACCACGGGCCAGATCGGCGACGGGCGCGAGGCAGCCGCCGTCGAGTACGTGCTGCAGAACGCCCGGGCCGGCGACGTCGACGACGTGTTGGCGACCATCGACAAGTTCGCCTACGAGAAGTCGATGTTGATCAATGTCGGCGACGAGAAGGGGCTGCTGCTCGACGCGGCGGTGCGGCGCGCCGATCCGGCGCTGGCGCTCGAATTGGGCACCTACTGCGGCTACGGCGCGCTGCGCATCGCCCGGGCCGCGCCGAAGGCCAAGGTGTTCTCGGTCGAACTCGCCGAGGCCAACGCCGCCAACGCCCGCCAGATCTGGGCCCATGCTGGCGTGGCCGACCGTGTGACGTGTGTGGTCGGCACCATCGGCGACGGCGGCCGCACCCTGGACGTGCTGGCCGATCAGCACGGGTTCGCCGGCGGCACACTCGATTTCGTGTTCCTCGACCACGACAAGGACGTATACCTGGACGACCTGAACAGCATCCTGGACCGCGGCTGGCTGCATCCGGGGTCGATCGTGGTCGCCGACAACGTCCGCGTCCCGGGCGCACCGAAGTACCGCGCGTACATGCACCGGCATGAGGGCAAGCAGTGGAACACCGTCGAGCACAAGACCCACCTCGAGTACCAGTCGCTGATGGCCGACCTGGTGCTGGAGTCCGAATACCTGGGCTGAGCGTCGACTTGTTGTCGACGATTCCGCCTTTCCCGCGCAACAACTCGACGTTCGGCGGAGAGGGAATGGGTTAGCGCGCCCGCGGGTGGGCCTCGGCCCACACTTCGCGCAGCGCGTGCACGGTGACCATGGTGTAGATCTGCGTCGTCGTCACCGAGGCGTGCCCGAGCAACTCCTGCACGACACGCACGTCGGCGCCGCCCTCGAGCAGATGGGTGGCGAACGAATGCCGCAGCATGTGCGGCGACACCCCCGAGCTGATGCCCGCGCGTTCGGCCGCGTCCTGCAGCACCTGCCACGCGCTCTGACGCGACAGCCGCCCGCCGCGCACATTGAGGAAGATGGCCGGCGTCCCACGCCCGCGGCGCGCCAGGTCCGAACGCCCGCGCACCAGGTAGGCGTCCAGCGCGGCCACCGCGGGCCGTCCGATCGGCACCAGCCGCTGCTTACCGCCCTTGCCGCGCAACAACACTGACCTGGCCTGCGTGTCGACGTCGTCCACGTCGAGACCGACGGCTTCCGAAATCCGCGCGCCGGTGGAGTACAGCAGTTCCAGCAGCGCCCGGTTGCGCAGGGTCAGCGGGCCGTCGGCCGGGCTCTCGCCCCCCGCGCCCTCCAGCAGCGCCAGGACCTGGTCGATGGTCAGGCTTTTGGGCAGCCGGCGCCCGGGCGTGGGCGGGCGGACCGCGCGCGCCACGTCGAGTTCGGCCAGCCCTTCGGCGGCGGCGAAGCGGTGCAGGCCGCGCACCGCGATCAGGGCCCGCGCCGCCGACACCGCCGACAGCGCCGCCGCCCCGGTCTCGGGATCGCCGCGGCGCAGCGCCACCAGGAACTCGCTGACGTCGTCCTCGCCCACCTTGGCCAGATCGTGGATTCCGCGGTCCGACAGGTGTTTTGTGTAGCGGCGCAGATCGCGGCGATACGAGCTCAGCGTGTTGGCCGCGACGCCGCGCTCGATCGTGAGGTGGTCGAGGTAACCCTGGAGTTGGGTATCCAGCGCCACCGTCGTCATGGCCCGTTCTTTCGCGCCGCGAACGCGGTCGGCCGGTCGATCCAGGGGCTGTCCACCGGCCGCGGCTGCGCGACGCCTTCGGTCACGGCATGGGCCGCCAAAATCCCGGCGATGGCAATGGAATTCACGACGTCGCCGCTGAACACCCGGCGCACGGCCTCCGCGATGGGAACCCAGCTCATCGTCATGTCGGCTTCCTCGTGGTGCGCCTCGGGCCTGCCCACCTCGGTCAGCCCGGTCGCCAGATAGATCCGCACCGATTCGTCGCTGAAGCCCGGCGCGGAGTTGAGGTCGACCAGCACCTGCCACGTGTCCGCCCGCAGGCCGACCTCCTCGTGGAGTTCGCGGGCGGCCGTGTGCTGCGGCGGCTCCCCCGCGACGTCGAGCAGCCCGGCGGGCAGCTCCCAGAGCCGCCGGCCGAACGCGTGCCGGTACTGGTAGACCATCGGGATGTTGTTGTCGGCGTCCAGCGCCGCGATGGCCACCGCCCCGTAATGCTCGACGACCTCGCGCACCGCGGTGGTGTCCCCCGGCATCCGCACCCGGTCGCTGCGCAGCGCGAAAATCTTTCCGGTGTACAGCGTTTCGGACGACGCCGTTTCGAAGTTGTGTTCAGCCACGGGACGCGGGCTCAGGTATGGGCCGCGCGGCGCTGTCCCGATGCTGGATGCCGTTGGACGACTGCTCGGGGATTTCCACCGGCAACCGTTCGCCGGCCTTGTATTCGAGGGCCGCGCCGACGAACGCGACGAACAGCGGATGCGGCCGGGTGGGCCGGCTCTTGAGCTCCGGATGAGCCTGCGTGCCGACGATGAACGGGTGGATGTCCGGCGGGTACTCGACGAATTCCACTAGGTGGCCGTCGGGTGAGGTGCCGGAGAACCTGAGGCCGCTCTCGGCGATCTTGTCGCGGTAGGCGTTGTTGACCTCGTAGCGGTGCCGGTGGCGTTCGGACACCTCCGTCGCGCCATAAGCTTGGGCCACAATCGAATCCGCTTCCAGCACGGCGGGGTAAGCACCCAGCCGCATGGTGCCGCCGAGGTCGGCCTCGCCGGCGACGATGTCCACCTGATCGGCCATCGTGGAGATCACGGGATCCGGTGTCTCCGGGTCGAATTCGGCCGAGTTGGCCTCGATCAGCCCGGCCGAGCGGGCGGCCTCGATCACGATGCATTGCAGCCCGAGGCACAGGCCGAGCACCGGCAGCCCCCGGGTGCGCGCGTAGTGGATGGCGCCGAGCTTGCCCTCGATGCCGCGGATGCCGAACCCGCCGGGGATCAGCACGCCCTGCACGTCGCCCAGCGCCGCGGCGGCACCGGCCGCGCTCTCGCAGTCGTCGGACGCCACCCAGACCATCTCCACCTTGGCGTGGTGCTTGAAACCACCGGCGCGCAGCGCCTCGGTGACCGACAGATAGGCGTCGGAGAGTTCAACGTACTTGCCCACCAAGGCGATTCGCACCGTTTCGTGCGGCTCGTGCACCCGGCGCAGCAGGTCGTCCCATTCGGTCCAGTCCACGTCGCGGAACGGCAGGTTGAGCCGGCGCACGACGTAGGCGTCGAGCTCCTCGCGGTGCAGCACCTTCGGGATGTCATAGATCGACGGCGCGTCCGGGGTGGAGATGACGCCGTCGATGTCGACGTCACACATCAGCGCGATCTTGTTCTTCAGCGCCTCGGGGACGTCGCGGTCGCAGCGCAGGATCAGCGCGTCCGGGGTGATACCGATGCTGCGCAGCGCGGCCACCGAGTGCTGGGTGGGTTTGGTCTTGAGCTCGCCCGACGGGGCCAGATACGGCACCAGGGAGACGTGCAGGAAGAAGACGTTCTCGCGGCCCAGGTCGTGACGCACCTGGCGGGCCGCCTCCAGAAAGGGCTGCGATTCGATGTCGCCGACGGTGCCGCCGATTTCGGTGATGACGACGTCGGGACGGTTGCCCTGGGCGTCGGGCTCGGCCATCGCCATGATGCGCCCTTTGATCTCGTCGGTGATGTGCGGGATCACCTGGACGGTGTCGCCGAGGTATTCCCCGCGGCGTTCCTTGGCGATGACGGTCGAATACACCTGCCCCGTAGTGACATTCGCCGAGCCGGACAGGTCGCGATCCAGGAACCGCTCGTAGTGGCCGACGTCGAGGTCGGTCTCGGCGCCGTCCTCGGTGACGAAGACCTCGCCGTGCTGGAACGGGTTCATCGTGCCCGGGTCGACGTTGAGGTACGGATCGAGCTTTTGCATCGTCACGTACAGCCCGCGCGCCGTCAGCAGCTGACCAAGGCTGCTGGCGGTCAATCCCTTACCCAACGAGGATGCGACGCCCCCGCTGACGAAGAGGTGCTTGGTGGCGGTTTGCGGGTGCTTTCGCAACAGGCGACCTCCGTGAAGACGGGCAGGGCTTGAAAAATGTTTCTAGCGAACAACTAGATGGGCCTGCCGACCCACGGAAACCCACCCTAACATCCACGGCGCCGAGCCGCGGCGAACACGCCCGCTACTGAGGAACCGTGATGGAAGTCGCCCCGTGACCGGTGCCGTACTGGCCCGCGTGACCGCCGCCCAGCAGGTCATGCAGACCCAGCACCGCGGTGATGCGCCCCGGCGCGACGTCCACGTCGTCGACCGTGCTGATCGCGGAGTTCAGGCCGGCGTCGGCGCGCGCCACGGCCACGGCGGCGCCGCCGGTCGCCGAACCGTCGCGCCCGGCGAGCAGCGTGCCCGAGCCGTGCGGGGCCAGCGCGGCCGAGAACCGGGCGACGCTCGCCCCCTGGTTGCCGGCGTCCTGGGGCAGCGCGCCGCCGGTGACGACGAGCGCGGCGTTGGCCGCGCCCATGTGGTCGGTTGCCTGATAGGTGATGAAGCCGGTGTCGCGCAGCGCCGCCAGCACGGTGTTGCGCTGGGTGTCGTCCACCGCGGGCACCTCGGGGTTGGGGTTGGCCAGCAGGGCGATGCCCATCAGGTCACCCGCCTGCGAACCCTGGTCGACGAGCTTGGTGCTCAGCTGCTGACCAGCGGGCAGCACCGACGAGTTCACCACGGTCTGCAGCTTCTCCGCCGAGTTGGCCTCGACGAACTCCTGCGTCAGCGACACCGTCCCGGTCACCGTCCCGCCGGCCTGGCCGATGAACTTCGACACCGCGGTCACGTCGTCGTCTTTGGCGTCCGGGGTGCGGAACATCACCACCGATTTGCCGGCCAGCGCGTCGTGCACGATGCGGCCGGCCAGTTGGGTGTCGAAATTATTTGCCGCACTGAGCTTTTCGTTCAGCACATTCTTCTGGTCGTTGAGCCCGCTGATCTGGGTGTTGAGGTCCTTCTTCTCGTCACGCAGGCTGGACAGCAACGTGTCCGACAGGAAGCCGGAGCCCAGCACGACGCCCACGGCCAGCGCCAGGAATACGGCGGCCAGCGACAGGGCGTGTTGGCGTAGCGAGATCATTTAGGTGATCCACTTCTGCACCATCGCGCAGAAGTGGTTCCAGTAGTCGGTGACCCAGTGCAGCACCACGCCGTCGGTGCGCGACACCCACAGCGCGACGATGACGGCGATCAGCATCGTCAGGGCCAGCAGCGCGATGGCACCCGCCGAGATGTGGTTGCGGTACAGCGTGGCCACGGCCTTGGCGTCCACCACCTTCTCCCCGACCCGCAACCGGGTCAGGAAGGTGGACGGGTTGCTGTGCGCGCGGGTGCGGTCGAAGAACGTCTCGATGTTGGCGGTGTGGCCGGCGGTCACCAGCAGCGCGGCGCCGTGGTGGTCGGCCAGCAGCAGGGCCAGGTCGATCGCCGACCCCGCGGCCGGGAACGTCATCGCCCCGACGCCGAGGTCCTGGATGCGCTCCAGGCCGGGCGCGTGCCCGTCGGCGTCGGCCGGCAGCACGACCTGCGCGCCGCACTTGAGCGCGTCGGTGCTGATCTGGTCGGGGTCGCCGACGATCACCTGCGGGCGATACCCCGCCTTGCGCAGGACGTCCGCGCCGGTGCCGACGCCGATCAGCGCCGGCTGATACTCCTTGATGAACGGCTTGAGCGACTTCAGGTCCTCCTCGGCGCTGGGCTCGTCGGCGACGATCACCACGTGCCGACGGCGCAGGTCGACGTCCACATCGGGGATGCCGATGCCGTCGATCAGCAGCGGGCTCTCGCTCTTGATGAACTCGATGGTGTTGCCGGCGAACGCCTCCAGGTGGGCCGACAGCCCGCTCTTGGCCTCGCGCATCAGGTCGGCGATGTCGTGGTCGGTGCGCTCGGTGCCGCGGACCAGCCGCCGGTCGCCGGCGTACACACCGCCCTCGTGCAGGCGGATCTTCGCGCCGTCTTTGACCTTTTTGAAGATGTCGGGTCCGGCCTCGTCGATCAGGGTGACCCCGTTGTTGACCAGAACCTCGGGCCCCAGGTTCGGGTAGCGGCCCGACACCGACGGCGAGGCGTTGACGACCGCGGCGATGTCGGCCTCCACCAGGGCGTCGGCCGTGATGCGATCCAGATCCAGGATGTCGAGCACGACGATGTCGCCGGGGCAGACCCTGCGCAGCAATCGGTCGATGTTCCGGTCAACGCGGGCGGTGCCGACGAGGCCCGGCCGGGCGGGATTACGGGAAAGCAGGCCTGACATCTTCATGGGGGCGATTCTGTCGGTGATGCCCGGACGACGCGGGGAGGCGCGCCGTAACATTAGCCCCAGAAGTTATCTAGAGTCCCATTAGTAACAGGTCGGTGCCGAACTGGTCTCGAACGTCGACTCGATGCCGCGAAACGCCGTGGACGCTGACGCCAAGTCGACGTTCGCGGCGGTGGGCTAGCGCTAGATCTCGTCCTTTTGCGCCGCCTCGAGCAGCTCGCGGGCGTGCGCCCGGCCGCTGTCGGATTCGCCCAGCCCGGCCAGCATCCGTGCCAGCTCGGCGACCCGCTCGTCGCCGCCCAGGCGCCGCACCACGCTGGTCCCCTTGGGTCCGGCCGCGTGCACCACCAGGTGCACGTCGGCGTACGCCGCGACCTGAGGCAGATGCGTGACCACGATGACCTGGTGGGTGCGCGCCAGCCGCGCCAGCCGGCGCCCGATCTGTACCGCCGCCCGGCCGCCCACCCCGGCGTCGACCTCGTCGAACACCATGGTGGTGCCCGCGGCCTCCTTGCGGGACGTGGCCAGCACCACCTCCAGGGCGAGCATCACCCGGGACAGCTCGCCGCCGGACGCGCTCTTGGCCAGCGGCAGCTGGTCCATCCCTCGGTGCGCGGCGAAGCCGAACTCGACCTGGTCGACGCCGTCGGCGCCGGCGCGGACGAGTTCGCCCGACGCAAGCCGTAGCGCGGCCGAGTCCTCGGCGGCCGACGCCGCATCGGGTGCGGCGTCCAGGGTCACGTCGATGGTGAATTGCGCGTCGGCCATCGCCAGCCCGGACAGCTCGGCGGTGACCTCCTTGGCGAGCCGCTTGGCGGCCTTGCGCCGGGTGTTGCTGAGATCGACCGCGGCCTGGGCCAATTCGCGGCCGAGCTCGTCGACCCGGGCCGCCAGCGCCGCCAAGCCCTCCTCGGAGACGTCGAGCTGGGCCAGCCGTTGCCGCGACTCCTGGGCCCACCCGATCACGCCGTCGATGTCGGCGGCGTACTTGCGGGTCAGGGTGCGCAGTTCGGCTTGCCGGGCCAACTTGGATTCCAGCGCGCTGGCGTCGACCGGCAGTTCCTCGAGGAAGCCGCCCAGTTCACCGGCCGCGTCGACGAGCACGGTCAGCACCTCGCCGATCTGGCCGGCCAGCGCCGCCAGCTTCGCGTCGTCGGTGGATTCCAGTGCGGCCCTTGCCTTTCCCAGGCTGTCGGTGGCGCTGAGGCCGGAGCCGTCGGTCTCCTCGGAGGACAGCGCCGCGCGCGCGGTGGCGGCGGCCTCGCGCAGGGTGTCCAGTTCGGAGAGCCGCACGATCTCGGCGACCAGGGCGTCGTCCTCGCCAGGTTGTGGGTCCACGGCGTCGATCTCGTTGAGGGCGAACGTCAGCCGGTCGGCCTCCAGCGCGAGCTCGCGCATGCGGTTACGGCGGTCGAGCAGGTCGCGCCGCGCCGACAACCAGGCGTCGCGCCGTTTGCAGTATCGCTCGAGCGCGGGTTCGGCCTTGGCGAAGCGGTCCAGCGCCGCGCACTGTTCCTCCGGCCGGATGAGACGCAGTTGGTCGTTCTGCCCGTGCAGGGTCAGCAGTCCGGCGGTGAAGTCGCCCAGCGATTTGGCGGGCACGCTGCGGCCGCCGAGGTAGGCGCGCGACGGCCCGTCACGGCTGACCGAGCGCAGCGCGATGACGCTGCCGTCCTCGTCGCGTTCGGCGCCCGACGCGTCGAGCATCTCGTCGAGCTGCACGACCATGGCCTCGTCGAGATCGGTTGTGCTGAAGCGTCCTTCGACGACCGCCCGCTCGGCCCCCGAGCGGACCCGGGTGGCGTCGGCGCGGGCACCGCCGAGCAGATGCAAGCCCGTGACCACCATGGTCTTTCCGGTGCCGGTCTCCCCCGTCAGCACCGTCAGGCCGCGGTCGAACTCGCCGACCGCCGAGCTGATCGCCCCGAGCGACTCGATCCGGATTTCAGTCAGCATTCAGTCAGGATCCTGTGCTGTGCCGTCAGTTTCCGCGCCACCCGGTCACCGGCAGCCGGAACTTGCGCACCAGCCGGTCCGTGAATGGGGCGCTGTCCAGCCGGGCCCACTTCACCGCGGTGTCGCAACGTTTCACCTCGATGCGGCTGCCGGCGGGGATCAGGATCTCGCGGCGGCCGTCGCAGAACACCAGGGCGTCGTGGCCGTCCGCCTCCACCTCGATCGCGATGGTGGCGTTCGGGCTGGTGACCATGGGGCGGCCGAACAGCGCGTGAGCGTTGTTGGGTACCACCAGGATTGCCTCGAGGTCGGGCCAGAGCACGGGGCCGCCCGCGGAGAACGCGTAGGCGGTGGAACCCGTCGGGGTCGACACCAGCACGCCGTCGCAGCCGAAGGCGGACACCGGTCGCCCGTCGATCTCGACCACCACCCCGAGCACACCGAGCCGGGGACCCTTTTCCAGGCTGACCTCGTTGAGCGCCCAGCCGTGCGCGGAGACGCGGCCGCCCTGGCGCACGACCACATCGAGCGTCAGGCGGTTCTCCACCCGGTAGTCCTGTGCGACAACGTGGTCCAGCACCCGGTCGATGGCCTCGGCCTCGGCCTCGGCCAAAAAGCCGATCCGCCCAAGGTTGACGCCCAACACCGGGATGTCGGCGTTGCGCGCCAACTCGGCGGCCCGCAGGAACGTCCCATCGCCGCCGAGTACCAGCACCAGTTCGCAGCCCTCGGCGGCCCGCGGGTCGGCGTCGACGACATCAATCTCGACGCCCATCGCCCGCATGTCGTCGGGGGCCAGGTGCAGCGGCCCCCGGTCGACCGCCTCGGCGGACAGCACCCGAAGCCCGATTCCGTTGTCGCCCAGCGTTTTCTGTACACGGCGGGCCGTCTCGGTGGCTTCTTCGCGGCCGGTGTGGACGACCATCAAGACGGTGCGTTCGGCTGGAGTCACTGCGGCCCGCTTTCCACCGCGCGCCGCACCGCCGTCACCAGCGCATCGCCGGCGAGTGGTCGATCGGTCTCGGCGCGCAGCCAAAGGAAGTATTCGACGTTGCCCGACGGTCCCGGCAGCGGGCTCGCGGTGACGTCGACGGTGTGCCAACCCAGCTCGGCCGCGCGGCCCGCGACGGACGACACGGCGCCGGCGCGCAGGTCGGGGTCGTGCACCACGCCGCCCGCGCCGACCTGACCCTTCCCCACCTCAAACTGTGGCTTCACCATGGGAACGATATCCGCGTTCGGTGCGGCGCATCCAGCCAGCGCCGGCAACACGGTGGCCAGCGAGATGAACGACAGGTCGGCCACGACCAGGTCGGCCGTGCCGCCGAGCGCCTCGGGCGTCAGGTCACGGACGTTGGTCCGCTCGACGACGACGACCCGCGAGTCGCTCCGGAGCGACCACGCCAGCTGGCCGTATCCCACGTCCACGGCCACCACTTCGGTGGCCCCGCGGTCCAGCAGGACCTCGGTGAAGCCGCCCGTCGACGCCCCGGCATCCAGGCAGCGGCGGCCCGCGACGGAGATCCCGAAGGCGTCCAGGGCCCCGATGAGTTTGTGCGCCCCGCGCGAGACCCAGCCGCGTTCGCCGGCGGTGGCCACGGTCAGGGCGGCGGTGACGGCGACGGCCGTGCCGGGCTTGCGCGCCGGCATCCCGTCGATGCTCACCTTGCCCGCGTCGATCAACTCCGCGGCCTGCTGACGCGAGCGGGCCAGGCCGCGACGCACCAGCTCGGCGTCAACGCGGGCACGTCGAGACATGCGCGCACTCAGCCCTTCTCCGCCGACTCCAGTGCGGCCAGCAGGACGTCGTGGGCCTCGGAGAGCCGGCGCGCGATCTCTTCGAGCTCGTCGAGCGAGGGCACCTTCTCGGGATCCTCCTGATCGCCGGGCTGGGGCAGCCGGGCCAGCAGGGCGCCGATTTCGGCGCGAATCTGATCGGGGTCGATACTCATCGCGTTCCTACGCTAGTCACCCGTCAGTCGGTGCGCACCAAATACCAGCGCTGCAGCGCGGCGCGCGCCCGGTCGTCGCCGGCCTCGATGCGCACGGCGTCGGAGTCCGATGCGCCCCACACCGCGCCGGCGACCGCGCGGACGATCGACAGGCCATCGCCCTCGTCCGGGTCACTTGCGCTGACGGTGACCGTCCCGTCCGCGACGTCGACCCGCCAGCTCTGCTGCGGCCCCACCGCGAGCCGCTCGCCGTCGGCATGCAGCGAGCGCAGATCGTGGCCGATGTAGGTGGGTCGCTGGGCGGGCTTGGCGTACACCGCGTCCCGCGCGGAGTTGACCCCGGTGAGCACCATCAGGCTGGGCAGCTCGGCGGCGTTGGCGCCCTCGATGTCGGTGTCGAGCCGGTCACCGATCACCAGGGGCGCGCGGAAGTCGCCCCGCGCGGCCGCGTCGCGCAGCAGCGCGGGCGCCGGTTTGCCCGCGACCTGAGGCTCGGCCCCGGTGGCCGCCCGCAGCGCGGCCACGAACGATCCGTTGCCGGGCAGCAGCCCGCGTTCGGTGGGCAGCGTGAGGTCGACGTTGGAGGCCACCCACCGCGCGCCGGCCCGGATGGCCAGCGCCGCCTCGGCCAGCTCCGGCCACCCGATCGTCTGGGACAGGCCCTGCACGACGGCGTCCGGGTCGTCGTCGTAGCTGCGCACCGGGCGCAGCCCCACGGCGGAGATCTCGCCGGCCAGGGCCTCGGTGCCCACGATCAACACCGGCGAGCCTTGTGGCAGTTGGTCGGCCAGCAGCCGGGCCGCGCTTTGCGCGCTGGTGGCGATGTCGTCGGCGACGGCGGTGAAGCCGAGTTCGCTCAGGTGCGCGGCGACCTCGTCGGCGCTGCGGGAGGCGTTGTTGGTGACAAAGTACGCGCGGCTGCGCACCTCGGCCAGCGCCTGCACCGCGCCCTCGGTGGGCCGACGGCCGCGAAACATCGTGCCGTCCAGATCTATCAGCAGGCAATCATATTCCTGCGCAAGGGTTTTCACGTCGGCAATTCCGTCGCGTCAGCCGAGTTCACTGACCCGGTCTTCGGCGTCGGTGACACCGTCGACGTCGGCGGCCGCCGAACGCAGGAACCATTGCAACGCGTCGTCGGCGCGGTCGAGCGCGAGCAGCGTGTCCGCGTAGGCGTAGAACAGCCGTGCCGCCGTGGAGCCGGTGCGGCTGGGATCCAGTTGCGGCGTGGACAATACCGTCAGCGCCTGCTCCAGCTGGCCGAGGTCCGCGCGCGCCCCGGCGGCGACGATGCGGAGCTCGTCGGCGTCGTCACCGGACAGCTCGGCGGCCTCCGGTCCGCGCGCGAGTTCGATGGCCCGCTCCGGACGGCCAAGTCCGCGTTCGCAATCGGCGATCAGCGGGAGCAACGCGGACTTGCTGCCCATCCGGCGGGCCGCGCGAAACTCCGCCAGCGCCTGCGACCAGTCGCCGCAGTGGTAGGCGGCGATCCCGACCGCCTCGCGGATGGTGGCGATCCGGGAAGACCGGGCGCGCGCCGCGCGGGCGTGGCGCAACGCCGCCTCCGGGTCCTCGTCGAGGAGCTCACCCGCGGCGACGAGGTGGCGCGCCACCGCGTCGGCTGTGGCGCGGTCCAGGGTGCTCAGTTCGCGGCGAACGTCGGGTGCCAGCTGCTTGACTTCCACGCCGGCCGGGATCGGCGGCCCGTCCTGCGGCGCGCGATCGGCCGGGGCGTCCCGGCGCGCGGCGCTCTGCGGCTGAGCCGGCCGCGCACGGCCCGGACCGGACCAGCCGCCCGATGCCGGCCGCGCTTTCCGCTCGCCGCGATGCCTCTGCCTGTCGTCGACCACGCTGCCGAGAATACGGGCAGCACTACACCTAACTTGGCAGCCGGTTGCCCAGCAGCGGCGCGACCAACGCCGGGCAGTAGGTCGCGATCGCGACGATGGTGAACCTGCCGGCCGTCTCGTACGACATGCCGTTGCCCTCGGCCATCTTGGACGTCACCGCGTCGAAGGACCCGCCGGGCTCGAACAGCATCGGGCACACCGACTGTCCCATTGCGGCGGTGCCGGTGGGCTGGCTATAGGAGATCCCGGCGTTCGTCAGCGCCGACAGGAACGCATTGCTGAGCATGTCCGCACGGATCGGCGCCGACAGGGCCCCCGACAACGTCGCCGCCAGCGCCACCAGGCCGGTGATCACCCCCAGGCTCCGCAGGACGGTCAACCGCACACGCGTCGCGAAAATCACCGTGACAACAGTGGTCCCCGCGGGTCACGCCGACGACACGGTGAGGTAAAGATCTGTGCACGCACGTGTTTTGCGGAGCCTCTGTGGCGCCCGGGCGGTCTAGACCTTTTCGACCCCGGCGACGGTGCGCTTGCCGCGGCGCAGCACCAACCATCGGCCGTGCAGGAAGTCCGACGTTTGCGGCGCCCACTCCTCGCTTTCGATGCGGACGTTGTTGACCGAGACGCCGCCCTCGCCGATGGTGCGCCGCGCGGCCTTCTTGCTCTCGGAGAGGCCGCTGGCCACCAGCAGGTCGACGATCCCGTCGGGGCCACCGGGTTTGAGCTCGGCGACCGACGTCTCGCGCAGCGCCGCGGACAGTGTGGCCTCGTCCAGCCGGTCCAGCTCGCCCTGCCCGAACAGCGCCCGGCTGGCGTGCTCGACGGCCTCGGTGGCCGCCTCGCCGTGCACCAGCACGGTGAGTTCGCGCGCCAGCCGCCGCTGCGCGGCGCGTTGTTGGGGACGCTCGGCCGTGGCCTGCTCCAGCTCGCCCAGCTCGTCGGCCGACAGGAAGGTGAACCACCGCAGGTAGCGGATCACGTCGGCGTCGGCGGTGTTGAAGAAGTACTGGTACCAGGCGTACGGGGTGGTCAGCGCGGGGTCCAGCCACAGGCTGCCGCCACCGGTGGATTTGCCGAACTTGGTGCCGTCGGCGGCGGTCACCAGCGGCACCGTCAGCGCGTGGACCGAGGCACCCAGCTGCTGGCGGACCAGCCGGACGCCGGCGATGATGTTGCCCCACTGGTCGGAGCCGCCGATCTGCAGGCTGCAGCCGAAGCGGCGGCGCAGTTCGACGTAGTCGTTGGCCTGCAGGAGCATGTAGCTGAATTCGGTGTAGGAGATGCCGTCGCCGTCCAGGCGACGCCGGACGGTGTCGCGGTCCAGCATGACGTTGACCGAGAAGTGCTTGCCGATGTCGCGCAGGAACTCGATCGCCGACAGGGGCCGCGTCCAGTCCAGGTTGTTGACGACGACGGCGCCGGTGGGCGAGTCGTCGAAGTCGACGAAGCGTTGCAGCTGTCCGCCGATCCGTTCGGTCCACTCGGCGACGGTGTCGGCCTCGTTGAGGGTGCGCTCACCGACGTCGCGCGGGTCGCCGATCATGCCGGTGGCGCCGCCGGCGAGCACGATCGGGCGGTGGCCGGCCCGCTGAAACCGGCGCAACGCCAGCAGGGGCACCAGGTGGCCGGCGTGCAGGCTCGGCGCGGTGGGGTCGAAGCCGGCGTACACCGTCATCGGCCCGCGCTGGGCTTCGGCCGCCAGCGCATCGAGGTCGGTGGACTGCGCGATGAGGCCGCGCCAGCCCAGCTCGTCGAGGATCATGGTGTACGAGTCTTCCAGAGCGCCGATGCCGAGCGTCGACTTGTGGTGCGGTTTCACCGGCGTTCTCCCCCGACAACTCGACGTTCGCGGTCGGCTAGTCGCTGGCACCCGGCGCCGGCGCGCGGGGGCTGCGGCGGTACGCCGACACCTCCGGGCGCCCGGGAAGCCACAACCGCCACGGCCGGTCGGCGGCCTGGCTGACGCCGACCCGAGGGCCGGACACGGAGCTCAGTGATTCGTGCAACTCGAGGGTCACCGGGCTGTCGCCGTCGAACAGGTCAATTCCGTTGTCGTCCATGGTGATTCCCATGGCCGCGCACAGGTTTCCCGGCCCGCGCGCCAGCGCCGCGGTGTGCACCAGCTCGCCGCGGCGGGCCCGCGCGGCGTCGGTTCCGTCCTCGAGCGCGGCCGCACGCAACAACACCGCGGCCGCGGTGCCGTCGGGACCGCACGAGACGTTGGCGCAGACATGGATGCCGTGGCTGCGGTAGGTGTAGAGCCGCCCGGGCGGCCCGAACATCACGAAATTGCGGGCGCGCAGACCCTTGTAGGAGTGCGCCGCGGCGTCCGGCCATGGACCGTCGGGCACTCCCCCGTACGCCTCGACCTCGACGACGATCCCGCTCACGCCCCGCGCGGTGAGGGTGGCCCCCAGCAGCCGGCGGGCGGCCTCGACCGGGTCGGCCAATAGCTGAGCCGCGGCCCTGTTCGCGCGAGATCGTCGTCCAGCCTCGACCAATTCAGATCCTGAGTCCTCTTTTCAGTAACCCAACGAACCTACCGGCGGCCCGAACATGGCAGTATCCCGGTGTCCGGGACCCGAAGGAGGCCCACATGCACGCGATAGACCCTGCCGCCACGGCGTGGCTGCTGGCCAGCACCGCGCTGGTCTTGCTGATGACCCCCGGCCTGGCGATCTTCTACGGCGGCATGGTCCGCACCACCGGGGTGCTCAACATGATGATGATGAGCTTCATCTCCATCCCCCTGGTGACCGTGACGTGGCTGCTCGTCGGCTACACCTTCGCGTTCTCCGAGGACGGGTTCAGCGGGCTCGTCGGCAACCTCAGGCATTTCGGGATGCTCGGCATCACTCCCGACACGGTTCACGGCACAGCGGTGCCCGAGTTGCTGTATGCCACCTTCCAGTTGACATTCGCGATCATCACGGCCGCGCTGGTCAGTGGCGCGATCGCCGACCGCGCGAAGTTCGCCGCCTGGATGGTGTTCGTCCCGGTGTGGACGATCGCCGTGTATTCGCTTGTCGCGCATTGGGTCTGGGGGCCGGGTGGCTGGCTGGCCCGACTGGGCGTCCTCGACTACGCGGGCGGTTTGGTCGTCGAGATCGTCTCGGGTTCCTCCGCGCTGGCGCTGGCGCTGGTGCTCGGGCCGCGCATCGGTTTCAAGAAGGACGCCATGCGGCCGCACAATCTGCCGCTGCTGTTCGTCGGCGTCGGGCTGCTGTGGTTCGGCTGGTTCGGGTTCAACGCCGGTTCCGCCCTGGCCGCCAACGGAACCGCCGCGGCCATCTTTCTCAACACCCTGGTCGCCGGGTGCCTGGGCATGCTGGGTTGGCTTGCGGTCGAACAGATTCGCGACGGCAGGCCCACCACGTTCGGTGCGGCATCGGGTGTGGTCGCCGGCCTGGTGGCCATCACCCCGTCGTGCGGGACCGTCAACACGCTCGGCGCGACGGTCGTCGGCCTCGCGGCCGGAGTCGTGTGTTCGTTCGCGGTGAGCGCGAAACTGCGCTTCAACTATGACGATTCGCTCGACGTGGTGGGTGTCCACTTCGTCGGCGGCGTGGTCGGCGTCTTCCTGATCGGGCTGCTCGCCACGGCGGTCATGACCGCCGGCCCGCGCGGCCTGTTCTACGGCGGCGGCATCGGCCAGCTGGGCAAGCAGACGCTGGCGATCGCGGTCGTCGCGTCCTACGCGTTCGTCGTGTCGTTTGTGCTGGCCAAGGTGATCGACCGGGTGATGGGCTTCCGGCTCAGCACCGAAGAGGAAACCACCGGCGCCGACCTCACGCAGCACGCCGAAACCGCCTACGCCGAGGGCGTGCACGGACATCTGCCGCAGCGCCGCCCGGCCATCGGCGAGCGCTTCAACTAAGCCCGGGCCCCGCGAAAGCCCGAACACCGACCCCTTGACAGCGCCGCCGCGCGCGACGAATATTCATCACATGATGAGTTCATCTCGTGATGAATTAATCGTGGAGCGGGCCGAGCCGGCCGTGAGCATCGATCACCTGCGCGTGATCCGCGGTAAACGCCCGGCCCTGCACGATTTCTCCGTGCAGATCGCCACGGGCAGCATCACCGGCCTGCTCGGCCCCTCCGGCTGCGGCAAGACCACGCTGATCCGGTGCATCGTCGGCACCCAGATCGTGAGCTCGGGCACGGTCTGTGTGCTGGGTAAGCCCGCCGGCAGCGCCGAACTGCGCCGCCGCGTCGGCTACCTGCCGCAAGACCCGACCATCTACAACGACCTGCGCGTCGTCGACAACGTTCGCTACTTCGCCACGCTGTACGGGTTCGACGGCCAGGACGCCGACGCCGCCATCGAACGGGTCGGTCTCACCGATCACCGAACCGCCTTGTGTGGCAACCTCTCCGGCGGCCAGCGCACCCGGGTATCGCTGGCGTGCGCGCTGGTGTGCCAACCCGATCTGCTGGTGCTCGACGAACCCACGGTCGGCCTGGATCCCGTGTTGCGGGCCGACCTCTGGGAGCAGTTCACCGAGCTGGCCCGCGCCGGGACCACGCTGCTGGTTTCCAGCCACGTCATGGACGAGGCCGACCACTGCGGGGACCTGCTGCTGATGCGCGACGGCCGGCTGGTCGCCCACACCACCCCGTCCCGACTGCGAGAGGACACCGGATGCACGTCACTGGAGGACGCGTTTCTGTCCATCATCAAGCGCAGCACCATGCGCGAAGCCGGTTAGGGCTCAAGGGATACACGGCGACCACGACGCGGATTCTTCGCCAGTTGGCCGCCGATCACCGCAGTGTCGCGATGATCCTGCTGGTGCCGGTCCTGGTGATCACGCTGATGTACTTCATGTCCGAGAACGCGCCGCACCGCCCTGGCGGCCCGACCCCGTTCAACAACGCCTGCCTGATCCTGTTGGGCCTGTTCCCGCTGTTCGTGATGTTCATCATCACGGCGATCACCATGCAACGCGAACGGGCGTCCGGAACGCTGGAGCGCATCCTGACCACTCCGCTGCGTCGACTCGACCTGCTGATCGCCTATGGCACCGCGTTCTCGACGGCCGCTGCGGCGCAAGTGGTTCTGGCCTGCGCCGTGTCGTTCTGGCTGCTCGGCTTCGACACGGCGGGCAGCCCGCTATGGGTGTTCGTGATCGCGATCGTCAACGCCGTGTTGGGCGTCGGCCTGGGCCTGTTGTGTAGTGCGTTCGCCCGCACCGAGTTTCAGGCCGTGCAGTTCATCCCGCTGGTGATGGTGCCGCAGCTGCTGCTGGCCGGCATCATCGTGCCGCGCGCGGTGATGCCACACTGGCTGCAATGGATCAGCAATGTGCTGCCCGCGAGCTACGCGCTCGAGGCCCTGCAACAGGTGGGCGCGCACGCGGAACTGACCTTCATCGCGTCGCGCGACATCGTCGTCGTGCTGGGCTTCGCTCTGGCGGCGCTGTGCCTGGCGGCGGCGACGCTGCGGCGACGGACGGGCTAGTGGCCATCGCAAGCGCGGCGCAGCCGGGCGCAGCGGGTCGCTGGTGACGGCCACCAGCGCGGGGCGCCGGCGACGCGGCCGGCCCGCCGGGAACTCCGACACCCGGGAGCGAATTCTGAACAGCGCCCGGGAACTGTTCGCGCGCAACGGCATCGACAGAACGTCGATACGCGCGGTCGCCGCGGCCGCCGGGGTCGACTCGGCGCTGGTGCACCACTACTTCGGCACCAAGCAGCAATTGTTCGCCGCCGCGATCCGCATTCCCATCGACCCCATGACGGTCCTGGTGCCGATGCGGGAGGTGCCCGTCGAAGAGCTCGGCTTCAAGCTGCCGTCGATGTTGCTGCCGATCTGGGACTCCGAGCTGGGCGCGGGTTTGATCGCGACGCTGCGGTCGCTGCTCGCGGGCGCGGACGTGAACCTGGCACGCTCTTTCCTGCAGGAGATCGTGACCGCGGAAGTGGCTGCGCGCGTGGACAATCCACCCGGGACGGGCGTCGTGCGCGCCCAGTTCCTCGCCTCCCAGCTGATGGGTGTGGTGATGGCCCGCTACATCGTGCAGGTCGAGCCGTTCGCGTCGCTGCCGGCCGAACAGATCGCGCAGACCATCGCGCCCAACCTGCAGCGCTACCTCACCGGGGATCTGCCGGACGGCCTTGTGCCATGAGCCGGGCGTGCTCGTCGTCGCCGACGTCGCGGGCCTCGTCGATGAGCAGCACCGGGATGCCGTCCTCGATCCGGTAGGCGCGGCGCAGCCGGGGGTTGTAGAGCAATTCCTCACCGCCCGTTGCGGATACCAATACCAGCGGGCCGCGGTCGGCCGGGCACACCAGGATGTTCAGTAGCTTGTCGTCGATCATGACCGCGCGCCGCTCAGCTCGGACCGCACCCCGGCAGTCAGCCGGCGGTAGTGTTCGGTCTCCGCGTCGAAATACCAGACGTGGCGTCCCGCCTTCGGAATCCCGGCGGCCCGCAGCGCGCTGACGGTCGGGCGGTATGTCGCGCTCAACGTCATCTCCGGGACCACGCAGACGATGTCGGGCCCCAAACCGATGGGGACCTTGGCGAAGGCCTCGGTCAGGTCGGCCGCGGTGATGGAGGCGCCCGGCAACAGCGTCACCGCCGAGACCGCGACCTCGTGGTCACCCACCGGCACGTTGTAGGTCACGGCGAGGTCGACGCCGTTGATACAACCCAGGGCGTCGGTGACCGGCTCGGCGTAGACCAGGCCGCGCCGGGTCCGCACCACCGAGCCGCGCCGGCCCGCCAACCAGTAGTCACCGTCGTCGTCGCGGTAGAACAGGTACTCGGTCGAGATCCAGGTGTCGCCGGCGGCGAACACCCCGCGCTTAACCGAGGCGCTCGGATCGATCGGGCCGTTGGAGGCGGCGAGCAGGACGCCGACCTGTTTGGGTTCGGCGATCTGCACGAAGCCACGCTCGTTTTCCAGGATCAGGTCGTGTTCGGTGTCGTAGGCGCCCAACTCGATGCGCCCGGCGCCCGGCAGCGGGCGGCCCTTGCTGCCGACCTTGGCGCCCGAGACGTTGGCCAGCACCGCCTGTCCGTCGGTGGTGGCGAAGAACTCGACGACGTGGGCGGGGGCGAACGCCTCGACGACGCGCCCCCACAGCCCCGTCGGCATCCCGGAACCGATGAACAGGCGCACGGGGTGATTGCCGTGCAGGACGAAGGGCGGATCGGACGGGTTGTCCAGGATCTCGCCGAGCATGGCCCAGGTGTAGGACACCACGGTGACGCCGTACTGGCGCACCTCCTGGATGAACCGGTCCCGGTCCAGGCCGCGCGATAGCGCGATGCGGGTGCCGCCCACCACCGCGCCGCCCAGGCTGACCAGCAGCGCCGACTCGTGGTGCAGCGGCGTCAGGCAGTAGACGGTGTCGCGGCGGTCGAGGGCCGCCGTCGAGGCCGTGCCGAACGCCGACACCGCCCAGCGGTAGTTGGTGATCTGCTTGGCCACCAGCTCGCCGCCGGCCGCGCTGAACGCGATGAACGCCAGGTCCCGGGCCAGTCCCGGGTTGGGCCGGTACCAGCCGGGCAATTCGACGGCATCCGGGTCGATCTGTTCCATGTCGATGACTTGGGGCTGATTGTCGGAGTCCTCGGGCAGGTGCAGATCCCGCGACTCGCCGCCGCCGAGCACCAGCACCTGGCGCAGCAGTTGGCCGTCCGACTCGAGCACCGCGTCGAGGTTGGTCGGGTCGGTCAGGATCTCGGTCACTCCCCCGAGCCGCACCGACGCGGCCAGGTCGGAGTCGGGTCGCATCACCACCGCGATGGCGCCGAGGCGGGACAGCGCGGCGATGGCCACCAGCGCGCTGGGCCGCGTCTCCATCAGCACGCCGACCCGGTCGCCCTGGCGCACCCCGACCTCGATGAGGCCGCGGACGACGTTGTTGATGCGCCGATTCACCGCCTCGTAGGTGTGCACCCGTCCGTCGAACAACAGGAATTCGCCCTGCGGGGCATCGCGAGCTTGCTCCTCGATGATGCGGCCCAGCGAGATCCGGGTGTGGTCGTTGATCTGTCCCAGCCGGACGAGTCGCGGCAGCGTGCGGGCGGTTTCGACGGCCAGGGTGCGCATGGATTTGTTGGCCGCGACGACGGTGTTGGCCGCGCCGCGCGCTATCCCCAGCGCCGCCTCGGAGGCCTCCCCGAGGCCGTGCGCGATCCGGGAGCTGAGCGCCACCCCGCTGTCGGTGTGCTCGGCGGGCTGGTCGGCCATCACCTCGATGCTGGTGGGTTTGTCGCCGCCGGCGGAGAGCCACTTCACCCATTCGGCGACGGTCGGCCAACTCTGTTGTGCCGCTTTGGTTCCGACGACCAGGCCGAAATGTCCTGTGCGAATGGTGTATTCGTAGACCTCGGCGTACGGCGCCGCCCGCCGGATGCCGCGCACCGACGCGGGCTGCCCGATATCGTCCACCTCGCCGACGAAGGCCAGCACGGGACAGGTGATGTCGGTGAGCGTCACCATCTGGCCGTTGACGGCGAAGCCGCCCGTCATCATCCGGTTGTGGGCGATGAACTGCTTGAGCAGTTCGGAGATCGCCGGGCCCGACCAGGCGATCCAGCCTTCGCGTTCGAGGAAGCGGCGCTGCTGCTCGCGCGGCAGCAGTGCCTCGCGGTCGTGCAGCTGGCGCACGAAGTCGACGCGCGCCTTGGCGGTCTTGAGCGGGTCGAGCATCTGGAAGCCGGTACGCGCCATCCAGCTCGGGATGGCCAGCCGGCTGAACACGTGGTCGGCCATGAAGTTGGCGGCGGGCGCCGCGAAGTTTGCCGGGATGCCCATGGGCAGGGCGGCCAGGGTGTCCACCGGCGACCCGAAGGTGACGATGCTGGCGAGATTCTTGGAGCGCCGGTAGGCCGCGACCTGATAGCACCACATGCCGCCCTGCGAATAGCCGACCAGGTGCACGTCGCTGCCGGCCACGTCCTTGACGGTGTCGATGGCCTCGCCCAGCGCGACGATGTGGTCGGCCAGCGTGCGGCGCATGCCGCCTTCGACCTTGTCGGGTTCGCCGAAGTCGATGACCCAGGGGTCAAGGCCGTGGGCGTGCAGGATCCCGACCGCGCCCTCGTCGCGGGTGACGTCCCACATATCGGCCGACATCATCATCGGGTGCACCATCAGCACCGGCGGTCCGACAGGCGACTGGCCGGGCCGGCTGTCCGGCGGGAAGTACCGCCGGAGCTTGTACATCGGCACGCTCTCGACGATCTGGGACGGCGATGGCACCGTGCCGGTTTCCAAACCCCCCAATCGCAAGACTTCCAGCCCGTTCTGCGCGGTAGCGATCAGCCGCTCGACCGGTCGTGTGACCATCGAAAAATTGAGATCCACTGCTGCTCCCTGAGTCTTGACAGCTTGGACATCATGGCACATCTGGGCAGCTAGAAGGGCGGTGGTTACCCTGATTGGGCGTCGGCGCGCGCCGTGCGGACAGAGCCGAGTTCGGCTAGATAAGTGGTGACTCGCCGTCGCCGTTGGCCGGCGGCTCGGCCTGTGTCGCCGCGGCGGCTAACCCGTCACCTACCCACGTCGATCCATATCGTCAGGGCCACGGTCAACACGGCGACCACCACGAGCAGGATCGTGTCGGTCCTACGAAGCCGCGGCGCGTCGGATGCGCCCAGGCGTAATTCGCGGGCGATCAGGAAAAGCGGGAACATCACGCTGACGGCGATGAAGAACGATCCGACGACGTAAAGCCACACGAATCGCACGTTGTGCTTCCTGGCTTCGATCACCATCAGAATGACCGCGCTCAGGGCCAACATCAGGGCGTCGGCTGCGATGTTTCGCGACGCCGCCGTCGTTTGGGTGTCGCGCCAGAAATTAACGAAGAAGCCGGTCGGGCTGTGTACATACGCGACTGTCTGGCTCCACGTCGCGATGAGCGCGGCGACTGCGATGGCGCCGTAGACGGCGCAAAGAACCTTGCGGGACGTGGGGACCGATGATGCTTGGTCGGCTGTTGTCATGGCTCAAGGTAGAACGAACTGAACTGGCGACAGCACAAAATGGCAACTTCACTGGCGGCCCGAAGGCTGCGCGCCCAATGGCTGCCGCGAGTGATCGTCAGCCACTCCGCGGACCCCCAGCCTGGTGGCTCGCTGTGAATCAGCTGCACGTTCGTTTGTGCCCAAGGGCACCGGGTATTCACTCGACGCGCTTCGGTCGCGACGTGCCGTGTCGAGACCGCTTCGGTTGAAACCCACAGCTGGGCGCTTCCAGTTCGCTGGGCGGCTTCCGCAACGGTCACTGACGTGTCGGGACTGAAGCCCGCCGGACCGTTTCCTTCCAGCCCGAAGGCGAGGTCGCTTGATCGACACCACGACGGATTCGCTCGGCAAGCAGGCGCACGGAAATCCCCACGCATTCCTGCCATCACCCCACGGCGCGCGCAGCGCCAGCAACCATTTCACGAAGGAAACCAGCCCGGGCCGGTGATCGTCGGCCCGGCACGACGCGAGCGAAGAAGGGATTCACATGTTGTTGCTGGGCAACGGCGGAGGGCGCAAGGGTCGCACCGCCGGCAGCGACGGACTGGGCGAGGTGTCGCACCTGGCCGAGCGGGCACTCTACGACGTCGCACACGGTCGTTTCGAACGCTCGCTGTCCGGGCTGACCGCCATCGCGGCGCTCGTCACGACGGCCGAAATCTACTTCGAGCACTACAAGGCGAGCTTCGGCAACAAGTGGATGTGGAGCCCGATCGTGGTGACCCCGCCGGTGGTCGTCGCCGGCATCGGGGGCGTCTTCTCGCGCCGCTGGGCCAAACTCTGGCTGCCGATCACCGCCGGCATCTATACGGCCAACGGGCTGATGGGCGAATACCTGCACGCGCGCGGCGTCGCCCGCAAGCCGGGCGGGTGGAAGCACGCGTCGTACAACGTGCCCATGGGCCCGCCGATCGCGGCGCCGGGACTGATGTGCATGGTCGGAGGGATGGGACTGCTGGCGTCGATCCTGCGCCGCGAACGGTTCCGGGGTTAGGCATCGGGATCACCGAGATGGCTGACACCTCACGCCCCGACCACCTGCCCAACCTGCGCCCCGACGGCAAGCCGCCGCACCCCTCCTGGCTGCCCAGACAGCGCCGCGGCACCACGCCGCAGATGATCGGGCGCTACCCCGACTTCGACGTGCTGCGGACCGCCGAAACCTGGGACGAGGCCACCAGGAAAGTCGTGCTGGCCCGGCTCGAACCGCCCGGCCCCCTACGGTTTTTCACCGCCGAAGAGGAGCCGTGCCTGCGCGCGTTCTGCGACACGGTGCTGGCGCAGGACGACGAGCCGCGCGTGCCGGTGGCCGAATCCGTCGACTCCAAACTCGCCGACGGGCGCCTCGATGGCTACCAGTACGCGGACATGCCGGACGACCGCGACACGTGGCGCTTGGTGCTGCGCGGGCTCGACGAGACCGCGGCCGCCACATACGGCGCATCCTCGTTCGCGGCCGCCGGGCGGGAAACGCGCGAAGAGATCATCGGCCAGTTCTCGCAGGGCGAGCTGGAGGGCGGCGCCTGGGAGAACCTGAACGTCAAGCGCGCCTGGTCGGTGTGCATGCGAATGACGCTGTCCGGCTTCTACTCTCACCCGTGGGCGTGGAACGAGATCGGCTTCGGCGGCCCCGCCTACCCGCGCGGGTTCATGCGCCTCGGCGGCGCCACCGGGCCCGCCGCCGCGCGCGAACCGTTCGAGACCCCCGGCGCCACGGACGAAGACCCCGTGCAGGTTGTGCAGAACGGCGAGGTGTGATGGGCGACTTCTGGCGAGGCCTGCTCAAAGGAGCCGTGGGTCCCAAGGACAACGACTCGCGATTCCTGCTCGACGTGCACTCGCGCGACCTCCCCGGCGAGAAGACCATGCGGCGCTACCGCGACGACGACGAGGTCGACCTGGTGGTCGTCGGAGCCGGCGCCGGCGGCTCGGTGCTGGCGCAGCGGCTGGCCCGCGCCGGCTGGCGGGTCGTGATCCTCGAGGCCGGCCCGTTCTGGCATCCGGATGAGGACTGGGTGTCCGACGAGGCGGGCTCCCATGCGTTGTACTGGACGCAGAAGCGCATCATCGGCGGTGACGACCCAATCGAGCTGGGCAAGAACAACTCCGGGCGCGGGGTGGGCGGCTCCATGGTGCACTACGCCGGCTACACCCCGCGGTTCCACCCCAGCGACTTCGAGACCTTTTCGCGGGACGGGGTGGGCGCCGACTGGCCCCTGCGCTACGAGGACATCCGCCGCCACTACGAACGGATCGAGCTCGAGCTGCCGGTGGCCGGGCAGAACTGGCCGTGGGGCGATCCGCATCGCTATCCCTTTGCCCCGCACCCTATTTCGGGGGCCGCCGCCAAGATCTGGGAGGGCGCGCTCAAGCTCGGCATCGAGATGCGGGTGGGGCCCGTCGGCATCGTCAACGGCACGTTCGGCAACCGCCCGCACTGCATCTACCGCGGCTACTGCCTGCAGGGCTGCAAGGTCAACGCCAAGGCCAGCCCGTACGTCACGCACCTCCCCGACGCGCTGGCCCACGACGTGGAGATCCGCGCCAACTGCATGGCGTCGCGCGTCGAACTCGACGAGACCGGCGCCGCGCGGGGCGTGGTCTACTACGACGAGGTGGGCGGCAAGGAACGGCTTCAGCGCGCCAAAGTGGTTGCCGTGGCCGGGTATTCGATCGAAACACCGCGCCTGCTGCTGAACTCGGTCAGCGACCGCTTCCCCAACGGGTTGGGCAACAACGACGATCAGGTCGGACGCTACGTCATGGTGCAGGGCGCCACTCAGTCCGCGGGCCGGTGGTCCGAGGAGGTTCGAATGTACAAGGCGCCTCCCCCGGAGGTGACCTCCGAGCAGTACTACGAGACCGACCTCTCTCGCGGGTTCGCCCGCGGGTTCTCCATCCAGACGGTGTCACCGATGCCCATCGGCTGGGCCGAACACGTGATGGCCGACGGACATTGGGGCCGCGCGCTGCGGGAGTACATGCGCGATTACAACCATTGGGCGACCGTCGGCGTGCTCAACGAGTTGTTGCCACTGCCGGACAATCGGGTGACGCTGGCGCAGGAGAAGGACCCTTACGGCATCCCGATCGCCCGGTTCGACTACACGCTGTGCGACAACGACAAGGCCAACATGGCCTACTCCACCAAGGTGATCGGCGATATCCTGCATGCCGCCGACGCCCAGGACGTGCTGACCATCGAGCGATTCGCCCACCTGATCGGCGGAGCCCGCATGGGCACCGGGCCGCAGAATTCGGTGGTCGACTCCGACCACCGGGTGTGGGGCGTGCCGAACCTGTTCCTCGCCGACGGCTCGGTGTGTCCCACCCAGGGTTCGGCCAATCCGGCGCTGACGATCATGGCGCTGGCCTCGCGGCTCGCCGAGCGGATGGCCGCCGGACAAATCGATACCGGTGTGGGGCGGGGGTCGAAGGCGGAAGCCCGTGGCTGACCTGAAGATCGACACCGCGACCACGTTCGCCCCCCGGGTGCTGCGCGAGTATGCGCTGCTCGCCGACGGTGAGCGGGGCGCGCTGATCGGGCCGCAGGGCGACGTGGCGTGGATGTGCGCGCCGCACTGGGATTCCGACGCGGTCTTCTCCAATCTCATTGGCGGCGGCGGGGTTTACGCCGTCACCCCGACCGATGTTCGGCACGTCTGGGGTGGCTACTACGAGCCGGGCACCCTGATCTGGCGTAACCGTTGGATCACCCGCGACGGCATCGTGGAATGCCGTGACGCGCTGGCCTTTCCGGGCGACCCCGACCGAGCCGTGCTGCTGCGGCGGCTCACCGGCTGCCGTGGGACGGCGCGGGTGCGGGTGCTGCTGGCACCGAGCGCGGAATTCGGCCGGCACGGCCCCGGCAAGCCCACCGTGGACGGCGGGGTGTGGAGCGGCCGCTCGGGGAAGTTGCACTGGCGCTGGCGGGCCGGCTGCGACGCGCGCCCCGTGCGGGCCGCCCAGGAGAAGGGCCCACTGCTCACCTGTGAGATCACCCTGGACGAGGGCGAGCAACACGACCTGGTGCTGGAACTGTCCGAACGCGCCCTGCCGGACCAGCCCCCGGACCCCGACATCGCCTGGGAAGCCACCACCGCCGCCTGGCAGCGCAGCGTGCCCGAGCTGAGTTGCACCATCGCTCCGCGCGACGGGCGTAACTCCTACGCCGTGCTGCGCGGGCTGACCAGCAGCGGCGGCGGCATGGTCGCCGCCGCCACCATGAGCCTGCCCGAACGCGCGCACTCCAACCAGAACTACGACTACCGCTATTCCTGGATCCGCGACCAGGTGTACGCCGGCATGGCCGCCGCCGCCGTCGGCACGACCGAGTTGCTCGACCAGGCGGTCGAATTCGTGGGCGCTCGGCTGCTCGAGGACGGCCCGAACCTCAAGCCCGCCTACACCGTCACCGGCGGCGCCGTGCCCGGCGAAGAAACGCTCGACCTGCCCGGCTACCCCGGCGGCGCCGACAAGATCGGCAACTGGGTCAACCAGCAATTCCAGCTGGATGCCTTCGGCGAGGCGCTGCAACTGCTGGCCAAGGCGGGCGCCGCCGACCGGCTCGACGCCGACGGCTGGCGCGCGGCGCAGACGGCGATCAAGGCCATCGAAAAGCGTTGGCGTGAACCGGATGCCGGCGTCTGGGAGATCGACAACGAGCGGTGGACGCAGTCCCGTCTGGCCTGTGTTGGGGGGTTACGTGCCATCGCGAAGCTCGCCGGCGCGGGGCCCGAGGTCGCCGCGTGCGCACCGCTGGCCGATGCGATCCTCGCCGACACCGCCTCGGAAAGCCTGAACCCGCACGGGTATTGGCAACGCAGCCCCGGGCAGACGGGTGTCGACGCATCGCTGCTGCTGCCACCGGTGCGCGGGGCCGTGCCCGCCGACGATCCCAGGACCATCGCCACCCTGGACGCCGTTCGCCGCCAACTCGCCGACGACGGATTCGTCTACCGATTCCGGCACGACGAACGCGACCTCGGCGACGCCGAGGGAGCCTTCCTGCTCTGCGGGTTCATGATGGCGCTGGCCGAACATCAACAGGGCCATGCCCATTGCGCGATGCGATGGTTCGAACGCAACCGCACCGCCTGTGGGCCACCGGGACTGTTCTGCGAGGAATACGACGTGCGGCAGCGCCAGCTCCGCGGCAACCTCCCCCAAGCGTTCGCGCACGCGCTGATGCTGGAATGCACCGCCACCCTCACCGGCGACGCCGCCCACCATGACTGATCGGGTGCCTGACACCTGCACCGAGCGAAAGGAATTCCTGCGATGACTCAGACAGTGGTGATCACCGGAGCCAGCGCCGGCATCGGCCGCGCCACCGCGAAGGAGTTCGGGCAGCGCGGCGCGAACGTCGCCCTGCTCGCCCGTGGCGCCGCCGGCCTGGAAGGCGCGGCGCGTGACGTCGAGGCCGGTGGCGGTAAGGCGTTGGCCATCCCGACCGACGTGTCCGACCACGCGGCCGTCGTCGCCGCCGCCGACGAGGCCGAAGCCGCGTTCGGTCCCATCGACGTCTGGGTCAACGTCGCGTTCACCTCGGTGTTCGCGCCGTTCACCGAAATCAGCGCCGAGGAGTTCAAACGCGTGACCGAGGTGTCCTACCTGGGCTACGTGCACGGCACGATGGCGGCGCTGGCCAAGATGCGCCCGCGCGACCGCGGCACCATCGTGCAGGTCGGTTCGGCGCTCGGGCAGCGATCAATCCCGCTGCAGTCGGCCTATTGCGGGGCCAAACACGCCATCAACGGGTTCACCGAATCGGTGCGCTGCGAACTGTTCCACGAGGGCTCCAAGGTGCGGATCACCGTGGTGCAGATGCCCGCGGTCAACACCCCGCAATTCTCCTGGGTGCTGTCCCGGCTGCCCCGCCATCCGCAACCGGTGCCGCCGATCTATCAGCCCGAGGTCGCCGCCCGCGGCGTGCTCTACGCCGCGGATCATCCAGGGCGCAAACAGTATTGGGTCGGCGATTCGACCATGGTGACGCTGCTGGCGCAGAAGTTCATCGCGCCGCTGCTGGACCGCTACCTCGGCCGCACCGGATACGACTCGCAGCAGACCGAGGAGCACGTCGGCCCCGGCCGGCCCCACAACCTATGGGAACCGCTCGACCAGCAACCCGGGAGCGATCACCGCGCCCGCGGCGAGTTCGACGACGAATCGCACTCCCACAGCCCGCAACTGTGGGCCTCACAGCACCCTGTCGTCAGCGGCACCGGCGCGCTCAGCGCCGCCGGTGTGGGCGCGTGGCTCGCGGCGCGCGCGGGCCGCCGGTGGGCGCGATGACGACCGCCGCGCGGATCGACGCGGCCATCGACGAGGTCACCGCGCAGGTCTACAAGATCCCCACCGACGCACCGGAAGCCGACGGGACCCTGGAATGGTCGTCGACCACGCTGGTGCTGGCCGAGGTATCCGCCGGCGGCCAGCGTGGCATCGGCTACACCTACGGCGACGGCGCTTCCGCCAAGCTCATCACCGGTCCGCTGGCCGGCACGCTCACCGGACACAACGCCGTCGACATCCCCGCCTTGTGGGAATCGATGGTCAAGGCGATGCGCAACAACGGGCGGCCGGGGCTGGTGTCGTGCGCGATCTCGGCGATCGACACCGCCCTGTGGGACCTCAAGGGCAAGCTGCTGGGGCTGCCGGTGTGCCGACTGCTGGGCATGGCGCATCCCAAAGTGCCGATCTACGGTAGCGGCGGTTTCACCACGTACGACGAACACACCACCCGCGCCCAGCTCGAACGCTGGGTCGACGAGTGGCAGATCCCGCGCGTCAAAATCAAGATCGGCGAATCATGGGGCTCCGACGAACGTCGCGACCTTGATCGAATCGCCTTGGCGCGCAAGGTGATCGGACCCGATACGGAACTCTACGTCGACGCCAACGGGGCCTACCAACGCAAGCAGGCGATCCGGGTGGCCCACGCCATGGCCGATCACGACGTCACGTGGTTCGAAGAACCCGTCTCCTCGGACGATTTGGCCGGACTCCGGGAGGTCCGCGACCAGGTGACCCCGGATGTCACCGCCGGCGAATACGGCTACGACCTGGCCTATTTCCATCGAATGCTGGCCGCCGACGCGGTCGACTGCCTGCAAATCGACGTCACCCGCTGCGGGGGCATCACCGACTGGGTGCGCGCGGCCGCCGTGGCCGCCGCCTGCAACGTCGACGTCTCCGGGCACTGCGCCCCTAACCTGCACGCCCACGTCGCCACCGCCATCCCGAATCTGCGGCACCTGGAGTATTTCCACGATCACCACCGCATCGAGCACATGCTGTTCGATGGCGCGCTGACACCCAAGGGCGGCGCCCTGCGGCCGGATCAGCACCGGCCGGGCTTCGGCCTGGAGTTCAAGCACAGCGACGCCGAGCAGTACCGGGTGGCCTGAGCGGCACCGTCCGAAACACACATGCATGGACGCGGCCCAAAACGGGAATCGATACGCCAGGTTTTTCACAAAAGGGATTGGAGCAAGGCGCGATGACACTGAACTCCGACGACGACACCGTGGAGCGCCGCGAGGCACTCATGCGTGCCGTCGTCGAGGAAAGCGACCTCAGTGCGGTCGACTCGGTGCTGGGTCTCGGCGATCCGCAGCGCGTCGGCCGGTTCCGGTTTTTTCTGGACGGGCATCGCTGGGAATGGTCGGACGCGGTGGCGCGCATGCACGGCTACAAACCCGGACAGGTGCAGCCCACCACGGAACTGTTGCTGCGACACAAGCACCCCGAGGACCGCGAACGGGTGGCGGCGGTGCTGGAGCGGGTGATGAAGGGAAAGCCGTTCAGCAGCCGGCACCGCATCGTCGACACCGCCGGACGCACCCACTGCGTCGTCGTCGCCGGCGATCGGATGGTCGACGACACCGGCGCGCTGGCGGGCACGTCCGGCTTCTACGTCGACGTCACCGACTCGCTGCACACCGACATCACCAATGTGCTCTCGGCAGTCGCCGACGCCCGGTCCCGCATCGAGCAGGCCAAGGGCGTGCTGATGATCGCCTACGGCATTTCCGCCGAGCGGGCGTTCGACATCCTGGTGTGGCGTTCCCAGGAGTCCAACCTCAAGGTGCGCGACGTCGCCGGCCGCTTCCTGGACGCCGTGGCCAGCAAGGCGTCAGCGGAAACGCAGAGTCATGTGGACCAGGCGCTGCTGACGCTGGAGTAGCCACGCCGCGGCCGGATGGCGCGACTTCTCCTCCGGCCGTCAATCGGCCGGCTTCGTCGCCGCGCTAGGGTCGGGCCGGTGGCGCACCTACTCGGAGCCGAGGCCGTACACCTCGAATACCCGACCCAGGTGGTGTTCGGGTCGATCACGCTCGGGGTCAACGACGGCGCGCGCATCGGCATCGTCGGCCGCAACGGCGACGGCAAGTCCAGCCTGCTGCGGTTGCTCACCGGCCAGCAGCAGCCCGACTCCGGCCGCGTCACCCGGCGCAGCGGGCTGCGGGTCGGCGCGCTGAGCCAAGCCGACACCCTGGACCCTGACCACACCGTGGGCTGGACGCTGGTCGGCGACGCCGCCGAACACCAGTGGGCCGGCGACCCACGGGTCCGCGACGTGGTCGCCGGGCTGGTCTCCGACATCGCTTGGGACGCAACGGTTGCCACGCTGTCCGGCGGCCAACGCCGGCGGGTGCAGCTGGCCAGGTTGCTGGTGGGCGAATGGGACGTCATCGCGCTCGATGAGCCCACCAACCATCTGGACATCGAGGGCATCACCTGGCTGGCCGGCCACCTGAAGGCGCGCTGGGCGCGCAACACCGGCGGGCTGCTGCTGGTCACCCACGACCGCTGGTTCCTCGACGAGGTCGCCACCACGACGTGGGAGGTACACGACGGGATCGTCGAGCCATTCGACGGCGGGTACGCGGCCTACGTGCTGCAGCGCGTCGAGCGCGACCGGATGGCCGCTGTCGCCGAAGCCAAACGGCAGAACCTGATGCGCAAGGAGCTGGCCTGGCTGCGCCGCGGCGCCCCGGCCCGGACCTCGAAGCCCAAATTCCGGATCGAGGCCGCCAACCAGCTGATCGCCGACGTGCCGCCCCTGCGCAACACCGTCGAGCTGGCCAAGCTGGCGACGGCACGGCTCGGCAAGGTCGTCGTCGACCTGCTCGACGTGTCGGTCGCATTTGACGGCCGCCCGGTGCTGCGCGACATCGAGTGGCGGATCGCCCCGGGCGAACGCACCGGCATCGTCGGGGCCAACGGGGCCGGGAAATCGACGCTGCTTGGCCTGATCGACGGCACGATCACACCCGATGCGGGGCGAGTCAAGCGCGGCAAGACGGTGCGGCTGGCGGTACTCGACCAGCAGGGCGATGCGCTGGCCGAGGTCAACGACGACCGGATCGCCGACGTGCTGGGCGGGCTGCGCGGCGACTACCAGGTCGACGGCCGTGAGGTTACGCCCGCCCAACTGCTGGAGCGGCTCGGCTTCGGACGCGGCCAGCTGTCCGCGCGCGTGGCGGATCTTTCCGGCGGCGAGCGTCGGCGGCTGCAGCTGATGCTCACGTTGCTGTCGGAGCCCAACGTGTTGCTGCTCGACGAGCCGACCAACGACGTGGACACCGACACCCTGGCCGCGATGGAGGATCTGCTCGACTCCTGGGCGGGCACGCTGATCGTCGTCTCGCACGACCGCTATCTGCTCGAGCGGGTCACCGATCAGCAGTACGCGGTGCTCGACGGCCGGTTGCGGCACCTGCCCGGCGGCATCGACGAATACCTACGGCTGGCCGAGCGGCGGACGGACGGGGCGACCACCGACGAAGTGAGGCCGTCGCAGCCGTCGCAGCCGTCGATGTCCGGCGCCCAGCGCCGCGCCGCCGAGAAAGAGATGGCCGCCGCCGATCGCCAGCTGGTGCGGCTGGCGGGCCGAATCAAGGACAAACACAACGAACTCGCCGCGCACGACCAGTCCGATCATGTCGGTATCACCCGGCTCACCCAGGAGCTGCGCGCGCTCGAAGACGAGGTCGCCGCGACCGAGGGTCGTTGGCTGGAGCTCTCGGAGTTGCTCGAATAGTCTTGAACGGCAATAGGTTTTGTGGGCGGCGTCGAGTCGCATCTCAGGGCCAGCAATGGCGATGTGGGGGCGATGTGGACCGGCCGAGACGGATAGTGTGGACGAATCCCTCGATTTTCCAAGCTATTTGAGTTGCGCAGCGACCGGTACCACGAACCGGGCTAGTTGTTGGTCGGTGGTGGTTGGGGTTGGAAGGGGTCATACCACCACCAGTGGGCGCGTTCGCCGGTCGGGCCGGGGCAGGGCGCCACCGCGGGCGGGGGCCCCGTGGGTGGGCGTGCCAGTGATCCCGGTCTCAGGATTCGGCCGTCCTCGTCGGTGACCACCAGAGCGTGCGCGGGTCCGGTGAGGGTGATCAGGCCCCGATGATGCAACCGGTGGTGATAGGGACACACCAGCACCAGGTTGGCCAACTCGGTGGGGCCGCCGTCTTCCCAGTGCCGCAGGTGATGGGCATGCAAACCCCGGGTGGCGCCACAACCCGCAACCACACACATACGGTCGCGGTGCTCGAGCGCGCGACGCAGCCGCCGGTTGATCACCCGGGTTGCCCGCCCGGCCCCAATGACCTCACCGTGGCGCTCAAACCACACCTCACAGGTGGCATCACAGGTGAGGTATCGGCGTTCGGCGTCAGACAGCAGCGGACCCAGATGCAGTGCCGCAGCGCGCTGGGCGACATCAAGGTGCACCACCACCGTGGTGTGCTGCCCATGAGGCCGACGAGTGGCCTCGCTGTCCCAGCCCGCTTCGATCAGGCGCATGAACGCCTCGGCCGTGCCCGGCACCGGCGGACGCTGATCACCCACGCCCGCGCCCTCGCCGTGGTCGCGGCGCCACTCGGCGATGAGCGCGTCACGATGCGAGGCCAACGCGGCGTCGAACGTCGCGGCATCCACGTGGCCCAGCGTGATCCGATAACACGCCCCCTGCTCGGTGGCGGTCGCGATAAACGACCGCTCGGGCTCGGGCCGGGGTTCGGGGTCAGGACGCGGTTCCAGCTTGACCGCGGTGCGCAGCTGATTGACCGTGGCGACCGCGGCCAGTTGGGCGTAATGGTCATCAGATCCCTGGCCCGCGTGTGCGGCGATCACCCCGACCTGATCGGCCGACAGCCGACCCTCGCGCATGCCTGCCGCGCAGCGGGGAAACTCCTCCAGCCGGCCAGCGATGGTGCTGATCGTGTGGGCATTGCCCGACGAACACCCCAGCTTCCAGGCCACCAACGCCGGCACCGACCGCGCACCGGTCACACCGCACAATTGGTCGCGATCGATCTCGGCGACGATCTCCACGATGCGCCCATCAATCGCATTGCGCTGACCGGCCAACTCCGCCAACTCCTCAAACAACACCTCAAGGCGGTCGCTCGCAGTCACCACCTCGGCGTCAGCAGGTGCGGTCGAAGACATAACGCCATCATCGCAGCGACCACCGACAAATCCGTCAGGCAACAGGTCGGCGGAAGTTATGCGCTCAATGCCAGCGCAGCAGCACCAGTTCGGAACCGAAGCCGGGTCCCGTCGCGATCATCAGCCCGGGGTTTCCGCTCGGCGGCGGTTTGGCGATGGTGTCCCTCAGGATGTGCAGCACCGACGCCGATGAGAGGTTGGCGATTTCCCCGAGCGAGCGCCAGGTCAGCTCGTGCGCTTCCGGCGGCAGCTCGAGGCACTTGGCGATGGTGTTGATGACTTTGGGTCCGCCGGGGTGCGTGACCCAGGCACCGACATCGTCCTTGGTCAGCTGATGTGCGGCGAGGAACCGGCTCACGTCGTCGGCCAGGTACCGGTCGATGATGGTCGGCAGTTCCGGCGACATCACCAGCTGAATGCCGGCCGAGCCGATGTTCCAGCCCATGATGTGCAGCGATTCGGGGTACAGCCGGCTGCGCGAATCGAGGATGTCGGGCCCGGCCGAACTCAGTTGCTCGGCGCGACGGTCACCGACTGCGACCACTGCGGCGGCGCCATCGCCGAACATCGCGGTCCCGACCAGGCCCGACACGGTCGGCGCGACCGCGGGGAAGGTCAACGAGCACAGTTCGACCGACACCAGGGCGGCGACGCCGTCCGGAGCGCCGCGCAGGTAATCGTGCAGCCTGCCGACGCCGGCCGCCCCGCCAGCACAGCCCAGCCCGAACAGCGGCACCCGGCGCACGTCCGGGCGCAGGCCGAGACGCCCGACGATCCGGGCGTCGAGTGACGGCACCGCGATGCCGGTGACGGTCGTGGTGACGATCGTGTCGATGTCTTGCGGGCTGAGCCCCGCCTCGTCGAGGGCGCCCAGCAGCGCGTCGCAGCCCAGTTCCACGGCCTTATCGATGAAGACCTCGTTGGCGTCACCGAAGTCGCTCAGCGAGTGGTACCGCTCGAGCGGCAGCACGAAGTGGCGGCTGTTGACCTTGGCGGCGGCGTGCAGACGCCGGACGATCTCTTCGTGTTCCTTCAACGCGGGGAACTCGACGATGTGGTCGGTGATTTCGCGTTGGCTATAGCGATGCGGCGGCACAGCGCCGAATACACCCGCGATGACGCTCATGCTCTACTCTCTTGATTGCCAACCAACGTGAATACGATTCCGCGTAATGCCGGAAGTTTATGCGGTTGGTTGGGGTCTTGCAAAAGATCCTGGTATTCAACACATGTCTGATTGAGGGCGCCTGGTGTGCGCGTAATCATGTCCGGCAGCGGGGAATTCGTCATTCGACATCCTCGTCTTCCGCCGAATTGAGTGCCATGGCGATTAAATCGTCGGGGCTCAAAGAATCGATATCGTCGCCACTTACGCCGGGTTTGGTTGCGTCGCCAACGGGTGTTTCCGGCATACCGGCGAGTAAGAGGAGTTTGTCGAGCAATCCCGTTCTGCGAAGCTCACGCACGGGAATCTTCCTCAGCGCGGACCAGAGTTTTTCATCGTCGGATTCCTCGCGATCGTCGTGGAGTAATTGACGGCGGAGATGGTCGGCCAGTGCGGCCGGGGTCGGGTAGTCAAAGATCAGCGTGCGTGACAACGCCGTCCCGGTGTGCGTAGTGAGGCGGTTGCGCAGTTCGACCCCGATCAGCGAGTCGAATCCGAGGTCGCCAAAGGCGCGGTCGTGATCGACGGCCTGCCCGCCCGGGTGCCCCAGCACGGCCGCCGCGTGCTCGCACACCAACTCGATCAGCACACGCTGCTGTTCGTCGCGCGGCAGTGCGTGCAGCTGGTGGGCCAAGTCGGGTGAGCGCGTGACGCTGGCGGCCGGGGCCGTCGCGTCCCCGGGTCCAGCCAGCCCGGCGCCGAGCCAGAACCTCTGTCGCGCAAAGCCATACGTAGGTAACTCGACGCGTCGGGCGTTCAGGCCGGCGAACACGCCTGCCCAGTCGAGGCTGAGCCCGCGGGTGAACAGCTGCCCGGCGGCACCCAGGACCGATTCCGTCTCAAGGCAATCTTTGGTCATGGTGGCCAGCGACACCGCCCGCTCGGTGCTCAGCGACTGGTCCACGGCGGCCGTCAGCGCCGCGCCCGGACCCAGCTCGAGGAACGTCGTGGCGCCGGCCGCCTCGGCGGCGCGCACCCCCTCGAAGAAGCGCACCGGCTGACGCACGTGCTGCACCCAGTACTGCGCCGACCCGTAGTCGGCGTCGGCCAGTCGCCCGGTCAGGTTCGACACCAACCCGACTCGCGGGGGGTGCGGTTCGATGCCGGCCGTCACCGCGGAAAACTCGGCCAGCATGGGCTCCATCAGTGGCGAGTGAAACGCGTGGGAGACCGCCAACCGGTGCACGCGCCGGCCGGTTTGCGCCAGCCGATCCGCCAGCGCCCCGACCGGTATCTCCTCACCGGACAGCACGACCGAATGGGGGCCGTTGACGGCCGCGATGCTCACCCCGCCGTCCATCAAAGCGGCCACCTCGGCCTCGCCGGCGCCGACGGCCACCATCACCCCGCCGGCCGGCAGGCGCGCCATCAACCGGCCGCGGGCGGCCACCAGACGCGCCGCGGCGGGCAGCGACAGCACCCCGGCCACACACGCCGCGGCGATCTCCCCCACCGAATGCCCCATCACCACATCCGGTGTGACGCCGAAGGATTGCCACAGCCCCGCCAGCGCGAACCCCAGCACGAATAACGCGGGCTGGGCAAACTCCGTGGCCTGCAACAACTCCGGGGCCGCGCCCCACATCACCTCGCGCAACGGCAGCCGCAGATGACCGTCGATCGCCTCGGTGGCCTCATCGAAGGCACGGGCGAACACCTCGAAGCGGTCGTAGAGTTCGCGCCCCATCCCGAGCCACTGCGAACCCTGGCCGGGAAAGACGAATACCGTCTTGCCTCCCGGCGTCGCCCGGCCCACCGCCACGCCCGGATGTGGCTCCCCCGCCGCCAGCGCCGCCAATCCCGCTGCCAGCGCGTCACGATCGGCTCCCGCCACGACCGCGCGGTGCTCGAAAGTTGCCCGGGTGCTGACCAACGACCAGGCCACGTCGAGGGCGGTGAGGTCCCCTCGCTCGGCGACGTGGGCCGACAGCCGCTGCGCCTGATTGGCCAGCGCGCGTTCGGATCGGGCCGACAGCGCCCACGGCACCGCGTGGTCGAACTCCGGTCGCGCCGGATCGGGTTGGGCGGGCGGCTGTTCCACAACGACGTGCGCGTTGGTCCCGCCCATGCCGAACGAGGACACCCCGGCGCGCCGCGGGTGGCCCGTCGACGGCCACGGCTCGGTCACGGTGTTGACCTGCAGCCCAAGGCGATTCAGATCCGTGTCGGGATCCGGGTCGGCATAGTTGAGGCTCGGCGGAATCGTCGAGTTCTGGATCGCCAGCACGGCCTTGAGCAGGCCCGCGACCCCGGCGGCGGCACCGGCGTGGCCGAGGTTGGTCTTCACCGAACCGACCCGCACCGGATCGTCGACGCGCTCGCCGAAAACCTCGCCGAGCGCCTGCGCCTCGATCGCGTCGCCCACCTTGGTTCCCGTGCCGTGGGCCTCGACGTAATCGATGTCCGCGACGTCCAAGTCGGCGTCGGCGAGCGCGCGGCGGATCACGTCGGCCTCGCCGCGCGCCGACGGCACGGTCTGTCCGGCCGGGCTGTGCCCGGCGTTGGCGACGGCGCCGCCGCGGATGACGGCGTGGATGCGATCGCCGTCGTCGAGGGCGGCCGGCAGGGGCTTCAGCAGCACCAGTCCGGCGCCCTCGCCGCGCACGTACCCGTCGGCGCGCCGATCGAACGCGAAGGTGTGGCCCGAAACCGATACGGCGCCGAATTCGCGTTCCAGCATGGCGATTTCGTCGGCCAGGTTCAGGTGGACCCCACCCGCGATGGCCAGCGACGATTGCCCGCTTCGGACGCTTTCGCAACCGAGGTGCACCGCGACCAGGGACGAAGATTGGCCGGAGTCGACGGTCATGCTGGGTCCCCGCAGCCCGAAGGCATACGAGATCCGGTTGGCGATCATCGCCCTGCTGATGCCGGTGAACGTGTGGTGGTCGAGATTGTCGGCGAGATCGCGCACGGTCAGGGCGGCGTAGTCATCGGTCATCGCCCCGAGGTATACCGAGACCGGTTCTCCGCGCAGCGTTTCCGGCACGACGAACGCATTCTCGAACAGTTCCCAAGTCAGCTCCAGGACCAGCCGTTGCCGCGGGTCCATCGCGCACGCCTCGCGCGGCGAGAGGTTGAAGAAGTCGGCATCGAATTGCTCGGCCTCCCCGGCGAACTGGGTGTTCTCCCGTCCGTCGCGAAGCAGCCGCCACAAGGCCTCGGGGCCGGCGGCTCCGGGGAATTTGCATGCGAGCCCGATGATCGCTACGTCCGTGGGCGCCAAGGTCAGCGGCCGACTTCGTCGTCGAGGATTGCAAAGAGCTGGCTCTCGGTGGCGGTGGCGAGGTCGTCGTCGAACGCCTCCTCGGGGTGCTCAGGCAGCGCGGGAAGCGACGGGCCGGTCGCCGCCGCCAGCAGGCCCTGGAGCCGGGCGACAAGCTCCGCCCGGTCGCCGGAGCTCAGCCCGGGTTGGGCGAGCAGTGTGTGCAGTTCCCGCGCGATGTCGTTGAACCGGGCCATGCGATCGGGTGGCATGGCCGGGGCGGTCGCGGAGTTGGTGGCCAGCTCGGTTCCGAGGTGTTCGGCGAGCGCGGCCGGCGTCGGGTGATCGAAGATCAGCGTGGGCGAAAGGGTAAGTCCGGTCGCGATTTTGAGCCGGTTGCGCAGTTCGACGGCGGTCAGCGAATCGAAACCGAGGTCACCGAAGGCGTCGTCGGCGTTGACGTCCGCGCTGGTGTGCCCCAGCACCGTGGCGGCGTTGCCGCAGACCAGCTCCACCAATTCGGCTTGTCGCTGTTCGGGACTCAGGCCGTCCAGCCGCGCCCGCAGGCCCGTCAGGGACACCATGTCGGTGTGCTCGAGGACCCGGCGAGCGGGGCGAGTGGCCAGCTGGCTCAACAGCGGCGGCAGCGCGGCGCTGTGGTGCGCCAGCGCGCCCCGGTCGAGGCGGGTACCCACCGCCATGGGCTGCTCGCCGCGCAGCGCGGCGTCCAACAGTTCCAGCGCCTGCCGGGTGGACAACGCGCTCAGCCCGGCCCGGCTCATCCGGGCCCGGTCGGCCTCGCCGAGGTGCTGCGTCATCGCCGACGGCTCTTCCCACATCCCCCACGCCACCGACAATCCCGGCAGTCCCTGGGCGTGGCGATGGGCTGCCAGCGCGTCGAGGAAGCTGTTGGCGGCCGCGTAGTTGCCCTGGCCCGGCGCGCCCACGATCCCGGCCATCGACGAAAAGGCCACGAACGCGGCCAGATCCAGATCTCGGGTCAGCTCGTGCAGGTTCCAGGCGCCGTCGACCTTGGCACGCAGCACGGTGTCGATGCGCGCGGGCGTCAACGACGCGACCACCGCGTCGTCGATCACCCCCGCAGCATGGAACACCGACCGCAGCGGGTATTGCGGGGGCACCTGCGCCAGCAGCGACGCGACCGCGTCCCGGTCGCCGACATCGCAGGCGACCACCGACACCGAGGCGCCCGCCTCGCGCAAATCGCCGGCCAGCTCGGCCATTCCGGCCGCCCGCTCCCCGGTGCGGCTGACCAACATCACGTGGGGCACCCGATGCCGCTCGACGAGGTGACGGGCCACCGCCGAACCCGCCATGCCGGTGCCGCCGGTGATGAGCGCAGTACCACCCGCCAGCCCCGCGGGCCCGTCCGGCATGGTGAGCACGACCTTGCCGATGTGGCGGGCCTGGCTCACAAAGCGATAGGCGTCGGCGGCGCTACGCGCGTCGAAAGCCTTGACCGGCAACGGCGCCAAGACCCCACTGGCAAACAACCCGATCAATTCGGCCAGCATCTCCGCGATGCTGTCCGGCCCGGCCTCCATCAGGTCGAACGCGCGGTACCCCACCCCGGGGTGGGCTTGCGCCACGACGTCCGGATCACGCAGGTCGGTCTTGCCCATCTCGATGAAACGACCGCCCGGGCCCAGGAGCCGCAGGGACGCGTCGTTGAAATCACCGGCCAACGAGTTGAGCACCACGTCCATGCCGCCGGTGGCGGCGAACTTCTGCTCGAACTCCAGCGTTCGCGAATCCGCGATGTGCGCGTCGTCGAAGCCCATGGCGCGCAGCGTGTCCCACTTGCCGCGGCTGGCCGTCGCGAACACCTCGGCGCCCCAATGCCGCGCCAGCTGGACCGCGGCCATGCCGACCCCGCCGGTGGCCGCGTGCACCAGCACCCGTTGACCCGCCCGCAATCCGGCCAGCACCGACAGCCCGTAGTACGCGGTCAGAAACACCACCGGCACGCCCGCGCCCTGTGCCATCGACCAGCCCGGCGGCACGCCGGTGACCAGCCGGCGATCGACCGCCGCTTCCGAGCCCGCCAGCCCGAAGATCCCCATCACCGCGTCGCCGACGGCCACATCGGTGATGCCGGAACCGACTTCGGTGACGATGCCGGCGCCCTCGGCACCCAACTGCGCGGCACCGGGATACATGCCCAGTGCCACCAACACGTCTCGAAAGTTCACGCCGGCCGCGGCCACCCGCACCCGCACCTGACCGGATTCCAGCTCCGCCGGGGGGTACTCCTGGACCGCCAGGTCCTCCAGCGTGCCGGCGTCGCCGGCGGCCAGTCGCCATACCGACGGCGGCTCGGGCAGCGACAACAGCGCTCGCCGGCCCGCCGGCTTCAACCGGGCACAGTAGGCGACGCCGTCACGCACCAGCAATTGCGGTTCGCCGCAACCGATCACCGCGGCGATGTCCAGCGAGCCATCGGTGTCCACCAGCACCATGCGGCCGGGGTGCTCGGCCTGCGCCGAGCGCACTAGGCCCCAGACGGCCGCGCCGGCCAGGTCCGACACGTCTTCACCGGCGCGTGCGACCGCCCCGCGGGTCGCCACCACCAGCGTCCCGGCCGCATCACCGGTCAGCCGGGAGTGCAGGACGGCGAGGGCGTCGTGCGTGGCCGCGTAGACCGAGGTGACCGAAGCGCCGGGCGGCGGCTCCCAGACCGTGACGCTCTCGCCGACGTCGTTGCCCGGCGGAGAAACCGGCGACCACACCACGTCGAGGAGTTCGCCGCTGCCGGAGCGGGTCGCCACCGCCGCGCTCAACTGGTCGGCCGACACCGCGCGCGTCACCAACTCCCGCACCGACAGCACCGGCAGGCCCGACGCGTCGGCCAGGTCGACCGCCACGGCGCCGGCACCCGCCGGCGCCAGCCGCACCCGGACGCGCGACGCTCCGGCGGCATACAGGCTCACGCCCTGCCAGGAGAACGGCAACACGGTCTCGATCGATTCGTCGGCCACCCCGAGCGCGTGCAGCGCCGCGTCCAGCACCACCGGGTGGATGCCGAAGCCGCCGGTCGCTGCCCCGGCCTGCTGCGGGAGTTCGACCTCGGCGAACGTCTCGCCGCCCCGCCGCCACACGGCCCGCAGCCCCTGGAAGGCCGGGCCGTATCCGTAGCCGCGGTCCGCCAGGCCGTCGTACGCGCCGGTCACGTCCACCGCCTCGGCGCCGACGGGCGGCCACACCGACAGATCCGCCGCCGGGGCGGCGGGGCCGTCGCTCAACACGCCTTCGGCATGCAGGGTCCAATCCGATTGCGCGACACGCGAATGCACCGAGACCGCCCGGGCCCCCGCGTCACCGGCCGCATCCACCACCACCTGAAGCTGCACGACGCCCCCCGCAGGGACCACCAGCGGCGCCGACAGCGTCAGTTCCTCGATCACCGAGCAGCCGACCTCGTCGCCGGCGCGCAGCGCCAGCTCCACGAAGCCCGCCCCCGGAAACAGCACCGTGCCGGCCACCGCGTGGTCGGCCAGCCATGGTTGAGCGGCCGTCGACAGCCGGCCGGTGAGCACCATGCCCCCGGAATCCGGCCGGTCCACCACCGCCCCCAGCAACGCGTGCTCGGCCTCGGTCAAACCCAGGCTGGCGATGTTCGCCGAGCCCACCGAGTCGCTCGACAGCCAAAACCGGCGCCGCACAAAGGCATACGTGGGCAGCGCGATGCGCCGGGCGTTGAGCCCGGTAAACGCCGCCGACCAGTCCACGTCCGAACCGGTCGCGAACAGCTGTCCGGCCGCCGACAGCAGCGAGTCGACCTCGGGACGGCCCTTGGCCATCGACACCACCGACATGGCGCGGTCGGTCGTCAGGGATTGGTCGACCGCGGCCGTCAACGCCGCGCCGGGTCCGACCTCCAAAAACACACCGGCACCCAGCGATTCGGCCAGCTGCACGCCGTCGACGAACCGCACGGGCTTGCGCACGTGGTCGACCCAGTATGCGACCGTCCCATAGTCGGGGCCGGCCAGCTGCCCGGTCAGGTTGGATACCAGCGCGATCCGCGGCTCGGATGCCGATACGCCGGCCGCCACGGCGGAGAACTCCCCCATCATGGGTTCCATCAGCGGGGAGTGGAACGCGTGCGAGACCTCCAGCTGCCGCACCCGGGCGCCGCCGTCCGCCAGGCGGTCCGCGACCATCTTCACCGCTGCCTCCGAGCCCGAAAGCACCAGCGATCGCGGGCCGTTGACCGCCGCGATGCTCACGTCGCCGTTGAGCAGCGGCGCCACGTCGGCCTCGGCGGCGGTCACGGCCATCATCACCCCGCCGGGCGGCAACTGCGCCATCAGCCGGCCGCGGGCCGTCACCAGGCCCGCCGCATCGGAGAGCGAGAGGGCGCCGGCGACGCAGGCCGCGGCGATCTCCCCCACCGAGTGCCCGATCACCACATCCGGTGTGACGCCGAGTGATTCCCAGAGCGCGGCCACCGCGATCTCCAGCACGAACAGCGCCGGCTGGGCAAATTCGGTGCTCTGCAACAACTCCGCGTCGGCGCCCCACATCACCTCGCGCAACGGCAGTCGGCAATGGTTGTCCACCGCGGCCACGGCGTCGTCAAAGGCCTGGGCGAACACGGGAAATCGTTCGTACAGGCCCGCGCCCATGCCCAGCCACTGCGAACCCTGACCCGGAAACACGAACACGCGCTTGCCCACCGAGCGGGTGCGCCCGGTGATCGCGCCCGGGACCGGCGCCCCGGCCGCCAGCCCCGCCAGCCCCGCGGTCAGGTCCGCGCTTTCGGCGCCGATCAACACCGCGCGGTACTCGAACGCCGCCCGGGTGGTCGCCAGCGACCAGCCCACGTCCGCCGCGGGCACACCGGGGCCGGCGCCCGGGTGATCCAGCAGTCGTTGCGCCTGGCCGGTCAGCGCGTCGGGCGAGCGGGCCGAAACCACCCACGGCACAACCGGATTCGAATCGCCGCCTGCGGGTGCGCTCTCCGGTTCGGGGCTCACTTCGACGGGGGCCTGCTCGACGATCACGTGCGCGTTAGTGCCGCTGATACCGAAGGAGGAGACGCCCGCGCGCCGCGGCCCGCCGTGCTCCGGCCACGGGCGCGGCTCGGTCAGCAGCGACACCGCCCCGGCCGACCAATCCACATGCGGCGACGGGACATCCACGTGCAGCGTCTTGGGCATCACGCCGTGCCGCATCGCCTGCACCATTTTGATCACCCCGGCCACGCCCGCCGCGGCCGAGGTGTGGCCGATGTTGGATTTGATCGACCCCAGCCACAGCGGCCGATCCGCCGGCCGGTCCTGCCCGTACGTCGCGAGCAGCGCCTGCGCCTCGATCGGATCCCCGAGCACCGTCCCGGTTCCGTGTCCCTCCACGACATCGACGTCCGCCGCCGTCAATCCGGCGTTGGCCAGTGCCGCCCGGATGACCCGCTGCTGCGACGGGCCGTTGGGTGCGGTCAGCCCGTTGGACGCGCCGTCCTGGTTCACCGCGGTGCCCCGGAGCAACGCCAGGACGGGATGTCCCAGGCGCCGCGCGTCGGCCAGGCGCTCCAGCACCACCACGCCCGCGCCTTCCGACCACGAAGTCCCGTCCGCCGCACCGGCATACACCTTGCAGCGTCCGTCGGGCGCCAGCGCCCGCTGCCGGCTGAACTCGACGAACGCCGCGGGGGTCGCCATGACGGTCACGCCCCCGGCCAGCGCCAGGTCGCATTCTCCGGACCGCAACGACTGCGCGGCCAGGTGCATGGAGACCAACGAGGACGAGCACGCGGTGTCCACCGACACCGCCGGGCCCTCCAGCCCCAACACGTACGACACCCGGCCCGACGTGACGCTCAGGGTCGAGCCGGTGAGCCCGTAGCCCTCCAGCTCGCCTTTGACCTCGCCGCCATACCCGGCGTGGATGACGCCCGCGAACACCCCGGTCGCCGTGCCGCGCAGCGCGAAGGGGTCAATTCCCGCGCGCTCCAACGCCTCCCAGCAGATCTCCAGCATCATCCGCTGCTGGGGGTCCATGGCCAGCGCCTCGCTGGGCCCGATGCCGAAGAAGCCGGCGTCGAAGTCGCCCGCGTCCTGCAGGAAGCTGCCCTGCCGGGTGTACATCTTGCCTTTGGCGTCCGGATCCGGGTCGTAGAGGCCCTCGACGTCCCAGCCGCGATCGGGCGGGAAGTCCGACACCGTGTCCCGGCCCTCGGCCACCAGCTGCCACAAAGCTTCCGGCGTGTCCACCCCGCCGGCGTACCGGCAGGCCATGCCCACCACCGCGACCGGCTCGGACAGCTGGCCTTCCAGCTCCGCGACGCGCCGCCGGGTCCGCCTGAGATCCGCCGTAAGGCGTTTCAGGTAGTCGACGTGCTGAGCGGTGCCCGGCGTCGACGCTCCTGGCGGGGTGTCAGCGGCCGAGTTCTTCATCGAGGATCGCAAAGAGTTGACTTTCGGTGGCGGCATCGAGGTCATCGTCGAGGTGTTCAGGGTCGGCCGGATCGCCGGGCGCAATGGCGCCGAGCAGGGTGTGGAGGCGGGCCCGCAGCACCGACCGGTCGTCGGCATTCCAATTGGGCGCGCCCAGCAGCGCCTGCAGTTCCCGGGTGATGTCGTTGACGCGGGCCATCAGGTTCGGCTGGACGTCGGTGTCCGCGCCCGCCAGCTGCGTGTCCAGGTGCCCGGCCAGCACGGTCGGTGTGGGGTAGTCGAAGATCAGCGTCGGCGAAAGGGTAAGGCCCGTCGCGTTTTTGAGGCGGTTGCGCAGCTCGACCGCGGTCAGCGAATCGAAGCCGAGTTCCTGGAACGCGCGGCCGACGTTGATGTCGGCCGGGTTCGGCACGCCCAGCACCATCGCGGCGTTGCCGCGCACCAGGTCGATCAGTTCGCGTTGCCGGGCCTCGGGACTCAGGCCGTTCAGGCGCGCGCTGAGGCCGCTGCTCGACGCGGCGGCGTCCGTGTCGTCGACGACGCGCCGCACCGGGCCGGCGGCGAGTTCGCGCAGCAGCGGCGGTAGCGCGGCGACGTTGTCCGACAGGGCGGCCCGGTCCAGGCCGGCGGCCACCAGCACCGGACGGTCGACGAGTACCGCGGCGTCGAAGGCCGCCAAGGCCTGCCCGGTGGACAGCGGCGCCAGACCGATTCTGCTCATCCGGGCCTTGTCCCGGTCACCGAGGTGCGCCGTCATCGCCGAGGCCTGCTCCCACAGACCCCAAGCCAGCGACAGGCCCGCGAGGTCGTGGGCGCGCCGGTAGGCGGCCAGCCCGTCGAGGAAACTGTTGGCGGCCGCGTAGTTGGCCTGCCCCGGGGTCCCCACGATCCCGGCCATCGACGAAAACACCACGAACGCTGACAAATCCAGATCACTGGTGAGCTGGTGCAGGTTCCAGGCCCCGTCGACCTTGGCCCGCAGCACGGCGTCCATCCGGTCCGGGGTCAGCGAGGAGATCAACCCGTCGTCGAGAATCCCGGCGGCATGGACGACACCGCGCAGCGGATGCTGCGCCGGTATCCGGGACAGCATCGCCGCCACCGCGTCGGGATCGGCGACATCGCAGGCTTCCACCGACACCTCGGCGCCGGCGCGGTGCAACCCGTCCACCAGTGCGGCGACGCCGGCCGCCTCCGCGCCGGCTCGGCTGACCAGCACCACGTGGGCCACGCGGTAACGCTCGACGAGGTGGCGGGCCAGCGCCGAACCGGCCATCCCGGTGCCGCCGGTGATCACCACGCTGGCCCCCGCCAGTCCGCCGCCGCAGCCGCTGAGCACCTCGCCCGGCCCTGACGGGACGGTGAGCGCGACCTTGCCGATGTGGCGGGCCTGGCTGACGTACCGGTAGGCCGCCGCGGCGCATCGGACGTCGAACGTCTTCTGCGGCAACGGTGTCAAGAACCCGTCGGCCAGCAATCCGACGATCTCGGCCAGCATCGCCGCGGTTCTGTCCGGGCCGGCCTCCAATAGGTCGAAGGCCCGGTAGTGGGCGCCCCGATACTGTTCGGCGACGACGTGCGGGTCGCGGACGTCGGTCTTGCCCATCTCGATGAACCGCCCACCGGGCGCCAACAGCCGCAGCGAGGCGTCGGTGAAGTCGCCGGCCAGCGAATTGAGCACCACGTCGAAGCCGCGGTCACCGGCCACAGCGCGGAACTTCCCCTCGAACTCGAGCGTGCGGGAATCCCCGATGTGGTCGTCGTCGAATCCCATCGCGCGCAAGGTATCCCACTTGCCGCGGCTGGCGGTGACGAACACCTCCGCACCCCAATGCCGCGCCAGTTGCACCGCGGCCATGCCCACTCCCCCGGTGGCGGTGTGCACCAACACGCGCTCCCCGCGGCGCAGCCCCGCCAGCACCGACAACCCGTAGAGCGCCGTGAGGAACACCACCGGCACGCCGGCGGCCGCGACCAGCGACAGCCCGTGGGGCACCGGTGTCACCAACCGCTGGTCCACCACCGCCTCGGAGCCGACGACGCCCAGCAACCCCATCACGGGGTCACCGACGGCCAGCCCGGTCACGTCGGGGGCGACCTCGACGACCACGCCGGCGCCCTCGGCACCCAGCCGTCCGCCGCCGGGATACATTCCCAGGGCCACCAGCACATCACGGAAGTTGACCCCGACCGCGGCCACCGCCACTCGCACCTGCCCGGCGGTCAAGTCGGTTCGCGGGCAATGGCTTACGACCAGGTCCTCCAGGGTGCCTTTGCCGCCGGCGTCCAACCGCCAGCCGCCGGCCGGCAGGCCGATCGCGGAATCCGCTCGCACCGGCCGCAGCCGGGCCGCGTAGGCCACGCCCCCGCGGACCACCACTTGCGGTTCACCACAACCGATGACCGCGTGCGCGTCCAGTGATCCGTCGGAGTCGATGAGCATCATGCGGCCGGGGTGCTCGGCCTGCGCCGACCGCACCAGGCCCCACACCGCGGCGCCGGCCAGGTCCGAAACGTCTTCGCCGGCAAGGGCGACCGCCCCGCGGGTCTGCACGGCCAGCACGCCGGCGCCGTCGGCGCGCAACCAGGATTGCAGCGCCTCCAACATCTCGGTAGCCGCCGCGTGCACCGACTTCACCACGTCGCCGCCGTGATCGGTCAACTCCCACAGCGTGGCTTCCGCACCGGCGTCCTCGCCGCCCAGCGAGATCGGTGACCAGGTCACGTCGAGCAATCCCTGGGCGAGCGGGCGCTGCGGGAGCGCCGCCGCGGTCGTCAACTGCTCGGCGGAGGCCGGGCGCATGGCCAGCGCGCCCACCGACAGCACCGGCAGCCCCGCGCCGTCCGCCAATTCCACCGAGACCGCCCCGGCGCCGGCCGGCGCGATCCGTACTCGCGCCCGCGCCGCGCCCGACGCGTGCAACGACACGCCCTGCCAGGAGAACGGCAATACGGTCACGTCCTGCTCGCCGGCGGCGCCGATCGCGTGCAGGGCGGCGTCCAGCAGGACGGGATGGATCCCGAAGCCGCCGTCGGCCGCGGCCGCATCGTCGGGGACGGCGACCTCGGCGAAGAGCTCGTCCCCGCGCTGCCACATCGCCCGCAATCCCTGGAATGCGCCGCCGTATTCGTAGCCGCGCCGGGCGAGCCGGGCATAGGCGTCGGAGACCTCGACCGCGGCCGCACCGACGGGCGGCCACACCGAGAGGTCCGCGGTTGGGGTCACCGCCCCGGGCCGCAACAGGCCCTCGGCGTGCAACACCCACTCTGAGCCCGGCTGCGCGACATCCGAATACACCGACAGCCGACGCCGACCCGACTCGTCCGCCGCCCCGACGACCAGCTGCACCTGCACACCGTCCCCGACGGACAGCACCAACGGCGCCGACAGCGTCAACTCGTCGAGCACGCCGCATCCGACCTCGTCGCCCGCGCGGATCGCCAGCTCGACAAAACCGGCCCCCGGGAACAACACCGTCTGGCCTACCGCGTGATCGGCCAACCACGGATGGGCGGCCGTCGACACCCGGCCGGTCAGCACCACACCGCCGGAGTCGGGCCGCGGCACCACCGCGCCGAGCAGCCCGTGTTCGGCGCCGTCGATACCCAGGGTGGCGACGTCATACGAGCCCGTCGACCCGCCCGGAAGCCAAAAGTGTTGCCGCACAAACCCGTACGTGGGCAGGTCGACACGCCGGCCGCCCAGGCCGTCGAATGCGGCACGCCAGTCCACGCCCACGCCCGCCACGAACGCCTGCCCGGCCGAGAGCCAGAAGCGGTCCACGCCGCCGTCGTCGCGGCCCAACGACGGGAGGACGCAGCCTTGTTCGTCGTCGGGCATCGTTTCTTCGATGGCGGCCATCAGCACGGGATGCGGGCTGGATTCGATGAACGCCCGATAGCCCGCGTCGCAGGCGTTGCGGACCGCCCGCTCGAACTGCACCGTTTGCCGGATGCTGCGGAACCAGTAGTCGGCGTCCAGTCCCGCGGTGTCCATGAGCTCACCGGTGACGGTGGAGAAAAACGCGACCGACGACGACCGCGGCGCAATGCCGTTCAGCGCCGCGGCCAGGGGCTCGCGGATGGCGTCGACCTGAATGGAATGCGACGCGTAGTCGACGTCGATGCGGCGGGCGCGGATGTCGTCGGCTTCACACCGGTGCATCAATTCGCTCAGCGCGTCCACCTCGCCGGACACCACCACCGCCGAAACCCCGTTGACCGTGGCGATATTCAATCGCTCGCCCCACGGCGCGATCAGCTGCTCGACGTTCGCCTGCCCGCGGGCCAGCGAAACCATGCCGCCGCGGCCCGACAGCCCCACCAGCAGCCTGCTGCGCAGCGCCACCACCCGGGCGGCGTCTTCGAGCGACAGCGCCCCCGCCACGTAGGCCGCCGCGATTTCGCCCTGCGAGTGGCCGATCACCGCGTCGGGAACCACGCCCACCGAGCGCCACAACTCGGCCAGCGACACCATGACCGCCCACAGCGCCGGCTGCACCACGTCCACCCGGTCCAGTCCGGGCGCGCCGGGCAGGCCGCGGATGACGTCGATCAGCGACCAGTCGACGTGGTCGGCGAGAGCGTGCGCGCACCGGTGCATCTGTTCGGCGAATACCGCGGAACCGTCCAGTAATTGGGCGCCCATGCCGGCCCATTGCGAGCCCTGGCCGGGGAACACGAACACCGTCTTGCCGGGCGACTGCGCCCGCCCCACCGCAACGCCGGCGCCCTGTTCGCCGGCGGCCAATTCGGCCAGCCCGCGCAGCAGCTGCGCGCCATTGGCGCCGACGATCACCGCCCGGTGCTCGAAGCGCGACCGCGTCGAGATCAGCGACCAGCCCACGTCGAGCACCCGCAGCGCGGGATGGGCCTTCACGTGCGCCAGCAGCCGCGCCGCCTGGTGCGACAGCGCCTCGGCCGAGCGGGCCGAGAGCACCCACGGCACCACCACGTCATCGCCTGGGGGCGAGTCGCTTTCGGGCTCCGGCGCATACTGTTCGACGATGACGTGCGCGTTGGTGCCGCTGATGCCGAACGACGACACACCCGCGCGGCGCGGCCGGTCGAGCACGGACCAAGGCCGCGACTCGGTCAGCAGCGACACCGCCCCTGCCGACCAATCCACGTGCGGCGTCGGCTCATCCACGTGCAGCGTCTTGGGCATCACGCCGTGGCGGATCGCCTGCACCATCTTGATCACACCGCCCGCGCCGGCCGCGGCCGAGGTGTGACCCATGTTCGACTTGATCGACCCCAGCCACAGCGGCCGGTCCGCCGGCCGGTCCTGCCCGTAGGTGGCCAACAACGCTTGCGCTTCAATCGGATCCCCGAGCGTGGTGCCGGTCCCGTGCCCTTCCACCAGGTCCACGTCCGCGGTGCCCAGCCGCGCGTTGGCCAGCGCCGCCCGGATCACCCGCTGCTGCGAGGGCCCGTTGGGCGTCGCCAGCCCGTTGGACGCGCCGTCCTGGTTCACCGCGGACCCGCGTATCACGGCCAGCACCGGATGCCCGAGCCGGCGCGCGTCGGCCAGCCGCTCCAGCACGAGCACGCCGACGCCCTCGGAAAACCCGGTGCCGTCGGCCGCGCCCGCGTAGGCCTTGCAGCGGCCGTCGGCCGCCAGCGCCCGCTGCCGGCTGAATTCGATGAACATCGCCGGTGTGGCCATCACCGTCACACCGCCGGCCAGCGCCAGATCGCATTCCCCGGAACGCAACGACTGCGCCGCCAGATGCAGGGCCACCAGCGACGACGAACACGCCGTGTCGACCGAGACCGCGGGGCCCTCGAGTCCCAACGAATAGGCCACCCGCCCGGATGCCACGCTCAGCGTCGAGCCGCGCAGCCCGTACCGCTCGAGGTGCCCCGGCACCCGGCCCTGGCCCCCGTAGGAGCCGTGGAATATCCCGGCGAACACCCCGGTGGGCGAGCCGCGCAGGGTGGCGGGATCGATTCCGGCCCGCTCCAACGCCTCCCACGACACCTCGAGCAGCAGACGTTGCTGCGGGTCCATCGCCAGCGCCTCGCTGGGGGCGATCCCGAAGAAGGTGGCGTCGAAATCCCCGACGTCCGAGAGGAATCCACCGCAGCGCGCGTACGACTTTCCGACCGCGTCGGGATCCGCATCGAAGAGCCCCGCCAAGCTCCAGCCGCGGTCCGACGGGAACTCCGAGACGACGTCGCGGCCCTCGACCACCATGTCCCACAACGCCTCTGGTGAGTCCACCCCGCCGGGGTAGCGGCATCCCATGCCGACCACCGCCACGGGTTCGGTGGTGGCGGCGAGGTAGTGGCGGTTCTCGCGCTTGAGTCGCTCGTTGTCCTTCAGCGCTTGGCGAAGGGCCCGGACGAGCTCTTCGTTGTTGCCGTTCATCGACCGCGGCCTTTCGTGTCACTCACAGCGCCACCCCCGGCGGTGGGTCAGTTCCCCGTCGACTTGGACCCGCCGCCACGACTCCCGACCGCCCAAGGGCGCTTCAGGGTAGGAACGCAAGTACACGAGCGACCATCAGTGCCAACGCAACAACACGAGTTCGGAACAGAAGCCCGGGCCCATCGCGAGCATCAGGCCGGGGCTTCCGCTCGGGGGCGGCTTGGCGATGGTGTCGCGCAGCACGTGCAATACCGACGCCGACGAGAGATTGCCGATCTCGCCGAGCGAACGCCAGGTCAGTTCGAGGGCCTCGGGCGGCAGGCTGAGCGCCGCGTTGATCGCCTCGATGACCTTGGGGCCGCCGGGGTGGCTGACGAACGCGCCGATGTCGGCCGGGGTCAAGCCGTGGGCCCCCAGGAACTGGGTGACGTCGTCCTCGATGTATTGCTCCACGACGGCCGCGACGTCCTTGGACAGCACGAGTTCGAACCCGCCCGATCGCACGTCGAACCCCATGGTGCGCAGGGAATCGGGGTACAGGTGGCTGCGTGAATCCAGGACGCTGGGCCCGCCGGCCGCGAGCTGTTCGGCGCGCCGGTCGCCCACCGCCACCACCGCCGCGGCGCCGTCGGCGAACAGCGCGCTGCCGACCATGCCGGCCAGCGACGGCGTGTAGCCGGGATAGGTCAGCGAGCACAGCTCGACCGAGACCAGGGCGGCGACGGCATCGGGCGCACCGCGCAGGTAGTCGTTCGCGCGCGCCACCCCCGCGGCGCCGGCAACGCAGCCGAGGCCGAACAGCGGCACCCGGCGCACGTCGTCGCGCAGGCCGAGCCGCGCGGCGATGCGGGCGTCCACCGACGGCACCGTCAGCCCGGTGACGGTCGTCGTGATCAGCACGTCGACGTCCTGGGGCCGCAGGCCCGCCTCGTCGAGCGCACCGGACAGCGCCTCGCAGCCGAGGTTCACGGCGTGCTCGGTGAAGATCCGGTTGGCCATGCCGAAGTCGGTCAACGTGGGGTACTGCTCGAGCGGCAGCACCAGGTGACGGCTGTCGACTTTGGCGCTGGCGTGCAGCTGCCGGACGATGTCTTCGTAGTCCGCGAACTCGGGAATGCTGACGAAGAAGTCGGTGAGCTCGCGCTGCGAATAACGGTGCGGCGGTAGCGCACCGAAGACGCCGGCGACGACGCTCATTGGTTTCCCACCCCTTGGTCACGGGGATCCGGCCCGAAACGTTCATCCGGATCGCTTTGAGCCCGAAGTCTAGTCGGCGCGGCAACGACGGGCAGAAAAACCGCCCTCATCTAACGACTCCCACGCGCCCCGTCGCCGAGCCGCTCTTTGAGCCGTTCGGCGCTGGCCAGGACGTTTTCGACCTGCTCGGCGACGCGAACGGGCGCGGTGCCGCCCCGCGCGTCGCGCGAGGCCACCGAGCCCTCGATCGTCAAAACCTCGCGAACCTGCGGTGTGAGGTCAGCGCTGATGGCGGCCAGCTCGTCGTCGGTCAGCTCGTCGAGCCCGACGTCGCGCTGCTCGGCGGCGCGCACGGCGGCCCCGGCGGCCTCGTGCGCGGAGCGGAACGGCACCCCCTGGCGCACCAGCCATTCGGCGATGTCGGTGGCCAGCGTGTACCCGGCCGGCGCGAGGGCGGCCATCCGGTCGACGTCGAACGTCAGGCTGCCCACCAGACCCGCCATCGCGGGCAGCACCAATTCCAGCTGGGCCACCGAATCGAACACCGGTTCCTTGTCTTCCTGCAGGTCACGGTTGTAGGCGAGCGGCTGGGCCTTCAGCGTGGCCAGCAAGCCGGCCAGGTTTCCGATCAGCCGCCCCGACTTGCCGCGGGCCAGTTCGGCGATGTCCGGGTTCTTCTTCTGCGGCATGATCGAGCTGCCGGTGGACCACGAATCGTGCAGGGTCACGTAGCCGAATTCGGTCGAGCTCCACAGGATGACGTCCTCGGCCAGCCGGGACAGGTCGACGCCGATCATCGCGAACACGAAGGCGGCCTCCGCGGCGAAATCCCGCGATGCCGTCGCGTCGATGGAGTTGTCGGCGGCAGCCGCAAAGCCCAGCTCCGCGGCGATCGCGTCGGGGTCCAGCCCCAGCGACGATCCGGCCAGCGCCCCGGATCCGTACGGGGAGATCGCGGCCCGCGTGTCGAAGTCGGCGAGGCGGTCGACATCACGCAGCAGCGGGTGGGCGTGCGCGAGCAGGTGGTGGGCCAACAGCACCGGCTGGGCGGACTGCAGGTGGGTTTTGCCGGGCATGATGGCGTCCGGGTGGGCGGCGGCCTGGGCGGCCAGCGCGCCGACGACGTCCAGCGCCCCAGCGGCGACCCGGCGCACGGCGTCGCGCAGCCACATCCGGAACAGCGTGGCCACCTGGTCGTTGCGGGAGCGGCCGGCCCGCAGCCGCCCGCCCAGGTCCGGCCCGACCCGGTCGATCAGCCCGCGCTCCAGCGCCGCGTGCACGTCCTCGTCGGTGATCAGCGGCGAAAAGCTGCCGTCGGCGACGTCGGTGGCGAGCTGGTCCAGGCCGGCCAGCAGCCCGTCGCGCTGCTCTTCGGTCAGCAGCCCGGCCCGGAACAGGATCACCGTGTGCGCCCGCGAGGCGACGATGTCGTAGGGGGCCAGCACCCAGTCGAAGTGGGTGGACTTGCTCAGCGCGGCCAGCGCGTCCGACGGGCCGTCCGCGAACCGCCCGCCCCACAGTGACCCCTCGCGCGTGCTCACCTACCCGCTCCTGCGCCGCGAGTGTGAGCCCCGCGACGGGTCGACGGCGTGTCGCGTCGTGGAATGCACAGTCACGCCTCGGTGGCCTGGTCGCGGCGGGATGCGATCTTCGACGACAACCCGTGCACGTAGACGAAACCCTTTGCGGCCGACTGGTCGAAGCTGTCGCCCTCGTCGTAGGTGGCCAGGTTGAAGTCGTACAGGGATTCGGCGCTGCGCCGCCCGTTGACCGCAATGTGGCCGCCGTGCAACACCATTCGCACCTCACCGGTCACGTGCTCCTGGGTCTTGGCGACGAAGCTCTCCAGCGCGTCCTTCAGCGGCGAGTACCACAGCCCGTCGTATACCAGCTCGGCCCAACGCTGATCGGTGTGCCGCTTGAACCGGCCCAGCTCGCGCTCCAGCGTGACGTGTTCGAGTTCGGTATGCGCGGTGATGAGCACCATCGCGCCGGGCGCCTCGTAGATCTCGCGGCTCTTGATGCCCACCAACCGGTCCTCGACGACGTCGAGGCGGCCGACGCCCTGCGCGCCGGCGCGGGTGTTGAGCTCCTCGATGGCGCCCAGCACCGACACTCGCTTGCCGTCGATCGTCACCGGCACGCCGCGCTCGAACCCGACGATCACCTCGTCGGGGGTACTCCAGTTCAGCGTGGGGTCTTCGGTGTAGGCGTAGACATCCTTCGTGGGCGCGTTCCAAAGGTGTTCCAGGAAGCCGGTTTCCACCGCGCGGCCCCACACGTTCTGGTCGATCGAGAACGGCGAGCGTTTGGTCACGTTGATCGGGATGGCGTTCTCCTCGGCGAACGCGATCGCCTTCTCGCGCGTCCACGCGTAATCGCGGACGGGGGCCAGCACCTCGAGATCGGGTGCCAGCGAACCGAATCCGACCTCGAACCGGACCTGGTCGTTGCCCTTGCCGGTGCAGCCGTGCGCGACGATGCCGCCGCCGTGCTCGCGGGCCGCCGCCACCAGGTGCTTGACGATCAGCGGCCGGCTGATGGCCGACACCAGCGGGTAGCGATCCATGTAGAGGGCATTGGACAGGATGGTGGGAAGGCAATAGCCCTCGGCGAATTCGTCGCGGGCGTCGACAACGACGGCCTCCACCGCCCCGCAGTCCAGGGCCCGCTGGCGGATGACCTCCATGTCTTCGCCGCCCTGGCCGAGGTCGATCGCCACCGCTACGACCTCACGGCCGGTCTCCTTGCCGATCCAGCTGATGGCCACCGAGGTGTCCAGACCGCCGGAATACGCCAGGATGACGCGTTCTGACATGAACCAATCTCCTTAGGTTGAAATCGCTTACGTGAGTTTTTCCAATGTGGTGGCCAGTTCGGCGCCGGTCATCGGCTCTCGAGCGGCCACGAAGACGGTGTCATCGCCGGCGATGGTGCCGACGACGTACGGTAGCGCCGCGCGATCGATCGCGCTGGCCAGATAGTCGGCGGCGCCGGGCGGCGTGCGCAGCACCGCGAGGTTGGCGCTGGCGTCGGCCGACACCAGCAGCTCGCTCAGCAGTCGCGACAGCCGCGCGGTCCCGCCGGACACGCCGCGCACCGGGTTGCCGTCCTCGGGAACCATGTAGACGCCGACGCCGCCGTCGGCGCCGCGCAGTTTCACCGCGCCCAGCTCTTCCAAGTCGCGCGACAGGGTGGCCTGGGTGACCTCGATGCCCTCGTCGGCGAGGCGCGCCGCCAGTTCGCTTTGGCTGCGCACCTCGGCCGACGACAGGATCGCCACGATCCGGGCCTGCCGGCCGGCCCGGGTGGTTTCGGGGGTGGTCTTGCTACGAGTCATCGGCGTCGCTCCAAAAGCCACACCAGCAGCGCCTTTTGGGCGTGCAACCGGTTTTCGGCCTCGTCGAAGACCACGCTGGCCGGGCCGTCCATCACCTCGTCGGTGATCTCGTCGCCGCGGTGAGCCGGAAGGCAGTGCAGCACAATGGCTTCCGGGTCCGCCAGGGTCAGCAGGTCGGCGTTGATCTGATAGGGCCGGAACGGCTTGATCCGGTCCAGGCCGTCGTCCTCCTGGCCCATCGACGTCCAGGTGTCGGTGACCAGGACGTCGGCGCCGCGCGCGGCCGCCGCGGCGTCGGGGGTGACGGTGACCGACGCGCCGGTGTCCTCGGCGCGCCGCCGGGCCGCCGCCACGAACGCCTCATCCGGGGCGAAGCCGTCGGGCGCGGCGATGGTGACGTGGACGCCGGCGGTAACCCCGCCGAGCATCAGCGAGTGCGCCATGTTGTTGGCGCCGTCACCGAAATAGGCCATCCGCAAACCGGTCAGCGAGCCCTTGCGTTCGGCGATGGTCTGCAGATCGGCGAGCACCTGGCAGGGGTGGAACTCGTCGGACAGCGCGTTGACCACCGGCACCGTCGCCACCGCGGCCATCGCCTCGAGACGCTCCTGCCCGAACGTGCGCCAGACGATGGCCTCGACGTAGCGGGACAGCACCCGCGCGGTGTCCTCCAGCGTCTCCTCGCGGCCCAGCTGGGTGCTGCGCGCGTCGACGACGACGGCGTGCCCGCCGAGTTGGGCGATGCCCATCTCGAACGAGAACCGGGTGCGCGTGGAGTTCTTGTCGAACAGGACCGCGACCCCGCGCGGGCCCTCCAGCGGGCGGGCACTGAACGGGTCCTTCTTCAGTTCTGCGGCCAGCTGCAACACTTCGGCCTGCTCCGCGGGCGACAGGTCGTCGTCGCGCAGGAAATGTCTAACCATGTGCGGCCCCCGCCTCATCGAGAATGCCCGGCAGCGCGGCGACGAAGCCGTCGAGCTGGTCTTCGGTGATGATCAGCGGCGGCGCCAGCCGGATGACGTCGGGGGCGGCGGCGTTCACCAGGAACCCGGCCGTGCGCGCGGCGGCCTCGGCGTCCTTGGCGCGAGCCGCGGTGAGCGCCACCCCGCACAGCAGCCCGCGCCCGCGCACGTGGTCGACGAGCGGATGGCCGAGCCCCTCGATGCCGTGCCGCAGCGACTTGCCCAGCACCTCGGCGTGGCGGACCAGGTTTTGCGACGCCAGCACCCGCAGCACCGCCAGCGCCGCCGCGGTGCACACCGGGTTGCCGCCGAAGGTGCTGCCGTGCAGGCCGGGCGTCATCAGCTCGGCGGCGCGTCCGACGGCCAGGCAGGCCCCGATGGGCAGGCCGCCGCCGAGCCCCTTGGCCAGCGTGACCACGTCGGGGGTGATGCCGTCATGCTGGTGTGCGAAAAACGTTCCGGTGCGGCCCATCCCGGTCTGCACCTCGTCGAGCACCAGCAGGGCGCCGTGCCGCGCCGTGACGTCGCGCGCGGCGGCCAGGTATCCCTCGGGCGGCACGACGACGCCGCTCTCCCCCATGATCGGTTCCAGGAACACCGCCGCGGTGGCGTCGTCGACCGCCGCGGCCAGCGCTGCCACGTCGCCGTACGGCACGTAGGTGACGTCGCCGGGCAGCGGGGCGAACGGCGCCCGCTTACTCGGCTGACCGGTCAGCGCCAGCGATCCCATCGTCCGGCCGTGGAAGGCCTCTTGCGCGGCAACCAGTTTCGTGCGGCCCGTGAGCCTAGACAGCTTGAACGCCACCTCGTTGGCCTCGGTGCCGGAGTTGCAGAAGAACACCCGCGCCGGCGTGTCCTCGGGCGCGCCCAGCAGGGCGACCAGTTCCTCGGCCAGCGCGATACCCGGTTCGGTCGCATACAGGTTGGACGTGTGGCCCAGCGTCGCCATCTGCTGGGTGACGGCCTCGATGATCGCGGGGTGGCGATGGCCGAGGATGTTGACCGCGATGCCGCCGAGCAGGTCGAGGTAGCTGTTTCCGTCGGCGTCGGTGACCACGGCCCCGTCACCGCTGGCCAGTGCCACCGCGGGGGTGCCGTAGTTGTTCATCATCACGGCTTCCCAGCGCCGCTTGATCGCGTCGGTATTACTCACGCTGAGACCACCTTGGTGCCGGTGCCCTCGTCGGTGAAAAGCTCGACCAGCACACAGTGTTCGACCCGACCGTCGATGACGTGCGCGCTGGGCACGCCCGCGGTGACGGCCCGCAGACACGCCTCGACCTTGGGAATCATGCCCGCCTCCAGCGTGGGTAGCAGTTGCGACAGTGTGGCCGTGTCGATTTCGCTGACCAGCGAATCGCGGTCGGGCCAACTCGTGTACAGGCCTTCGACATCGGTGAGCATCAACAGCTTCTCGGCGTGCAGCGCGTCGGCCAGCGCCGCCGCGGCGGTGTCGGCATTGATGTTGTGCACCACACCCTCGGCATCCGGCGCCAGCGTCGATACCACCGGAATGCGCCGTGCGGCAATGAGATCCAGCACCGCGGCGGTGTTGACGCGCTCGACGTCGCCCACCAGGCCGATGTCGGTGGCCACACCGTCGACGGTGACGCTGCGCCGCACGGCGGTGAACAGCTGCGCGTCCTCGCCGGTGATGCCGACGGCGTACGGCCCGTGCGCGTTGATCAAGTTGACCAGTTCGCGGCCGACCTGGCCGAACAACACCATCCGCGCCACATCGAGCACTTCCGGTGTGGTGACCCGAAATCCGCCCTTGAAGTCACCCTGGATGCCGAGCCGCCGCAGCATCGCGCTGATCTGCGGGCCGCCGCCGTGCACGACGACGGGGTGCACGCCGCAGTTGCGCAGGAACGCCATGTCGGCGGCGAAGGCGTGCCGCAGTGTGTCGTCGGTCATGGCGTTGCCGCCGTACTTGATCACGACGATCTTGCCGTGCAGCTGCTTGAGCCACGGCAGGGCCTCGGCGAGCACCTGCGCCTTGACCGCGGTGGATAAGTCGCTGGCGCGGGTCATGAGCTGTAGGCCGAATTCTCTTCGACGTAGCCGTGGGAGAGGTCGGTGGTCCGGATGGTGGCAGCGCCATCGCCGAGCCTCAGGTCGACGGTGATGTCGATGTCGGCCCCCGAGAGGTCCACCTCGCGCGCACCGGGCATCGGAACCCCCTCGGCGAAGACCGCGAAACCGTTGAACGACACCGTGATCCGGTCAACGTCGAGGGCGATGGGCGCGATGCCAACGGCGGCGAGCACCCGGCCCCAGTTGGGGTCCGAGCCGAACACCGCCGTCTTGACCAGGCTGTCGCGGGCGATGGTCCGCGCGCCGACCAGGGCGTCGTCCTCGGAGGCGGCGCCGGTGACGGTGACGTTGACACGTTTGGTGACGCCCTCGGCGTCGGCCTGTAGCTGCGCGCACAGGTCGTCGCAGACGCGCAGCACGGCGTCGTCGAGATCGCCCTGGCCCGGGGTGATCCCGCTGGCCCCCGATGCCAGCAGCAGCACCGTGTCGTTGGTCGAGCACGCGCCGTCGATGTCGAGCCGGTCGAAGGTGCGCGCGGTGGCGTGGCGCAGCGCGGAGTCCAGCGCCGCGGCGTCGACGGCCGCGTCGGTGGTCAGCACGCACAGCATGGTCGCCAGCGACGGCGCGAGCATGCCCGCGCCCTTGGCCATCCCGCCGACCGTCCAGCCGCCCGGGTGGTGCAGCGCAACCTGTTTGGGCACGGTGTCGGTGGTCATGATCGCCTGGGCGGCGTCGTCACCGCCGGACAGGCCGCCGGCCATGTCCTGCACGATCGCGCGCACACCGGACAGCACCTTGTCCATCGGCAACCGGTCACCGATCAACCCGGTGGAGCACACCGCCACCTCGATGGCGCCGGTCTCGGTTCCCCAGTCCGACAGCGCGGCCGCGACGGCCTCGGCCGTGGCGTGGGTGTCCTGGAAGCCGCCCGGCCCGGTGCAGGCGTTGGCGCCGCCGGAGTTGAGGATGACCGCGCGCAGCGCGCCGGTGCTCAGCACCTGCTGGCTCCAGAGCACCGGTGCGGCCTTGACCCGGTTGCGGGTGAACACCCCGGCGGCCGCGTAGTCGGGTCCCTCGTTGAAGACCAGGGCCAGGTCGCGCTTGCCCGAGGCCTTGATGCCGGCGGCGATGCCCGCCGCCCGGAATCCGGCCGGCGCGGTCACGCCCTGCTCGCGCAGCAGCCGCGCCTCGGCGGCGGTGGACGTCATGGCGCCACCCCGATCACCGAAAGGCCTTCGGTCTCCGGCCAACCCAGCGCCAGGTTCATCGACTGCACGGCGGCCCCCGCCGTGCCCTTGACCAGGTTGTCGATCGCGGCGATCGCCACGAAGGTCTGGGCCGCCTCGTCCACCGCGACAGCGATGTGGGCCGCGTTGCTGCCGATCACCGCTCCGGTGCGGGGCAGCTGACCCTCGGGCATCAGGTAGATGAACGGCTCTGTGTCGTAAGCCTTTTCGTAGGCCTCCCGCAGTTGCGGCAACGACGCGCGGGTGCGGGCGGTGCAGGTGGCCAGGATCCCGCGCGACGTCGGGATCAGCACCGGGGTGAACGACACCGTGACGTCGCGGCCGGTGACGGCCCCCAGGCCCTGGGCGATCTCCGGGGTGTGCCGGTGCGCCCCGGCGATGTTGTAGGCGCGCGCCGATCCGATGACTTCGGCGCCGAGCAGGTCGGTGTTGGCGGCCCGCCCGGCTCCGGAGGTGCCGCTGACGGCGACGACCGTGACGGCGGGCTCGATGAGGTCTGAGGCCACCGCGGGCAGCAACGCCAGCAGCGCCGCGGTCGGGTAACACCCGGGAACCGCGATGCGGCGGGTGCCGCGCAGCCGCTCGCGCGCGCCGGGGAGCTCCGGCAGGCCGTACGGCCAGCTGCCGGCGTGCGGGGAGCCGTAGAACCGTTCCCACACCGCCGCGTCGGTGAGCCGGAAGTCCGCACCGCAGTCGATGATCACGGTGTCGGGGCCGAGCTGAGAGGCCAGCGCGGCCGAATGGCCGTGCGGCAAGCCCAGGAACACCACGTCGTGGCCGGCGAGCACGGCAGGCTCGGTCGGCTCGACGACGCGCTGGGCCAGCGGTGTCAGGTGCGGATGATGCTCGGCGAGCGTGCTGCCGGCGCTGGTCGCGGCGGTCAGCGCGCCGATCGACAGCCGCCCCTGGGCGTAGGCCGGGTGCCCGAGCAGCAGGCGGAGGATTTCACCGCCCGCATAGCCGCTGGCGCCGGCAACTGCCACCTTGATCACGTCGGCCATTTCGACGATTCTGCATGGTTATGCAGTACTTTGCAAATCCATTCCTACTGGGCGCGGAGCTCGGCGCCGACCGACTCGGCGGCCCGGCGCACGGCGGCGTCGCGGGCCGCGGTGGCGTCGTCCTCGGTCAGCGTGCGATCCGCCGCCCGGAACCGCAACGCGAAGGTCAGCGACTTGCGGTCCTCGCCGATCTGCGGGCCGGTGAAAACGTCGAACAACTGCAGGTCCTCCAGCAACTCCCCCGCGCCTTGGCGCACGGCGTCCGCGACCGCCTGTGCCGGGACGTCCGCGGACACCACCAGGCTGACGTCCTGGAAGACGGCCGGGAACGGCGACACCCGGGGCGCGGGCAGCGCCGCGACGAGGGGCATCGCGTCGAGGTTGAGTTCGAGGGCGCAGGTGCCCTTGGGCAGCCCGGAGCGCTCGGTCACGGCCGGATGCAGCTGGCCCGCGTACCCCACGGTGGTGTCGCCGACGAGCACCTCGGCGCACCGGCCCGGATGCCACGGCAGCTGCTGCGCCGCCCGCAACCGCACCTCGATGCCGGCGGCGCGGGCGATGATGCGCACCGCCTCGAACGCGTCGGCCGCCTCAGCGCGCCGGCCCGGTCCCCAGGGGCCGCGCGCCTCCCGCAAGCCGGTCAGCACCGCGGCGACGTGCTGGGGTTGGCGCGGCAAGGACGCGTCGAGCGTGGCGATCTCGGCGTCGGTGGGCCGGCGATCGACGGGAATCAGTGTCACGCCGCGGGTCTCGGTGGTCGGCTGCACCACCTGGGCCAGGGCATAGAGCGAGACGTCGATCAGGCCGCGGGACACGTTGCGCACCAAGGCTTCCAGCAGCGCCGGCAGCAGCGTGGTGGCCAGCTGCGGGCGGTCGGCCTCCAGCGGGTTGAGGACGTTGGTCGTGACGCGCCGCGGATCGTCGGGCGGCAGTCCCCACAGGTCGAAGACGCCGGCGGGCAGGAACGGCGTCGGCAGGATCTCGACGTACCCGGACTGGGCCAGCGACTTGCCGATGGCGCGGCGGCGTTGTTGCACGGCGGACAGCCCGCGGCCGGCCGGCGCCGACGGCAGCACCGACGGAACGACCTCCAGGCCCTCGAGCCGCAGCACCTCCTCGACGAGGTCGGCGGGCTGCAGTAGGTCCGGCCGCCAGCTCGGTGGGGTGACCGTCAGCGTGTCGCCGTGTTCAACGACGGCGGCGCCGATTTGGGACAGCCGCTTGGCGGCCGTGCCCGGGGCGTAGGCCACGCCGGCGATGCGGCCGGGTAGGTCGGCGGCGATGTCGATCGGCGCCCCGGCCCAGTCGTCGCGCGGCGGGTCGCCCCGCCAATCGGTCAGCGTGTCGGCTACCGCGCCGCCGGCGATCTCGGCGAGCAGTGTGGCGCAGCGGTCCAGCGCGGCAACGGAAATGGCCGGATCCACGCCGCGCTCGTAGCGGCGGGCGGCCTCGCTGGGCAGGTGCAGCCTGCGCTGGGTGCGCGACACCGCGGCGGGATCCCAGACCGCGGCCTCGAGCAGCACGTCGGTGGAATCGGCGCGCACCTCGGTGCTCGCCGCGCCCATCACACCGCCGATCGCCGTGGTCGCCGCGTCGTCGACGATCAGGACGTCGGCAGGTTCGAGTTTGCGCTCGATGTCGTCCAGGGTGACGACGGTCTCGCCGGGCCGGGCGAAGCGCACGCCGAAGCCGCCGGTGATGCGGTTGCGGTCGTGGGCGTGCATGGGGTGGCCGAGCTCGAGCATCACGTAGTTGGTGACGTCGACCGCCGGCGAGGTGGCGCGGATGCCGCAGAGCAGCAGGCGCCGCTGCAGCCACCACGGCGACACGGCGGCGGGGTCGATACCGGTGACCGGTCGTAGCGCGAATCGCCGCACGCCGGTGTCGGGCTGCACCGTCAGCGGCCAGGCCTCCCCCTCGGCCGGCAACGGCTTGATGTCCGCCGGGTCGACGAAGTCCAGGTCGTAGGCGCAGGCGACCTCGCGCGCCAGGCCCCGCAACGACATGCCGTAACCGCGGTCGGGGGTGATGGCCAGGTGGAAGATCACGTCGTCGAGTCCCAGCACGGCGTGGCCGTCGGCTCCGGGCTCGGCGGTGCCGGGCGGCAACACCAGGATCCCCGAATGGTCGGCACCCAGACCGAGTTCGGCCGCCGAGCAGATCATCCCGTCCGAGGTGCGGCCGTAGGTCTGGCGCGCGGCGATGGCGAACCCGCCGGGCAGCGTGGTTCCCGGCAGCGCGGCCACCACGAGGTCGCCCACCACGAAGTTGGTTGCGCCGCAGACGATCTCACGGTCTTTACCCTCGCCGACGTCGACGTGGCAGAACCGGATCGGCTTCTTGAAACCGGTGAGCTCCTCGATGTCGGTGACGCGGCCCACCGTCAGCGGGCCATCGACGGGCCCCAGGGTGAGAACCTCTTCGACCTCGTGGCCGATGTCCACCAGCGCCTGCTCCAGCTCGGCGGGGGCCACATCCCAGCCCGGTGCGCCGGCGTTGACGACCTCGCGCAGCCAGCTGTACGGAACGCGCATCAGGCACCGACCCCGAACGGCAGCGAGAACCGGACGTCGCCCTCGACCATGTCACGCATGTCCGGAATCCCGTTGCGGAACTGCAGCGTCCGCTCCAGGCCCATGCCGAACGCGAAGCCGGAGTATTCCTCGGGATCAATTCCGGCCGCCCGCAACACGTTTGGGTGCACCATCCCGCAGCCGCCCCACTCCACCCAGCCGGGGCCGCCCTTCTTGCCGACGAACCACACGTCGACCTCGGCGGAGGGCTCGGTGAAGGGGAAGAAGTGCGGGCGGATGCGGGTGCGCGCCTCGGGACCGAACTGGGCGCGCGCGAACGCATCCAGCGTGCCCCGCAGGTGTGCCATGGACAGGCCGCGGTCCACCGCCAGGCCCTCGACCTGGTGGAAGACCGGGGTGTGGGTGGCGTCGAGCTCGTCGGTGCGGAACGTGCGGCCGATCGAGACGATGTAGACGGGCAACTCGCGCGCCAGCAGCGTGCGCACCTGCACCGGCGAGGTGTGGGTGCGCAGCAGCTGGCGGGAGTCCTCCGGCGCGATGTAAAAGGTGTCCTGCTCGCTGCGCGCGGGGTGGTCGGCGGGGAAATTGAGCGCGTCGAAGTTGAACTGCTCGGTCTCGACCTCGGGGCCGTCGGCCACTTCCCAACCCATCGCGATGAAGGTGTCGGCGATGTTTTCGGCCAGGATCGTGATCGGGTGCCGCGCCCCGGTCGGCTGCCGCGTCGACGGCAGCGTGACGTCGATGCGCTCGGCGACCAGCACCGCGGCGTCGCGTTCGGCGCGCAGGGCGGCGAGGCGTTCGTCGTACCCCTGCTGGGCCTCGCCCCGCGCGGCGTTGACCCGCTTGCCGGCGTCGGCACGTTGGTCTTTGGGAACGCTGCCCAGCGCCTGGCGCGCCAGCGCCAGCGGCGAGCGGTCACCGAGGTGCTCGGTCTTGGCGCGCGCCAGGGCATCGAGGTCGCCGGCCCGCGTGAACGCCTGCCGGGCGGCGTTGACCGCCTCGGTCAAGGCTTCGGGCGACAGGTCGACGGGTTGCTCACCCACGCGGCGACACTCTCCTTGCTGACGAGGCTGTTAGGGCTGCCCGCATCGATAGTGCTTTCCGCGCGCGGGTCGTGCTGATCATAGTGATCGGATGCGCGGCGCCCGGCGGCCGCTGGGCAGTCGCCCGGCGGGGCTCAGCCGGCGACGGCCGGCGCCGGGCCGGGCAACGTGTCGTCGCCGTCCAGCGGGGCGTCCGGCAGGCCCCGGCCCGCGACGTACTTGGCGCCCGCGTAGGCGACCAGGGCGCCGAGGAGGCCGAACACCGGCGTCGCCGCCATGGTGCCCCAGTGGTGGGCCAGCATCAGGAAACCGAAGCCCGAGGAGGCCGCCAGCATCAGGTACCGGGCCGGCGTCCAGTGGATCGGCTGCCGGAATCGTGCCGACACCAGCACGCCGAGGATCACGGCGACGGTGTGCCCGGCGTCGGTGAAGTCAGCGCCGACGATGGCCGAAGCGATGCCCGCCGCCACCCACCAGCCGACCCAGGCGGCCCGCCAGCGCGACGGGATCACGGCGGTCATCGCGCCGAGGACTGCCAGCGCGCCGTAGCTCATCCCGACGTCGCTGGCCCGGGTGATCGACACGGGCAGCCAGCCGAATTCGACGGCCCCGGCCAGGGCGGCGGCCACCAGCAGCGTCGCGCCGATGTGGCCGACCAGGAACGCCACCACCAGCCGGATGGTGCGCAAATGCAGCTCCGCCAGCGCCAGCAGGCAGGTCAGGAAAGGCAGCCAGAAGTAGAGCGGGCCGGCGTCGACGACCAGCGCGCTGCCCAGCAAGGTGCCGAGATGCCCGTGGGCCAGGTTGTGCACGTTGGTGCTGGCGCGCGCGACGATGACGTCATGCGCGTCCGGGCCGAGCGCCAGGATGGCGCAGCTGATGGCGAGCAGCAGCGCCGCATACCCCACAGTGAATTGGACCCGGGCGAGCCGGGACACGATGCCCCCGATCATTGGCACCCATTATGACTGCGGTTTTGTTTCGGTTGTGTCATCAGCGCCTGACAACTCCCTATAAGTCTTGAGGCGATATATCGCCAAATCTGCGGGCATACCGGCGGGCTTCGGCCCGAAAACCGGTTTGCGGGTGCGTTTGGCCTCGACGCCCAACGCGTCCAACTCGCTTTGCGGTATGAGATCCAACGTTGAACTCGACACCATGATTCCACCTTTGGTGGCCCGTTCCATAACTCGTGCGGCGATGTTCACATCCACACCGAGCCAATCGGCGGCCAGCCGCTGCGGCCGTCCGGTGTGGATTCCCACCCGCATCCGCGGGGTGTGGCCCTCCACCTCGACCGAACGGAGCGCCTCCTTGGCGGCCAGTACCGCCCGCACGGCGACCATCGGGTCGCCGAACACGGCCATGAGTCCGTCGCCCATGCGTTTGACGATGTGCCCGCCGGCGTCGAGCAGCGGCGGCTCGAGGGCCCGCGCCACCTGACGCAGCAGCGCCAGCGCCGCCTCGTCGCCGGCCTGCAGGGACCACGTCGAGAAGCCGACCAGGTCGGTGAAGACCAACGTCACCTCGGGATTGGCCGGCCGCCGGGAAACCCCTTCGGTCAGCGCCTGCCACACCTGCAGCACCCCGAGGCTGACCTCCCGCGACACCGCGTCGCGGTCCCCCAGCAGCCGGTCGGCCGCGCGCGCCGCGGCGCGCGGACCACCCTCGCCGGCCGTGGACAACGGATCGCCGAACTCGGGATCCCCGGGCAACAGCCGGCGCGCGCGCCGGACCAGGGCGACCGCCCCGGGGCTGCGATTGCGGCCGTGCAGCCATTGAGTCGCGTTATGCACCGACAGCGGCGAACGCCGCGCGGCGGAATGCGCCGCAGGGGATTCGTCGGGCTCGCCCGGGTCCAGATCGCGACGCGCGAGTTCCACCTGGCCAGGTTATTTGGTTTCGTCAGAGGCAGGCAACGACTGTCCCGGGCGGGCCGGCGATGTGTGTCGTAAGTCGCACCTCACCGCCTCATCACGGTGGCGGCACACCGGTGTGGAAGCTCGATAACACCTGGGCGGACACATCGCCGAAATCGTAGACAACGTGCGTTGTCAAAGTTATCGTGAGGCCAATCGGTGCAGGAGGCCGCGATGACTGCCAGATCGACTACGCCCGCTGATCCGCTCGGACCAGATTCTTTGACCTGGAAGTATTTTGGCGATCTGCGCACCGGAATGATGGGTGTGTGGATCGGGGCGATCCAGAACATGTACCCCGAACTCGGCGCGGCCGTCGAAGAGCATTCGATCCTGCTGCGCGAGCCGCTGCAGCGGGTGGCCCGGTCGGTCTACCCGATCATGGGCGTGGTCTACGACGGCGACCGCGCGGCCCAGACCGGGCAGCAGATCAAGGGCTACCACCGCACGATCAAGGGCGTCGACGGCGAGGGGCGCCGCTATCACGCGCTGGATCCCGACACCTTCTACTGGGCGCACGCCACGTTTTTCATGCTGATCGTCAAGGTGGCCGAGTACTTCTGCGGCGGCCTGACCGAGGCCGAGAAGCGGCAGCTGTTCGACGAGCACGTGCAGTGGTACCGGATGTACGGGATGAGCATGCGGCCGGTGCCCGGGTCGTGGGACGAATTCCAGGAGTACTGGGAGCGGGTCGGTCGCGAGGAGTTGGAGATCAATCAGGCGGTCCTCGACATCTTCGACATCCGGATTCCCAAACCCCGGTTCGTGCTGATGCCGACCCCGGTCTGGGACCAGATCTTCAAACCTCTGGTGGCCGGGCAACGCTGGATCGCGGCGGGCCTGTTCGAGCCCGCGGTCCGCGAAAAAGCCGGTATGCGTTGGACTCCCGGCGACGAGGTGGTGCTGCGGTTGTTCGGCAAGATCGTCGAACTCGCGTTCCTGGCGGTGCCCGACGAGATCCGGCTGCACCCGCGCGCGCTGGCCGCCTACCGCCGCGCCGAGGGGCGGCTGCCCAGCGACGCGCCGCTGGTCGAGGCCCCGCCGTTCATGGCGCCGCCGCGGGACCGTCGCGGTCTGCCGATGCACTACTTCCCGCCACCGCCCAAGTTGCCGTTCGACCCCGCGCTGCAACCCGCCCGGGCGCTGCTGGAGCGGGCCGGATCGCTGGTGCACACGACGTTGTCGCTGGCCGGCCTGCGCGCCGGGCGGGCCCGCTCGAAGCGAGCGGTCAGGGCCGCGTAGGCAGCTTGAGCGCCCGCGCGCTCGCATACAGACAGATGGCCGCGGCCGACGCCACGTTCAGGCTCTCGGCGCCGCCGGACATCGGGATGCGCAGCCGGTGGTCGGCCGCCGACGCGATTTCGCTTGGCAGGCCGTGGGATTCGGGCCCGAACAGCCACGCCGTCGGCCCGCCGAGCAGTTCGCCGGCCTCATCCAGCCGTTGCTCACCGTCCACCGTGGTGGCGAGCGCCTGCAGACCCGCGGCGCGCATCGCCTCGAGGGCGCCGAGCGTGTCCGGCGCGACGACGACCGGGATCGAGAAGATGCTGCCGGCCGAGGCGCGCAAACACTTGCCGTTGTACGGATCGACGCTGTGGCCGCCGAGGATCACACCGGACGCACCCATCGCGTCCGCGAGGCGGATCAGGGTGCCGGCATTGCCCGGCTCGCTGATCTCGACGGCGACCGCGATCAGCCGGGGCGAGCCGGCCAGCACGCCGTCGAGGCCGGTCGCCGGCATGTCACACACTGCGACCAGCCCCGCGGGGGTGACGGTGTCGGAGAGGGTCTTCGCGGCGCGCTCGGTGACCGGGTGGACCGGGCAGTCGAGGGATGCCAGCAACGACGCATGGCGTTGCTGGGCGACTTCGGTGACGAAGACGTCGCGGACCAAGTCACGACGCGCGGCGGCCTCGACCAAGTTGGGCCCCTCGGCCAGGAAACGCCCCGCCCGGCGGCGGCCGACGTGGCGGTGCAGTTTGACGGCCGCGGCGACCCTGGCCGAACGTTCGGTCAGCACCTGCCGGTCAGGCATGTCCGAGCGGGTCGGTTAGGCCGCTTCTCCCGAATCCGAGGGAGCGTTGACGTCCTCGGGCAGCGCCGCGCGGGCGATGTCGACCAGCGCGGTGAAGGCGGCCGGGTCCGCGACCGCGATGTCGGCGAGGTTTTTGCGGTCCACCTCCACCCCGGCGGCCTTGAGGCCTTGGATCAGCCGGTTGTAGGTGATGTCGTTGGCGCGCGCCGCCGCGTTGATGCGCGAGATCCACAGTTTGCGGAACTCGCCCTTGCGCGCACGGCGGTCGCGGTACGCGTACTGCAACGAATGCAGCTGCTGCTCTTTGGCTTTGCGGTAGAGCCGGGATCGCTGGCCGCGATAGCCCTTCGAGGCCTTAAGGATGCTGCGCCTCTTCTTGTGGGCGTTGACCGCCCGCTTCACGCGTGCCATTGGATATTCCTACTCTCGTTCATGCGTCGTGGGTCGATAAAGGGGTTCGCCGTGCCAGCTCGCGATGCGGGTCTGGCCGGCGCGGTGGTCAGCCGTTCAGCAGCCGGTTGATCCGCTGGGTGTCGTTGGCGGCCACCACGGTGCGGCCGTCGAGGCGCCGGGTCCGCTTGGTCGGCTTGTGCTCGAGCAGGTGCCGGCGGTTGGCCTTCTGCCGCACGATCTTGCCGGTTCCGGTGCGCCGGAAGCGCTTTGCGGCCCCGCTGTGGGTCTTGGCTTTGGGCATGTTTCCTCTGGTTCTCGCTTGGTTCTCGCTATTGGGTCAGTTCGACGTAGGTTCGGCGTCGGCGGGGGCATCGGAATCCGGCGCCGCGCCTCCCGGCTCTTCGGGGTGCCGCGCCCGGGCGCGGGTCTTCGCGCCGCGGTGCGGTGCCAGCACCATCGTCATGTTGCGGCCGTCCTGCTTGGCGGACGTCTCCACGAAACCGTATTCGGCGACGTCGGCGCCCAGGCGCTGCAGCAATCGATAGCCCAGCTCGGGCCGCGACTGCTCACGTCCGCGGAACATGATGGTGACCTTCACCTTCGATCCCGCCTCCAGGAAGCGGATGACGTGGCCCTTTTTGGTCTCGTAGTCGTGATCGTCGATCTTGGGCCGCAGCTTTTGTTCTTTGACGACGGTCTGCTGCTGGTTCCGGCGGGATTCGCGCGCCTTTTGCGCCGCTTCGTATTTGAACTTGCCGTAGTCCATGATCTTGCAGACCGGCGGCCTGGCGTTCGGGGCAACTTCGACAAGGTCGAGATCGGCGTCCGCAGCGACGCGCAGTGCGTCTTCGATGCGCACTATGCCTACCTGCTCTCCCCCTGGGCCAATCAATCGGACTTCAGGTACGCGGATGCGCTCGTTGACGCGGGTCTCAGTGCTGATGGGGCCTCCCTTGTTGGGCTTCTCTATGTCCTGCGGTGACGACCGGTGACCTGGGTTCGTCGGGAAGCAGCGGCGGAGACTCCACACCACGAGCAAAAAAGCCCTGCACAAGCAGGGCCCAATGCCGACCGATCGCGGCCGAGGACTACTCGGGCCGCCCGCGCTACGCGCGGAACAGGCATACACGTTGCCTGTGACCGGACCGCCGAACCTTCCGCAGATCCGCCAGGGATCTCGTCGGTTCGCGGTGGGAGTGGGACTCCACTTAACTGTTCCTGGCGTTCGCCGGGATGGTCGCAGGCGTCAGTTTAGCAGCCTTGAGGTGCCTTTTAGCACTTCGGCCGATCGACGGGCCTGCACCGGCCACCAACCGGGCCCGAAAAACGAGGGCAAACTCGTCCCCGCCACTCTTAGCGCTTCGGCAAGCTTTTCACGGATTGAGGGCATATCCTCGCGGTCTGTGACTCTCGCTTCTCCTCGTTCAGGTCCCCGTTCGGGGCCGCGCTTGGGGCCCCGTAGCCGGTCGAACTCGCGGTATCGCTGGGTGCCCGCGGCGGCCGGATGGACCGTGGGTGTCATCGCCACCGTGTCGCTGCTGGGCAGCGTGTCCCCGTTGATCCGTTACCTGATCAAGGTGCCGCGCGAGTTCATCAACGACTACCTGTTCAACTTCCCCGACACCAGCATCGCGTGGTCTTTTGTGTTGGCCTTGTTGGCCGCGGCCCTGACCGCGCGCAAGCGGATCGCTTGGCTGCTGTTGCTGGGCAACATGATTCTGGCCGCCGGCCTGAACGCCGCCGATATCGCCGCCGGGGACAACACCGCCGCGGAGATCTTCGGCGAGAACCTCGGGTTCGCGCTGCACATCGTCGCGATCGTGCTGCTGGTGCTGTCCTATCGGGAGTTCTGGGCCAAGGTCCGCAAGGGCGCGCTGGTCAAAGCGGCCGGTGTGCTGGTGGCCGGGGACGTCGTGGGGATCCTGGTGTCCTGGGGCCTGGTCGAGTTGTTCCCCGGAACGCTGGCCCGCCAGGACCGCCTGCCGTACGTGGCCAACCGGGTGGTCGGATTCGCGCTTGCGGATCCGGACCTGTTCACCGGCCGGCCGCATGTCTTCCTCAACGCGCTGTTCGGTCTGTTCGGCGCGCTCGCGCTGATCATGGCGACGATCGTGCTGTTTCAGTCTCAACGCGCCGAAAACGCGCTGACCGGTGAGGACGAATCGGCCATCCGCGGGCTGCTCGAGTTGTACGGCAAGAACGACTCCTTGGGGTACTTCGCCACCCGCCGCGACAAGTCGGTGGTCTTCGCCCAGAGCGGGCGGGCCGCCATCACCTACCGGGTCGAGGTCGGCGTCTGCCTGGCCAGCGGCGACCCGATCGGCGATCCCCGGGCGTGGTCGCAGGCCGCCGACGCCTGGCTGGGCCTGTGCCAGACCTACGGCTGGGCGCCGGGCGTGATGGGCGCCAGCACCCAGGGCGCGCGGACATATCGCGAAGCCGGCCTGAACGCGCTGGAGCTCGGCGACGAGGCCATCCTGCGGACCGCCGACTTCAAGCTGTCCGGTCCCGATATGCGCGGCGTCCGCCAGGCCGTGACCCGGGCCCGCCGGGCGGGGCTGACCGTGCGGATCCGGCGGCACCGCGACATCGGCGCCGAGGAGATGGCCGACACCATCACCCGCGCCGACGCCTGGCGCGACACCCAAACCGAACGTGGCTTTTCCATGGCGCTGGGCCGGCTCGGTGATCCCGCCGACGGGGATTGCCTGCTGGTCGAGGCGCTGGACCGGGACGGCGCCGTCGTCGCGATGCTGTCGCTGGTCCCGTGGGGAACCACCGGTGTCTCCCTGGACCTGATGCGCCGATCGCCGCAGTCCCCCAACGGCACCATCGAGCTGATGGTCAGCGATCTTGCCCTCAACGCGGAAACCCTTGGCATCACCCGTATTTCACTGAACTTCGCGATGTTCCGCTCGGCGTTCGAACAGGGCGCCCAGCTGGGCGCGGGCCCCGTCGCCCGGCTGTGGCGCGGGTTTTTGCTGTTCTTCTCGCGGTGGTGGCAGCTGGAGACGCTGTATCGCTCCAACATGAAGTACCAGCCCGACTGGGTGCCGCGCTACGCCTGCTACGAGGACGCCCGCCTGATCCCGCGGGTCGGCGTCGCCTCGGCCCTCGCCGAGGGCTTCCTCGTCATGCCGTTCGGCCGGCGCAAACCACATACCGGCCATCACCCGGCCGTCCCCGCCAGGCTGGCCGAGTCCGGGCTGCTGCACCACGACGGCAGCGCGCCCGACGTCAGCGGGCTGCAGCGACGCCAGGAGTCGGCCGACGAAGAAGAGGCGAGATCCCGGCTGCCCGAGCAGGTTCGGGTACGCCTGGCCAAGCTGAAGGTGTTGCGGCGCAACGGCATCGACGCGTACCCGGTGGGCCGCCCGCCCAGCCACACCGTCGTCGCGGCGCTCGACGCCGACGACCGCGAGACGATCACGGTCTCCGGCCGGATACTGCGGATCCGTGACTTCGGCGGAGTGCTGTTCGCCCAGCTGCGTGACTGGTCGGGGGAAATGCAAGTGCTGCTGGACAACTCGCAATTACAGCGCGGGCGAACGGCCGACTTCACGGCGGCGATCGACCTCGGCGACCTGGTCGAGGTGTCCGGGCACATGGGCTTTTCCAAGAAGGGCACCCGCTCGCTGATCGTCGGCGACTGGCGGATGATCGGCAAGTGCCTGCGGCCGTTGCCCAACAAGTGGAAGGGGTTGACCGACCCGGAGGCCCGGGTGCGGACCCGCTACGTCGACCTCGCGGTCAATCCCGAGTCGCGTGAGCTGATCACCGCGCGCAGCGAAGTGTTGCGCTCGGTGCGCCAGACGCTGTTCGCCAACGGATTCATCGAAGTCGAGACCCCGATCCTGCAGCAGATCCACGGCGGCGCCACCGCCCGGCCGTTCGTCACGCACATCAACACCTACGACATGGACCTGTTCCTGCGGATCGCACCGGAGCTCTATCTCAAACGTTTGTGCGTCGGGGGCGTCGAGCGGGTCTTCGAGTTGGGTCGGGCCTTCCGCAACGAAGGTGTGGACTTCAGCCACAACCCGGAGTTCACCTTGCTGGAGGCCTACCAAGCGCACGCCGACTACAAGGTCTGGATCGACGGATGCCGCGAGCTGATCCAGAACGCCGCCCAGGCCGCCCACGGCGAGCAGACCGTCCTGCGCCCAGGCGGCCAGGGCACCAGTGGCCGCCTCGAACCGGTCGACATCTCCGGCGTGTGGGCGGTCAAGACCGTGTACGACGCCGTCTCCGAGGCGCTCGGCGAGCACATCGACCCGGCCACGCCGCTGCCCACCCTGCGCAAGCTGTCCGACGCCGCGCGCATTCCGTATCGGGCCCACTGGGACGCCGGCGCGGTGGTGCTGGAGCTGTATGAGCACCTGGTCGAGGACCGGACCGAGGAACCGACGTTCTATGTCGACTTCCCGACCTCGGTGTCACCCCTGACCCGGCCGCACCGCAGCGAGCCCGGCGTCGCCGAGCGGTGGGACCTGGTGGCGTGGGGTGTCGAGCTGGCCACCGCCTACAGCGAGCTCACCGATCCGGTGGAACAGCGCCGCCGCCTGCAGGAGCAGTCGCTGTTGGCCGCGGGTGGGGATCCCGAGGCGATGGAGCTCGACGAGGACTTCTTGCAAGCGATGGAATACGCGATGCCGCCCACCGGTGGGCTGGGAATGGGCGTCGATCGCCTCGTCATGCTCATAACGGGCCGCAGCATCCGCGAGACGCTGCCGTTCCCGCTGGCCAAGCCCCATTGAGCGAGGTCAGCAACCGTTCGTCCGTCGTCGGCGAACATTAGGTAAATAGGTTCCAGGCCGGTAAACAATAGATCACAATGACTCACGTGACAGCCTCGACGAACGGTGCGCCCGCGCAGTTCCTGGCCTTTAGTCACACCTCGCTGATGCATGGCTGGGTGCCGACGACGATCCAGGTGCTGGCCGCCGTCGTGCTGACGGTGGCGGTCGGCTGGCGGTCGCGACGCTGGCGCACGGGGCGGATGCCGGCGGCCGCGCTTTGCGGCGCCGCCGTGGCCTACCTGACGCGCTGGTACATCGTCGACCATGGGCTCTCCGAGGAGCCGGCGCCGACGGCGCTGTGGGTGTGGATCGCGCTGACGGGGATGGCGGCCGCGGTGCTGGTTCTGGGTTGGGGCAGCGCGCGGGGCTGGCGGCGTGGCGCGGCGGTGCTGTCCGTGCCGTTGTGCTTGCTCAGCGCGGCGCTGGTGCTCAACCTGTGGGTGGGCTACTTCCCCACCGTCCAGTCCGCGTGGAGCCAGCTGACGTCCGGTCCGCTGCCCGACCAGACCGATCAGGCGACCGTTACCGCGATGGCCGCCAAGGGAACCCGGCCCCCGCACGGCACCGTTGTGCCCGTCGCGATCCCCTCGGACGGGTCGCACTTCAAACACCGCGGCGAGCTCGTCTACCTGCCGCCCGAGTGGTTCGCCACGTCCCCACCGCCGCCGCTGCCGACCGTGATGATGATCGGCGGGCAGTTCAACACCCCGGCGGACTGGACGCGGGCGGGCAACGCGGTCAAGACGATCGATGACTTCGCGGCCGCGCACGGCGGCAAGGCGCCGGTGTTCGTGTTCGTGGACTCCGGCGGCGCCTTCAACAACGACACCGAATGCGTCAACGGGGTCCGGGGCAACGCGGCCGACCATCTCACCAAAGACGTCGTGCCCTACATGGTTTCGGCGTTCGGCGTCAGCCCGTTCCGGTCCAACTGGGGCGTGGCGGGCTGGTCTATGGGCGGGACCTGCGCCGTGGACTTGACCGTCATGCATCCCGACATGTTCAGCGCGTTCGTCGATGTCGCCGGCGACTTCTTCCCCAACGCCGGCAACAAGGCCCAGACCATCGCCCGGCTGTTCGGCGGAAACGCCGACGCCTGGGCGGCTTTCGATCCGTCGACGGTGATCAATCGGCACGGGGCGTACCGCGACGTGGCCGGCTGGTTCGCGATTTCCTCGGACGGTCCGCCGGCGGCGCGCCGGGACATCCAGCTGACCGACACCGGCGCCATCCGGGTGGCCGGGCGCGAGGCGGCCGCCAACCCCGCCAATCAGACCGCGGCCGCCTATTCGCTGTGCGCGCTCGGCCGCGCCAACGGCATCGACTGCGCCGTCGTTCCGCAGCCCGGCCGACACGATTGGCCGTTCGCGGACCGGGTGTTCGCGACGGCGCTGCCCTGGCTGGCCGGCGCGCTGGGTACGCCGGGTATTTCGCGCACGCCGCTGCCGGCACCCTCCGCGCCGGGCGCCGGTGCCCCGGTCGTCGTCCCGGCCGAACGTTCCCGCACCGCGATGCGGTAGCGGGTGTTATCCGTTGCGCGCGTTCGGCGTGCGGTCTTCGCGCGGCACTGCCACCCGTGGAGTGCGTGGACCCGGTGGGCGAGCACGCCGTTGATTCTCGTCCCGCCATGGACGCGGAAACGGAGCCACGCGGTGTGGATTGCGCTGTGGCTGGCCGTGAACCCGTTCGTTTTCGGCAAGCCCGCGCATCACCGCGCCTGGTCGACCCGGGCGATGCTGGGCGAGGAGCTGTGGATCAGCCGTCGCCCCCGCGATGCGGCGACGGTGGTCAGCGGGGCGACGTCGGCCGCCGCGTTGGGCGCGGTGCTCGCCGCCCGTCGCCATCGGTTGCGGCCGGCGCTGAGCGCGGTCGCCGTGCAGATGGCGCTGACGCTGGTGTACTGGCACCAGATGGTCCGGTATCTCGAACGGCAGTCGCGATAGCCTCGTGGGACCTCCCGGCGACCTACAGCCCTCGAGCGAACGAAAACGCCGGAATCGATACGCAAATACGGTAATCCGATATTTACATATGGAGATGCGGTGCGGGTGTATTGTCCGGCCGTGGGATCCACCCGGCTGTTTCCGTACGACCCGCCCCCTCCGACAGAACCCTCGGCCAAGGAGCGGATTCGCGACGCCGCGCTGAGCTGCTTTGCTGTTCGCGGCATCGCCGCAACGACGCTGCGCGCGATCGCAGAGGCCGCGGAGGTTTCGATTGGGCTGGTGCAGCACCACTTTCGCACCAAGGAAGCGCTCACTGCTGCCGTCAATCAGTACGTGCTGCAGGTGGTTGGCGACGCGTTGGAACCGACGGCGCTTCCCGAGGCGCCCTCCGACGGGCTCGACGAGGCCGGTCGCCGGCTGACTTCCTTGATGGCCGCACGACCCGATCTCATGACCTACCTCGGGCGCGCGCTCGCAGAGGGCGGCGCCTTCGGATCCGTCATCTTCACCGGGCTTTTGGGCATCAGCGCGGGCCAGCGCGAGGAGTTCTCCCGGTGGGGCAGGCCTCATCCTGACCTCGATCCCGATTGGGCCGCCCTCAACCCGCTGATCCTGCGCGTCGGTGCGATCATTCTGCATCCGTACATCGAGCTATATCTGCGGGAGTCCTTCTTTACCGAACCGCAATTGCGACGTTGGGATGCAGCCGTCACCAACCTCATCCGGCATGGCCAATTCCTCGACGAAGCGGCACCCCGCGAATCAAGTCGTCACCAAGTGTGAGATCGCCGACAGCCGCGAGGTTGCGCGACGGAAAGCGGGTCAAACCCGGTCGGGCTCGCCGCCTGGGTGCTATACACGAAGCACCATGGATGAGTCCGCCGTATCCGCTTACTCCGCGCAGATTCTCAACGCCGATGCGCCTGACGGCGATGCGGCGTTGCGGCGACTCCAGGCCGACCCCGGCGTAGAATTTATCGACCGGCTCGACGCACAGGTCGCCTGCCTGAGAAGCCTTCGGCCCGGCCCGCGCCCTGACCTCCTCGCGGAGCCTGGGCGATGGGCCTACTACCCCTGGAGGCGCGCCGTCGTGGCCGTCCTGGGCCCGCGCGGCTACCGCGCGGTTCGTCTGGACCGCAACCGCAACAACATCACTCCGACGGAACAGGATCGGTTGGGCGCACTCCGGATCGGCGTGGCCGGGCTTAGCGTCGGGCATGTCATCGCGCACACCCTTGCCGCCCAGGGATTGTGTGGCCGCCTTCGGCTGGCCGACTTTGATCAGCTTGAGCTATCAAACCTGAATCGGGTGCCGGCCAGCGTGTTCGACCTCGGCGTCAACAAAGCTCGTGTGGCAGCGCGCCGGATCGCCGAACTCGACCCGTATCTCCCGGTCGAGGTGTTTGACGCCGGGCTCAGCTTCGCTACCGTCGACACGTTCCTCGAGGGACTCGACATCGTGATCGAAGAATGCGATTCGCTGGACATGAAGGCGGTGTTGCGGGAAGGCGCCCGCGCTCGCCGTATTCCAGTTTTGATGGCTACCAGTGACCGCGGTCTGATCGATGTGGAGCGCTTCGACCAAGAACCGCAGCGCCCAATTCTGCATGGTCTACTCGGCGACCTGGACGTCGGGCTGCTGCCCGGCATGAGCAGCCGCGACAAGGTGCCCCACATCCTGCGTCACCTTGAGGCCGAACGGCTTTCACCGCGCACGGCCGCCTCACTGCTAGAGATCGACCGCACGGTGTCGACCTGGCCGCAGGTGGCTTCCGACGTCATACTGGGCGCGTCTGCCTTGGCCGAGGGCGTGCGCAGGATCGGGCTCGGCGAGGCGTTGTGTTCGGGCCGCACTCGCATCGATATCGGCTGGGCGCTCGACCAACTTGATGAACCCGACATGGCTCGGGGCCAGCCCGTGCCGGTAGACGATCGCCAAGCGCCGGAACTACCCGGGATGCCCGGAGTCATCGCCACGGCGGCGATCCGCGCGCCGTCGGGAGGAAACGTCCAGCCGTGGTGCATCCATGCCGCACCGGCGGAGATCACAATCGACATTGCCGCACAACACACTTCGACAATGGACGTCGGGTTTCGGGGAAGCGCCGTCGCCGTCGGAGCCGCCCTGATGAACGCTAGAATCGCCGCGGCCTCTCACCACGTGCTGGGACAGGTCAGCCTCGCGCACGACGCCAACGGATCGCCGTTGCGCGCCACCCTGAAGTTGAGCGACGGCACCGACCCCGGCCTCGCTGACCTATATCAACCGATGCTCGAACGCGAAACCAACCGGCACCACGGAAGCCCCCAACCGATCGACACCGTCGCCATCGAGGCGCTAGTCAATGCCGCACAGCGGGAAGGCGCGCAGCTCCACCTTCTCACTGAAAGAGGCGACATCTCCCGTGCGGCAACACTTCTGGCCGCTTCCGACCGTACCCGGTACCTAACACCGCAGTTACACAAAGAGATGGTCTCGGAACTGCGCTGGCCCGGCGATGCGGACCCCGACACCGGCATCGACGTACGCAGCCTCGAACTCGGCGCTGGCGATCTGGCGATGCTCGACATCCTGCGCCGCGCCGACGTCATGACCCGCCTGGCCGAATGGGATGCCGGCAGCGCGCTCGGCGAAGACACTTACGACCGAATATCGGCCAGTTCCGCACTGGCCGTGATCACCGTGCCCGGACGCGATCTTTGCGACTACGCCCAGGGAGGAGCGGCCGTCGAGCTGGTCTGGATCATCGCCCAGCGGCACGGGCTCTCGGTCCAGCCGGTCTCGCCTGTCTTCCTGTACGCCCGCGACCGGACCGAATTTGACGAGCTGTCATCCGAGTTCGCCGATGAACTCAGCCTATTGCAGCGCGAGTTCCAAGCATTAGCTGGCATACCGTCCGAGCAATCGCCGGTGCTGGTACTCCGGTTCGCCGTCGGGCCGCCCACATCGGTACCGAGCCGCCGCAGTCTTGATCGTGCCCGGGTGTTCAGTTGAGCGTTTCGTTGCTGGACCACCGAGGGACGCCGAATCCGTTTCGCACACGGATTCGTGACGTCGCACGCGAAATCGCCACCGCACACCTGATGCAGCTACGGTAACGGTAATGTCGGGTACGGACTATCTCGTTACCGCTGCGGCCGCACAGCTGATGGCGGCCACCGCGGCGGACGCCGCCGCGATCAGTCAACAGGTGCTCCACGACCTGGTTCACGAATTGGGCGTGGACTTCAGCTTCCTGCGCCACAACGATCACACGATCCGCGCCACGGTGCTCGTTGCGGAGTGGCCGGCACGCAACGCCGATCCCGACCCGATCGGTGTCGTCTATTTCGCCGACGCCGACTCGGTTTTCGCGCAGGCCGAAAGCCTTAAGGCACCCCAAGTCGTGCGTCCCGCGCCAGCCAACGCCGACTACCAACGCAATATCGACGAGGGCACCGGTTGGGGCGCTGTCTCCCTTGCCGCCGTGCCGCTGCTGTCTGGCGACGTGACAACCGGGACGCTCGCTTTCGGCAAGGTCGGGGACCGAGAATGGCTACCGGACGAGCTGAACGCGCTGCAGGCGATCGCCGCCCTATTCGCGCAGTTGCAGGCACGCGTCGTCGCCGAGGAGCAAATCCACTACCTGGCCGAGCATGACGAACTCACCGGGCTGCTGAACCGCAGGGCGCTCATCGCATATCTCGACGATCGGCTCGGTGACGGACAACCGGGTCCGGTCTCGGTGGTGTTCCTTGCCCTGGACCGCTTCAAGGTCATCAATGATCGCCTCGGCCAAAATGCCGGTGACCGATTCATCGAAGCCTTCGCAGCGCTATTACGTGAGGCCACCGAGGGTATCCCCACGGTCGTCGCCCGCTTCGGCGGTGACGAGTTTGTCGTCGTGCCGGCCGCGGCCATGGACGTCCCGGCTGCCGAAGCGTTTGCTCAGGCGCTGCACAGCCGAGTCCATAGACAGATTGCGATCGATGGTGAGATGCTCAGTCGCACCGTGAGTCTCGGCATCGCAACCGGTCATCCCGGCCAGGACAGCACCTCGGACCTGTTGCGCCGCGTCGACCAAGCCACCCGGTCGGCCAAGGGCTCGGGCGGCAGCAAGGTCGCAACTTTCAGCCCGGACATGTCGACAACTGACATGATCCGCAACGACATCGAACTGCACCTGGAAGGGATGATCGACAGCGGTGGTGGCGCCCTCGTGTTGCATTACCTCCCGGAGTTCGACATGCGGACCGGCGACATCCTCGGTGCCGAGGCGCTGATCCGTTGGCAACACCCAACACTTGGGTTGTTAATGCCCGACTCGTTCATCCAGGTTGTGGAATCGATCAACTTGGGCGCCAGACTCGGCCGTCTCGTCATGCGTTCGGCGTGTGCGCAATTCGGCCTCTGGCAATCACGCGGCGTCGGACTAGGCGCGGTACTACGGGTCAACGTGTCGCCGGTGCAGCTCGTCACAGACGGTATCGTTGGCACGGTCACGGCCACGCTCGACGAATTTGGCCTCGATCCCAGTACCGTCTGTCTGGAGATCACCGAAAGCGTTGTCGTCCAAGACATCGACGCAACACGCAAAACGCTGTTCGGGTTGAAGGACATCGGAGTACAGATCGCCATCGACGACTTCGGCACCGGCTACAGTGTGCTGACGTACCTGAAGTCCCTTCCCGTCGACTCACTCAAGATCGACCAAGGTTTTGTACGCACTGTGGATACCAACCCCGGTGACTTGGCCATCGTGCGCTCTACCATGGCCCTGGCTGACGCCTTCGGGCTCGACGTCATCGCCGAAGGAGTCGAAACCGTGGCGGCGGCAAAGACGCTGCTGAGCCTGGGTTGCCATCGCGCACAAGGCTTTCTGCTCTCTCGCCCGCTAGACGGCGCCGCAATGGAGTCGCTCCTCGCCCAACGCGTCATACCGATGAACTTGACCGACGCGGGGCCTACGGGAGACGAGAACGCAATCTAGATCCGCGCCGCGCGGAACCTCGCCACCGATCGGGACTTAGGCGCGTCGCTGGAACAAGTAATAATACGTCGGGGTTTTCTCGTCGAGCTGCCGCTCGTCACCCGTGGACAACAACGTCCAGCCCGGCGCGAATCGTCGTTCGACCTCAGCATGATCGATGCCCGGTACGCCGAGCCGGCCACCAGGCGGGAACGCGACGATGTACAACCGCGCGTCGGGTGCCGCGATGGCACCAACTTCCCGAACGTAGGCCTCGCGATCGCCGCCACTCATGTTGTGGATACACCCGTTGTCGACGATCAACTGAAAGCCCGCCCCGATCCCGGAGTCACTCAGCTGCGTGACGTCGGCGCGGACAAATCCGACCGCAACGTCGGCGGTGCGGGCCTTGGCCCGCGCCTTTTTCAGTGGCTTTTCGACGTAGTCGACCCCGGTGACGTCCCAGCCGTGCTGGGCGAGGTAGATGGCGCAATCCCCGGTGCCGCATCCCACGTCGAGGGCCGATCCGGCGGGCAGCGGCGCGGTGTCACCGGCTCCCTCGACCAGATCTCGCAGGCCCTGCCCGATCGGATGACCTTCCCACGGAGTGAAGCCGACCCGGTAGAAGAACCGAAATCGCGCGTGTCGAGAAGCCATAGCCGCAATGATGGCATTCGCAGCGACCTGCCCGTCCGAGACCCCGCCCTACGACACCAGCCAGCTTCGGTGCGGCGCGCGGGCGTGGAACCGCATAAAGATCAGTGACGCAGTCGAATCGTGGCCCTGATCGGAGCGGCCGCGACCATGGTGAACGGAACTGCCAGCGGGAAGTCGCCCGAAAGGGAATCAATTTCGACGCGGCGAACGATGGTGGCCAACGCCAGAGTGGCTTCGAGCATTGCGAAGTGGTCTCCGATGCATGAGCGAGGCCCGCCTCCGAATGGAAGATATTGCCAACGGTCACGATCGCCGGCGTGTCCGGGGCTGAACCGGTCGGGATCGAACCGGAGCGCTTCATCCCATAAGGCCGGATCTGTCTGTACCGCCATTCGTCCGAATGCGAGCATGGTGCCGGCTTTAACGCGATAGCCACCGACCTCTACATCGCGGGACGCCATCCGGGTTCCGGTCGGCCCCGGCGGGCACAATCGCAGCGCTTCCTGCAGTACCTGGACCGTAAAGCCCAGCCGTGCAACGTCGTCGGGAGTGAGCTGGCCGTCACCGAGCGCGGCGGCTTCGGCCGCGACCCGCTCCTGGAAGTCGGGATGGCGGCCCAGCGCCCACAGCGCGTAGGTCAAGGTCGTCGCCGTGGTGTCGTGACCGGCGAACAGAAAGATGATCAACTCATCACGGATCTCGTCGTCCGACAATGCTTTCCCGGTTTCCGGATCAGTGGCTGCGATCAGCGCATGAACCAGCGGAGCCTCTCTGTCGTCATCGGCACGGCACGCTTGCAGAATCTCGTCAGCCAGCTGACGAATCGCTCCGGCGGCGCGCCGGGCGTGCCTCCGCGCAGGGGTCGGCATCCACTCGGGTGCGCGGATCGGCCGCAGCGCACGCCTCACCGCGTAGCTCGTCGCCACGCGCAGCGGCTCAGCGATGGCGTCGGAGCGCTCATCGAGGTCCAAGCCCAACACCGAGCGCCCCAACGCCCGCAATGTCAGCGTGCGGCACTGCTCATCCAGATCGATCTCGGTGCCCTCGTGCCACTTGCTGCAGACGACCTCCGCCGCCTCGGCCATGTGCCCACCGAACTGACGGACACGCTGCCGGGTAAACACCGGTTGCAGGGTGCGTCGCCGCGGCAGCCACTCGCTGTGCGGTAAGACGAACAGGTTTCCGCCGAGCAGCCGGCGAAGCTCGGTGGCCACCGTGCTGGTCTTATCGACCGAACCGTCTCTCACACTGACGATGTCGCGGATTCCTTGCGGGGATGTCGCCAATACGATCGGCGGGATCAACCACCGAGGCCCTAAGGTCACCCGGGTGACAGGCCCGCCAACATCGCGCAGTTTGTTCGTGCCGGTGTGAAATTCCCTGATCGCCTTAAGTCGCTCGCGATACGGAAGCGGGTTTTTCGGAGCCAACGGCAAAGCGGCCACGTCACGTTTGGACTCGGCGAGCGACACGACTCGACCCTAGAACACTTTCGCGGCCAACCGGAACCGCCTCGTCACGACGTCAGCTCTTCCAATGCCGAAAAGCGGCTAAGGATTTCGGCGTTCTCCGCGCACATCAGCTTGAATTGTCCGGGCTCGGCATGGGCGGAAAGGGTGCGACGATCCCACCACATCACTTTGGTCCGGTAGTTTTCATTCGGATAGGCCGCCGCCGGAACGCGTGCGGCCACGACGCCCCCGGAGGATTGCCACTGCTCCAGCACATGGGCCGCCGCGGTAGCCATCACAAATTGAGCGCCCAGTAGCGTCATCGTCGGCAGCGCCGTGCGGGCCAATACCCGGGAAAGCGACTGATTGCCATATTCGCGGGAATTGGCCCAGGCGCTTTTCACCTCCACGACGCCAAACGGAAGCCGGTTGGCGATCATATGACGCAACAGGGAAAGGCCGGGGCTGCCTTTCCACTCCACCAGGGCGTGGGAATCCTCCGGCGTACGCAATGGCCCCACGACGCGGGTGCCCCCGACCACGCGCCCCTGCGGATCCAGCGCGGCGAAGAACAGCGCCGTGTCCGCACCGTCCTGGATGGCGTCCACGTCGAGCACCCAATCCAACCCGTGCCGGCGATAGCTCTGCTGTGCGCCTTCGAGGTATTGATTCCACAGCGCGGGCTCCGCCCTGGGCGTGGAGGCGACGACCCAACATCCCGTCGCGTGATCGCGCCAGCCGGACGCAATGTCCGACCGCGGGGCATCAAACAGGCTTGCTTCGAGCTGAGCCGCTTCCATGGGTTTCCTCCACTATTAACCGTGCGATACGCACTATTTCTTGAACGCGCCTTGAATCGTTTCTCAATTCGACTCGCGACAAATAACCAAGGAGATTGTGGCATAACTAGCTAATGGCAGCCGCGCAGCGCGGGCGGAAATTTTCGACGGCGCTTGTTCACCGGCGCATGGGATTTGGCGGATGCGTCAGCTACTGTTCAGTAACCCGCGACCGCAACGGATTTACGGTTAACGCCGGTCGGGGCCAGAGCACCGGAAATGCAACGCGCAGCGACCAATCCGTCGCAAGCCGATACGAACATATTGCCCCCAAATCAACTGACAACGCGCGTTGCCGATTTCGGCCGCGCCGCGCAGTAACGTGGCGGCATGCCCGACGAACCCAGCGCCAAGGGCACCGCCGACGACGGATACGACGACGACGGTGTGCCGACCTTCGAGTCCGTGCGCGACAAGATCGAGGCCCGGTACGCGACGGCACAAGGTTCCGCCGAACTCGATGCGGAGTCACCCGAGGGACGGTCGGTCGAGGCCGAGTACGACGAACGCCGGCGCGCGGCGGCCGAGCGGCTGGCCCAGATCCGCGAGTCGATGCGACCGGACGGCGACGCGTGAGGGCGACGGACTGCGTCGCCGTTGAGGGGTTTTCCAGATGCCTTGCCCGGCAACGCTACTCGGGTCGTGCGATGGCGGTCATCGTAGCGAGGATGGTGGCCACGTGTTTGGCGTCGCGCCTCCGCTGATGGCATAGGCATCGCCCCGGCAGACCGTGAGGTCGCGACCGGGGCGCACGGCCTCGCCGCGGGCGCGCGGACGATCGCCAACGGCGGGAGCGAGCAGGTTGACCTTTAACTCGACCGTCAATACGACCATCCCCCGCGCCATGAGCGTGAACGCCGCGTAGCCGCACGCGCTGTCGAGGTGGGCGATGCCGACCCCGGCGTAGAAGGACCCGTCTTGATCGCGAAAGCGGGCTCAGGCGGTGGCTTTGCGGCGCCGGGTCGACCGGCGCGCGGGAGCGCTCGCCGGCGGCGCGCTGCGCCCGATGACCTCGGCGAGGAACTTGCCGGTGTAGCTCTCCGGCACCGCCGCGACGTCCTCCGGAGTGCCTTCCGCGACAACGGTTCCGCCCTCGGCGCCGCCTTCTGGCCCCATGTCGACGATCCAGTCCGAGGTCTTGATCACGTCCAGGTTGTGTTCGATGACGATGACCGTATTGCCTTTGTCGACAAGGCCGTTGATGACCTTGAGCAGCTTGCGGATGTCGTCGAAATGCAGCCCGGTGGTCGGCTCGTCGAGGATGTAGACGGTGCGGCCAGTGGAGCGCTTCTGCAGTTCGGCGGCCAGCTTGACGCGCTGCGCCTCGCCGCCGGACAGCGTCGGCGCGGGCTGGCCGAGCCGCACATAACCGAGGCCGACGTCGACCAGGGTGCGCAGGTAGCGGTGGATGCCGGTGATCGGCTCGAAGAACTCCGCCGCCTCCTCGATGGACATGTCCAGCACCTCGGAGATGGTCTTGCCCTTGTAGTGCACCTCGAGCGTTTCCCTGTTGTAGCGGGCGCCCTGACACACCTCGCACGGCACGTACACGTCGGGCAGGAAGTTCATCTCGATCTTGATGGTGCCGTCACCGGTGCACGCTTCGCAGCGGCCGCCCTTGACGTTGAACGAGAACCGGCCCGGTTGGTAGCCACGCACTTTGGCCTCGGTGGTGGCGGCGAACAGGGTGCGGATCTTGTCGAACACCCCGGTGTAGGTGGCCGGGTTGGACCGCGGCGTGCGGCCGATCGGCGACTGATCCACCCGCACCAGCTTGTCCAGGTGGTCCAGCCCGGTGACCCGGGTGTGGCGACCCGGGACCTGCCGGGCGCCGTTGAGCCGATTGGCCAGCACCGCCGCGAGGATGTCGTTGACCAGAGTCGACTTGCCGGAACCGGAGACGCCGGTCACCGACGTGAGCACGCCCAGCGGGAACGAGACGTCGATGCCGCGCAGGTTGTGCTCACGGGCGCCGACGACGGTGAGCTGACGCCGGCGGTCGACGGGACGCCGGATCGCCGGCATCTCGATGCTTTCCTTGCCCGACAGGTAGGCGCCCGTGATCGAGTCCTTGTTGGCCAGCAGCTCGCTGTAGGTGCCGCTGTGCACGATCTGGCCGCCGTGCTCGCCGGCCCGCGGGCCGATGTCCACGATCCAGTCGGCGTGCGCAATGGTGTCCTCGTCGTGCTCGACGACGATCAGCGTGTTGCCCAAACCCCTGAGGCGAGTGAGGGTTTCGATGAGGCGACGGTTGTCGCGCTGATGCAGCCCGATGGACGGCTCGTCGAGCACGTAGAGCACGCCGACCAGACCGGACCCGATCTGGGTGGCCAGCCGAATGCGTTGCGCCTCACCGCCGGACAGCGTGGCCGCCGCGCGGGACAGCGACAGGTATTCCAGCCCGACGTCGAGCAAAAAGCCCAGCCGCGACTGGATTTCCTTGAGCACCTGCCCGGCGATCGCCTGCTCGCGGGTACCCAGCGTGAGCGTGTTGAGGAAGTCGGCGCAGTCGGAGATCGACAGCTCACACACCTCGGCGATGGACTTCTTGCCGCGATTGCCCGCGCTCAGCGACACCGCCAGGATCTCCGGCTTAAGCCGGGTGCCCTCGCAGACCGGGCACGGGATGTCGCGCATGAAGCCCTCGTAGCGCTCCTTCATCTGCTCGGATTCGGTCTGCGCCATCTTGCGCTGCAAGAACGCCAGCACGCCCTCGAAATCGGCGTAGTACGAACGGGTCCGGCCGTACCGGTTGCGGTAGCGCACGTGCACCTGATGGTCGGAGCCCTCGAGGATCGCCTTGCGGGCCTTGGCCGGCAGCTTGCGCCACGGGGTGTCGACGTCGAAGCCCAGCTCGTCACCGAGCCCGGCCATCATCCGGATGAAGTACTCCGCGGTGTGGCCCGTCGACCACGGCGCCACCGCGCCCTCGGCCAAGGTGCGCTCGGGGTCTGGCACCACCAGGTCGGGGTCGACCTCCTTGCGGATGCCCAGGCCGCTGCACTCGGGGCAGGCGCCGTAGGGCGAGTTGAACGAGAACGACCGCGGCTCCAGGTCGTCGACGGCCAGCGCGTGCCCATTCGGACAGGCCAGCTTCTCGGAGAACCGCTGCTCGCGGTTGTGGGCGTCGTGTTCGTGATCGACGAATTCCAGCACCACAATGCCGTCGGCCAGGTTCAGCGCGGTCTCCACCGAGTCGGTGAGCCGCTGCTTGGCGCTGGCCTTGACGGTGAGGCGGTCCACCACCACCTCGATGTCGTGCTTCTCCTGCTTCTTCAGCTTCGGCGGGTCGGTCAACGGATGCACGACGCCGTCGACCCGGACCCGGCTGTAGCCCTGGGCGTTGAGCTTCTCGAACAGGTCGGCGAACTCGCCTTTGCGGGTGCGCACCACCGGCGCGAGCACCTGGAACCGGGTGCCCTCCGGCATCGCCAGCACCTGGTCGACGATTTGCTGCGGCGTCTGACGGGCGATGCGCTCGCCACACACCGGGCAGTGCGGGGTGCCCGCGCGGGCGTAGAGCAACCGCAGGTAGTCGTAGACCTCGGTGATGGTGCCGACCGTCGATCGCGGGTTGCGGTTGGTGGATTTCTGGTCGATGGACACCGCCGGGGACAGGCCCTCGATGAAGTCCACGTCCGGCTTGTCCATCTGCCCGAGGAACTGGCGGGCGTAGGCCGACAGGGACTCCACGTAGCGCCGCTGGCCCTCGGCGAAAATCGTGTCGAAGGCCAGCGACGATTTGCCCGACCCCGACAGACCGGTGAAGACGATCAGCGCGTCGCGGGGCAGGTCGAGGTCGACGCCGCGCAGGTTGTGCTCGCGGGCGCCCTTGATGATCAGACGGTCAGCCAACGCTGCCCCTCTCAGGAACTCTCTGCTACATCTCCGTTGCCGCAACGCCGATCCCGGGTCGGGGTTGCGCACGGCGCATTCCATGCTATGTGCCCATACCGACAAGCAGCGGGTGACCAGTAACGTGGCCGCTATGACTGCCCAGGACGGCCCCACTGACAAGCTTGTCGACACCTACACGGGACACGTCGACCCTGGTACCGCGGCCCGCCGGACCCTACCCGGCGCCACGATCATAAAGGCGTCGGTGGGCCCCATGGACAACAATGCGTATCTGGTGACATGTTCCGCCACGGGCGAAACCCTGCTCATCGACGCCGCCAACGATGCCGACGACCTGATCAGCCTGATCCGGCAGAACACACCGAAGGTATCGCTGATCGTGACCAGCCATCAGCACTTCGATCACTGGCAGGCGCTGGACGCCGTGGCGAAGGCGACCGGCGCGCCGACCGCGGCCAACGAAATCGACGCCGAGGCGCTGCCGGTCACGCCGGACCGTTTGCTGGCGGGCGGTGACACCGTGCAGATCGGCGAGCTCAGCTTCGACGTCATCCACCTGCGCGGGCACACCCCCGGATCAATCGCGCTGGCCCTCGACGGACCCGCCACCGGCGGGGTCACCCAGCTGTTCACCGGCGACTGCCTGTTCCCGGGGGGCGTCGGCAAGACATGGCAGCCCGGCGATTTCGATCAGTTGCTCGACGACGTCACCACCCGGGTCTTCGACGTCTACGACGACTCGACGGTCATCTACCCCGGCCACGGCGACGACACGGTTTTGGGTGCCGAACGCCCCCACCTGAGCGAGTGGCGCGCGCGGGGCTGGTAGAGCCGCACCCCGCGGGAGGGCGCTACGTCGTGGTGTGCACGATCAGGACGTCGGTCTTGGCCCGTCGCGAGACGTTGGCCGGCACCGATCCCAGCAGCCGGCCGGCGATGGTGCTCAGGCCGACGTTGCCGACCACGAGCAGGTCGGCCTGCTCTTCCTCAGCGAGGTGGACCAGGGCATCGACCGGCGCCCCCACGATCGGGCGCTCGTCGATGTTTTGCGCGCCGGCGGCCTGGGCGCGGTCCTTGGCGTCGCGCAAAATCGCGTAGATCGGCGCAGTGCCCGAAACCTTGTAGCTTTCGTCCCGGAGGGCGTCGGCGGCCCGGGCGTCCTCATGTTGCGGCAAGTACGCCGAGGCCACGATCAGCTTGGCGTCCGGCCCGGCGATCTGCGCCGCCTTCTCTACCGCACGCATCGATGAGTCCGAGCCATCGGTTCCTACCACCACAGTCCGATAGGCGCCCATTTACCCTCCCAGTGTCGGTTGGTCAGCCAACCCAAGACAGTATCGCGTTTGCTCGATGCCGTGGCGAAAGATTTGCGACACAGTGCGTCGCGGCGCAGCCGCAATTTGCGGCGCCTGGCTGGGCCAACGGACAATATCGACAATGACAAAACAATCGAATGCCCGGGGCGGCGACGGAAAGCATTGCATTGCCCCGCTTTTCGTCAATACGGACGCGAACTGCGAATGCGGCGGGGGCTATTTGTGACCGGTTCGGCCGAGCGCGCCCTACAGTAACAAGCATCATGTCCATGCCCACCCTCGAGCCGATTTTCGAGCCGCGCGCCGGGGATGTTGCCGATAAACCCGTCGCCGCGCGCCCCCGCGGCAGGTTGCTCGATCCGTGGGCGATCGCCCTGTTCGCCACCGCCGTCAGCGCCGCCTGGGCGTGCCGGCCGTCGCTGTGGTTCGACGAGGGGGCCACGATCTCGGCGGCGGCGAGCCGGACGTTGCCCGAGCTGTGGCGGCTGCTGGGGCACATCGACGCCGTCCACGGGGCGTATTACCTGGTGATGCACGGTTGGTTTGCCCTGTTTCCGCCAACCGAATTCTTCTCGCGGCTGCCCAGCGCGCTGGCGGTGGGCGCCGCCGCCGCCGGGGTCACGGTGTTCACCAAACAGTTCGCGACGCGGCCGACGGCGGTGTGCGCGGGCGTCGTCTTCGCCATCCTGCCCCGCACGACGTGGGCCGGTATGGAGGCGCGTTCGTACGGCTTCGTGGCGGCCGCGTCGGCGTGGCTGACGGTGTTGTTCGTGGCCGCCGTCCGGCGCAACCGGCCCCGCTGGTGGATCGGGTACGCGCTGGGATTGATGCTGTCGATCCTGCTCAACGTCAACCTGGTGCTGCTGGTACCCGTGTTCGGCGCGATCCTGCCCCTGCTGCTCCCCGCGGGCTCCCGCAAGTCCCCGGTCTCGTGGTGGGCCGCCAGCTCGGCCGTCGCGGTCGGGGCGATGATCCCGTTCGCGGTGTTCGCCCACGGCCAGGTGTGGCAGGTCGGCTGGATCTACCCGGTGAGCTGGCATTACGCATTCGACATCATCCTGCGGCAGTACTTCGACCACAGCGTCGCCTTCGCCGTGCTGAGTGCCGTTGTGATCGTCGCCGCGACGGCGGCCCGGCTGGCGGGCGCGCCCGCCCCGGCCGGCGACCCGCGCCGGCTGTTGATCCTGTGTGCGGTGTGGATGGTCGTCCCGACCGCGCTCGTCGTCATCTATTCGGCCGTCAGCGAGCCGATCTACTACCCGCGCTACCTGATCTTCACCGCGCCCGCGATGGCCATCGTCCTGGCCGTGTGCATCGCCACGCTCGCCCGGAGGCCCTGGCTGATGGTCGGCGCGGTGCTGCTGTTCGGCGTCGCCGCGGTGCCGAATTACCTGTTCGTCCAGCGCTGGCCGTATGCCAAGGAGGGGTGGGACTACAGCCAGGTCGCCGACCTGATCGGCTCGCATGCCGCCCCCGGCGACTGCCTGATGGTGGACAACACCGTGCCGTGGCGGCCCGGGCCGATCCGGGCGCTGCTGGCGACCCGGCCGGCGGCGTTTCGGTCGCTGATCGACGTCGAGCGCGGCGTGTACGGCCCGACGGTCGGCTCGCTGTGGGACGGTCACGTCGCCGTCTGGCTGACCACGGCCAAAATCAACAAATGCTCCACGATCTGGACCATCACCAATAAAGATGCGTCGCTGCCCGACCACCAATCGGGACACTCGCTGCCACCCGGCAGCGCATTCGGGCGCGCCCCGGCATACCGATTCCCGGGCTACCTCGGGTTCCACATCGTCGAGCGCTGGCAATTCCATTACTCGCAAGTGGTCAAGTCCACGCGGTAAGTGCCGACGGCTCAGCCCACGTTGGCAACCGGCCGGGCCTGGCGCGTGGCCCGGGTCGCCGCGTACGACACCGCCACACCGGCGGCGCTCAGCGCGGTGAACACCGTGAACAGCAGGTGAGCCGCGACCGCCTCGCCGCCGGTGGCGGTGTTGACGACGACCCCGGCCAGCCCGGCGCCGATCGCCGCGGAGGTCAGCTGGACGGTGTTGATCGCCGCCGAGGCCGCGCCGCCTTCGGCCGGATCGTTGACGCAAGCCATCGCGCGGGCCGACAGGTGCGGCCAGGCCATCCCGATGCCGACGCCGGCGACCAGTAGGGCTACCGCCCACAGGGCGGCGGTGCCATTGGACGCGTCGCCGCGCCGGGCCACCGCCCCCAGCGCCAGTCCGGACGCGGCCACCAGGGGCGCCACCATGACCACCCGCCCGATCGTGCGCGGGTTTTCCAGGGAGGCGCTGACGATTTCGCTGACCGTCCAGCCGAGGGCCAGGGCCGCGCCCAGGAAGCCGGCGGCGATCGGCGTCAGGTGGGCCAACCGCTGCCCGAACAGCGGCACATAGGTGTTCACCATCGCCGCACCCATCAGGACGCCCATCGTGAGGTAGATCCACTTCAACGGCCCGGGCGAGAACACGCTGGGCGGCAGGATGGCGGCGTGCATGCGCCAGTCGACGACCACGAACAGGCCGACCAGCAGGATGCCGGCGGCGAGCAGCCCGTACGTCGCGACGGTGTTGCGGGGAATCTGCGCGACGCTGACGGCCAGCGCGGCCACACCGATGATCAGCAGCGACCACACGGGCACCTTCATCCGCGGGATGCCGTTCGTCGGGTTGACGCGGGCCAGCGCGACCGGCACCAGCAGGGCCATCAAGACGGTCAGGACGGCCATCGCGACAAAGGCCCAACGCCAGATCCCCAACTGGGCGAACAGGCCGCCGGTCGTCGGCCCCACCACCGTCGCGACGCCCCACATCGCCGACACCAGCGCCGAGCCCCGCGTCCACAGCCAGCGAGGCAGCGCGGAGTTGATCACCGCGTAGCCCAGCCCGGCCAGCAAGCCCCCGGCCACCCCCTGCATCGCGCGCCCAGCAATCAAAACGTGCATGGTGGGCGCGGTCGCGCAAACCAGGCTGGCGACGCCGAACACGGCGAGTCCGAACAAATACGACGTCCGCGCCCCCACGCGCAGCAGCATCGGATTGACCATCGTCGCCGCGACCACAGACCCGACCAGGTACAGCGTCGTCACCCACGCATAAAGCCGGCTGCCGCCGATCTCGGCGATGGTGTTCGGCAACAAGCTCGTGGTCAGGAACTCGTTGGTGGCGTAAAGCGCTACCCCTCCGGCCAGCAGGATGGACGTCCTCAGATACCGGGCGCCCAGCAGCTCTCGCCAGCCGCCGGTGATAGTCGCCGCGTCGGTCACCCCTCTACCGTATGGGGTGTCGCCCGGTCAGCCGCCGGAGATCGGTTGCCAGCAAACTCATTTCAGGCCGGCGGCGTCCATCCCGCGCAGTTCCTTCTTGAGGTCGGCGATCTCGTCCCGGAACCGCGCCGCCAGCTCGAACTGCAAGTCACGGGCGGCGGCCATCATCTGCGCGGTGAGGTCCTTGATCAGGTCGGCCAATTCGGCGCGGGGCATGCTGGTCGTGTCGCGGCCCTCGAACACCCCGGCGCTGACGGCACGGCCCGGCTCCCCCTGCGCGCGCCGGCCGCGCGACGCATTGCGGCCTGACCCGCCGATCTCCACCGTTTCGCTATCGTCGGCCTCGCGATAGACCTGGTCGAGGATGTCGGCGATCTTTTTGCGCAGCGGTTGCGGATCGATCCCGTTGGCCTCGTTGTAGGCGACTTGCTTCGCCCGGCGCCGCTCGGTCTCGTCGATCGCCTCCTTCATCGAGTCGGTGATCGTGTCGGCGTACATGTGCACTTCGCCGGAGACGTTGCGGGCGGCGCGGCCGATGGTCTGGATCAGACTGCGCGCTGATCGCAGGAAACCCTCCTTGTCGGCATCCAGGATGGCCACGAGCGACACCTCGGGCAGGTCCAGGCCCTCGCGCAGCAGGTTGATGCCGACCAGCACGTCGTACTCGCCGAGCCGCAGCTGACGCAGCAACTCCACCCGGCGCAGCGTGTCGACCTCCGAGTGCAGATAGCGCACCCGGATGCCCATCTCGAGCAGGTAGTCGGTGAGGTCCTCGGCCATCTTCTTGGTGAGCGTCGTGACCAGCACCCGCTGGTCGGCGTCGGTGCGCTTGCGGATCTCGCCGATCAGGTCGTCGATCTGGCCCTTGGTCGGCTTGACCACTACTTTCGGGTCCACCAGGCCGGTGGGCCGGATGACCTGCTCGACGAACTCGCCGCCGGACTGGCTGAGCTCGTAGGGACCCGGGGTGGCCGACAGGTACACCGTCTGGCCGATGCGGTCGGCGAACTCCTCCCACGTCAGCGGGCGGTTATCGCACGCCGACGGCAACCGGAATCCGTATTCGACCAGGTTTCGCTTGCGCGACATGTCGCCCTCGTACATGCCGCCGATCTGGGGCACGGTGACATGCGACTCGTCGATGACCATCAGGAAGTCTTCGGGGAAATAGTCCAGCAGGGTCGCCGGCGGCGAGCCCGGGCCCCGGGCGTCGATGTGGCGCGAGTAGTTCTCGATGCCCGAGCAGAACCCGACCTGGCGCATCATCTCGATGTCGTAGTTGGTGCGCATCCTCAGCCGCTGCGCCTCGAGCAGCTTGCCCTGGCCCTCCAGCTCGGTCAGCCGGGCGGCCAGTTCCTCTTCGATCGTCGAGATGGCGTGGGCCATCCGCTCGGGGCCGGCCACGTAGTGGGTGGCCGGGAAGATGCGCAGCGAGTCGACCTGGCGGATCACGTCGCCGGTCAGGGGGTGCAGGTAGTAGAGCGCCTCGATCTCGTCGCCGAAGAACTCGATGCGCACGGCCAGCTCTTCGTAGGACGGGATGATCTCCACGGTGTCGCCGCGCACCCGGAACGAGCCGCGGGTGAAGGACAGGTCGTTGCGGGTGTACTGGACGTCGACCAGCAGCCGCAGCAGCCCGTCCCGGGGCACCTCGGTGCCGACCCGCAGCTCCACCGAGCGGTCCAGGTAAGACTGCGGGGTGCCCAGGCCATAGATGCATGACACCGACGCGACCACGACCACGTCGCGGCGCGACAGCAGTGACGACGTCGCGGAGTGCCGCAGGCGCTCGACGTCGTCGTTGATCGAGCTGTCCTTTTCGATGTAGGTGTCGGTCTGCGCGATGTACGCCTCAGGCTGGTAGTAGTCGTAGTACGACACGAAGTACTCAACGGCGTTGTGCGGCAACATCTCCCGCAGCTCGTTGGCCAGCTGGGCGGCCAGCGTCTTGTTGGGAGCCATCACCAGGGTCGGCCGCTGCAGCCGCTCGATGAGCCAGGCGGTGGTGGCCGACTTCCCCGTCCCGGTGGCGCCGAGCAGCACCACGTCGCGCTCCCCCGCGTTGATCCGGCGCTCCAGCTCCTCGATGGCCGCCGGCTGGTCCCCGGCGGGATCGTGCGGGCTGACCACTTCGAAGCGGCCGCCGGCGCGCACCAACCCCGCCACGGCCTCTTCGGCCGGGCGATATTCCGAATGAGCGACTACCGGATGTTCGGTGGCAAATGCCATGCCACCAGGGTAGAGGCGATCACCGACAAGTGCGTTGGAGCTGGTCTGATCGCTGGCCGCGCCTGCGCCGAACCACATCGGTCACCTGCGTACCAAAGGGAAGGACACAGTGATGCCCCAACGCGCTAGCGGATGCGATAGCGGGTTCAAACGTCACCTACTGGTCCCCGGAGGTTGACCGTCCCGCGCGCCCTTCCCCGGCTATCCCGCGGGCCGCGTCCATGTCCGGGTGACCGGGTCGCATTGCAGCAGGTAGCCGTCGCTCGAGGTGCTCATGGCGAACACCGAGGTGCCCGGCCGGTCACAGGAGCCGCCCGCCGCGTGCACGCCCATCGTGATGGGGGCCTTGGCCCAGCTGCTGCCCTCGCACACGATCTGCTCGTTGTTGGTCGGGTCGTAGGCGACCTTGCCGACGTCGGCGCATACCCCACCGAGCACGGGCGGCGCCGGCGCGGACGCGGTGGTCGAGGTACTGATGACCTGGGTGGGGTCCGCGAGCGTGACCCCGGCCGGCGCGGCCCCCGACCGGGTGGCCACCACCGGCACGCGGACCACCGCTCCCTGGGCGCCGCACTCATTGCTGAGCACGGTCTCGGTCTCCGTGCCGCGCAGCGTGCCGTCGGCCTGCGGCGCCAGCGACCAGGCGACGGTTTCCTGCTGGGTCGCCGGGACGTGTCCGTTCGGCAGGGTGCAGCCCACGCGCAGCTGCTCGGGCGCCCCCTGCCAATAGCCGCCCACGTAGCGCAGGGTGTCGGCCTGGCCGCCGTCGGTGGTGCTGGCGAGTTGGTGGGTGGTCTCGTCCAGCTGGGTCCCGGTGGCCGCGCACCCGTTCGTGGTGCAGGCCGACCGGAACGCCCACCAGTCGGTGGCGGCTCCCCCATGCCGGACGCCGATGCCGTTGGTGGTCCGCTTGGCCTGGTCATAGTCCAGCCGGTAGGTCCCGTTCAGCGCCGGTCCCCCCGCGGTGGGCGCGGCGCTCGCAGCGGGGACGGACGGTTTGGACGCGAGCGCGGGGTTGGGCGACGGCGTGGTGGGCTCGAACGAGTACAGGATCGACCAGGTCGCCGCGACGGCGACGAGCACCGCGCACACCAGCCCCGCCGCCCACCGGCTTTTCGACGAGAACCGGTGGTTCAACGCCGCAAGGGTGGTGCCGGGTCCGCGGCGGCGGGGCGGCGTCAAAGGTGCGGTGCGGGCTCGGGTTTCGGTGGATTGCTCACTGACGGCCGTGGCGAACGCGCGGCACCGCGCGAACCTGTCCTCGGGTCGTTTGGCGAGCGCCGTCGAGAACACGTCGTCGAGTCCCGCCAGCTCCGGCCGAAAGTCGCTGAGCCGGGGAGGCTCTTCGTGCAGGTGCTGGCTGATCACCGCGATCGGGTTGGAATGCTGAAACGGTGGCGCGCCGGTGAGTAGATGGAAAGCCGTTGCGGCCAAAGCGTATTGGTCCGCCCGCCCGTCGATGGGAGCACCCGCAAGCTGCTCGGGCGCGGCGTAGGCCACGGTGCCCACCGCGACATTGGTTTCGGTGATGCCGCTGACATCGCCGAGGTGACGAGCGACACCGAAGTCCGCCAACAGGATTCGGCGTTCCCCGTCGTCAGGATGGGTGAGCAGGATGTTGGCGGGCTTGACGTCGCGGTGCAGCAGGCCACGGTCGTGCGCGTAGTCCAGCGCGCCCGCGACCGCGTGCACGATGGCGCACACCTCGTCGACCGGCATGCCCTCGGGGTGGCCCTCCTTGACCAACCGCGACGCGTCGGTGCCCTCGACATAATCCATCGAGATCCACAGGTGGCCGTTGAAGGCGCCACGGTCGTGGACGCCGACGATATGGGGATGCCACAGCGTCGCCGCGAGATCGGCTTCCCGGTTGAACCTTTCGCGAAACTCGGGATCGGCCGTCACCGCCTCGGCGAGGACTTTGATCACGTCGCGGCGCGGCAGCCGGGGATGCAACGCCAGGTAGACCTCGGCCATGCCACCGGCGCCCAGTTGGCGCAAGATCGTGTAGCCGGCGAACGAGCTGCCATTTCCGACCGCCACGCGCGGCGTGCTGGAGTCGCTGTCTGGTTGCGGCGCTTGCGGTTCCGCGTTCGGCGCGGAACTCACCGGCGGTATCCCGCGAAACAGCTGCCCGATCGGCATCGCGGGCAACGACTGAAAACCCGCGCGCAGGGCGTCACGGGCCTGGCGCGGGTTGCTCAGCAGTCGTCGCCCGGCGCCGATGCGCCGGGTCGTTCGCTTGTGCTCATCCATCAATGCCTTGGCCCCCTCCGTTCGAATAATGCCGCACGGCAGTAGGTGATTCGAATCCGCCGGCTATGAAAGCGCTATGAATAGCCGCGCCAGAAACAAAGGGAAGTCACAGCCGGATCTCATAGAGGCACGGCCGGGGCGGGCCGATACTTGAGTGGTGACTCGACCCGCCCCGCCTCTGTTGACCATTCGGCACGACGGGTCCCAACGATCGTTCGCGGCCGGACACGAAGTGGTCGTCGGACGCGACGCGCAGGCCGACGTGCGGATCGCCGATCCGCGAATCTCGCGGGCGCATCTGATCCTGCGTTTCGATCAAGGCCGCTGGCTGGCAATCGATAACGGCTCGCTGAACGGGACCTATCTGAACGGCTACCGGATGCCGGTCATCGACATCCACGACGGGCAGAGCATTCACGTCGGCAACCCCCGAGGCCCCCACCTGACCTTCGCGATCGGGCCCCGGCAGGGCCAGGCGACCCGCCCGGCCCGCACCCGGCCCAGCCACGATTCCGGGCCGCCGACCCTGGCGTGGTCCGCGCTTGGCGAGCAAACGAATCCGACGCCTCATCGACCCCCACCGGGCCGGGGCGGTCCGCACGGCCCCCGGGCTCGCCCCGGGCCACCACCGCCACGCGTCGCGCCGCCACCGGCGCGCGGCGCACCAGCGGAGGAACTGACCGTCATCGATCCCGGCTCGCCCGCGAGGTTTCGGGCCGCTCCGGCAACGGAATTCACGGTGATCGACGCCAAGACCGCCGACGTGTCGAACCTGGCGACGCGTTTTGTGAGATTGCTCTCGCCGCGCGCGTCATCGGCCGCGGGCACGGCCGGCACCATGACCATCGGGCGCGCCCCCGAAAACGACGTCGTCGTCTCCGACGTGCTGGCCTCGCGCCAGCACGCGACCCTGGTGCCCACGCCGCTGGGCACCGAGATCCGGGACACCAGCGTCAACGGCACGTTCGTCAACGGCACCCGGGTCGGGTCGGCGATCTTGTCCGAGGACGACGTCGTCACCATCGGCAACGTCGACCTGGTGTTCCGTGGCGGCGCGCTCACCCAGCGCAGCGAGGCCGCGACGCGTGGCGGCGGCCTCGAGGTGCGCAACGTCAAGTACGTCGTCGACAACGGCAAACAACTCGTCGACGACATCTCGCTGACCGCGCGTCCCGGCACCCTGACCGCCGTCATCGGCGGGTCGGGCGCCGGGAAGAGCACCCTGGCCAGGCTGATCGCCGGCTACACCACCCCCAGCTCGGGCTCAGTGACGTTCGAGGGACACGACATTCACGCCGAGTACGCGTCCCTGCGCAGCAGGATCGGCATGGTGCCCCAAGACGACGTCGTGCACCGCCAGCTGACCGTCAATCAGGCGCTGGGCTACGCCGCCGAGCTGCGGCTGCCGCCCGACACCAGCAAGTCCGACCGCGCCCAGGTCGTCGCCCAGGTGCTCGAGGAACTCGACCTGACCAAGCACGCCGACACCCGCGTCGACAAGCTGTCGGGCGGGCAGCGCAAACGCGCCTCGGTGGCGCTCGAACTGCTGACCGGGCCGTCGCTGCTGATCCTCGACGAGCCCACCTCGGGCCTGGACCCCGCGCTGGACCTGCAGGTCATGACCATGCTGCGCCAGTTGGCCGACGCCGGTCGCGTCGTGCTGGTGGTGACCCACTCGCTGTCCTACCTGGACGTCTGCGACCAGGTGCTGCTGATGGCCCCCGGCGGCAAGACCGCCTACCGCGGTGCGCCCGAACAGATCGGCGACGCAATGGGGACCACCAACTGGGCCAAGATCTTCACCCAGGTCGGTGCCGACCCCGAGGAAGCCAACCGCCGTTTTCTGGAACAGAGCGAGGCCCAGAAGCGGCCCGCAAAGCCGTTGTCGGACAAGGCCGATGAGCCGAGCGGCCTCGGTGAGCCGGTGCACACCAGCGTGCGACACCAGATCTCCACCGTCGCACGACGGCAGTTCCGCCTCGTCGTCGCCGACCGCGCCTACTTCGTCTTTTTGGCGCTGCTGCCCTTCATCTTGGGCTCACTGTCTTTGACCGTCCCGGGCAGCAACGGGTTTCACGCGCCCGCGCCGAACGCGGGAACACCCGACGAGGCCGCGCAGATACTCGCCCTGCTGATGCCGGCCGCGGCATTCATGGGCACCGCCTTGACCATTCGCGACCTGGTCGGCGAACGGGCCATCTTCCAGCGGGAACAGGCGGTCGGCCTGTCGACCACCGCCTACCTGCTGGCCAAGTCCGCGGTGTTCTGCGCGTTCGCCGTCCTGCAGTCGGCGATCGTCACCGCGATCGTGGTGGCCGGCAAGGGCGCACCGGCGCGCGGGGCAAATCTGTTCGGCCACTCCACGATCGGGGCCACCGTCGAACTGTTCGCCACCGTCGCCGCGACGTGCGTCGCCTCGGCCATCCTGGGCCTGGCCATCTCGTCGCTGGTGCGCTCCAGCGAGCAGATCATGCCGCTGTTCGTGGTGACGGTAATGGCGCAGTTGGTGCTGTGCGGGGGCATGGTGCCCGTCACCGGCCGGCTCGGCCTGAACCAGCTGTCGTGGGCGATGCCGGCGCGCTGGGGCTACGCCGCCGCCTCGTCGACGGTGGACCTGCGGCACCTGGTGCCCGATTCGCTGCTGTCCCAGGACCGGTTCTGGCAGCACACGCCGAAGACCTGGCTGCTCGACATGGCCATGCTGGCCGCGCTGTCGCTGTTGTATGCCGGCTTTGTGCGGTGGAAGATCCGGTTGCGCCGGTAGGGTGACATCATTCAGGAGGAACAGCGAGATTCATCCACCGAAACACGAGACGTTCGACCTAGTGGGCCGCACCAACACCGATCCCAAGGGCATCGTGCGGGCCGTGGACGAGTACGCGGTGCATCCCTGGGGTCTCTACGTCGCCCGCCCCACCCCAGGCCGCGCCCAGTTCCACTACCTCGAGTCGTGGCTGCTGCCGTCGCTGGGCCTGCGGGCCACGGTCTTTCACTTCAACCCCGGCCATGAACGCGGCCATGACTACTACCTGGATGTGGGCGAATACACGCCGGGCCCAAAGGTGTGGCGCTCCGAGGATCATTACCTCGACATCGAGGTCCGCACCGGCGTCGGTGCGGAACTGACCGATGTCGACGAGCTGCTCGATGCGGTCCGCCACGGCCTGCTGACGCCCGAGGTCGCGGAGCTGGCGGTCCGGCGCGCCGTGGCCGCCGTGGACGGATTGGCCTGCAGTCGCTATGACCTGTCCCGGTGGCTGGCCGGCGAGGGCATGGAGCTCAGCTGGCGCCGACGCACCGCTCCACCCGGCAGTACGTCATGACGGACTTCGCGCACCTGCCCGGCGCGGTGCGCGAGGAACTGTACGACGAGCCCGTGCCCGACTGGTACTCGCCCACGCTGGCCACCCTCACCGAAGACCGGTTTTCCGATCCGCACTGGATCTTCGAGCGCAAGTTCGACGGCATGCGCTGCCTGGCGTTCCGCGACGGCGATCGGGTGCACCTGTTGTCGCGAAATCGTCAGCCGCTCAACGGAACCTATCCCGAGTTGGTGGATGCGCTTGCCGCCCAACCCGTCACGAGGTTCGTTCTGGACGGCGAGGTGGTGGCCTTCGACGGCCGACGGACCAGCTTCGCCCGGCTGCAGGGACGGCTGGGCCTGACCGACCCCGACGTGGCCCGGGCGTCGCCAGTGCACATCTTCTTCTACGTCTTCGATCTGCTGCATCTCGACGGCAAATCCACCGTGGCGGTGCCGCTCCTCTGGCGAAAACGGCTGCTGCGCAAGGCCATCGACTTCGCCGATCCGCTGCGCTATGCGCCACACCGAGTCGGAGACGGCATCGCGGCCTACCGGCGCGCATGTGAGCGCGGCGACGAGGGCGTGATTGCCAAGCGAGCTGACTCCACCTACCAGAGCGGTCGCTCGAAGAACTGGCTGAAGTTCAAATGCGTACGCGATCAGGAGTTCGTGGTGGGCGGCTATACCAGCCCCAAGGGCAGTCGAGTGGAGTTGGGCGCCCTGATGCTCGGCTACTACGAGGGCGGCGATCTGATCTACGCGGGCAAGGTCGGCACCGGATTCGACGACGCCACGCTGCGCCGCCTGCACGCGCGCCTGGCGCCGATCACCCGGGACTCGCCGCCGTTTGCCCGCGGTTTGGTGCGCGAAGCCGGGGCGCACTGGGTATCCCCGGAGATGGTGGTTCAGATCGGGTTCAGCGAGTGGACGCGCGATGGCAAGTTGCGCCATCCGCGCTACCTCGGTCTGCGCACCGACAAGGAGCCCGGTGACGTGGTGCGGGAGACGCACTGATGCCCCGCGTCGACGTCGAGATCACCCACCCGGACCGAGTGCTGTTTCCCGCCGACGGCATCACGAAACGCGATCTGGCCGCCTACTACGACCAGGTGGCCGACACGATGTTGCCGCACCTGCGGGACCGGGCCCTCAACGTGCAGCGCTATCCCCGCGGCATTGCCGAAACCGGGTTCATCCAGCAAGATTTCGCCGATTCGCTACCGGACTGGATGAGCAGCGTCCGGGTGTCCAAGGAAGGCGGCACCGTAGCGCATCCGGTCGTGCAACGCCGCGAGGCGCTGCGCTGGCTGGCCAATCAAAGCTGCATCACCTTGCACATGTGGCAGTCGCGTCGAGGCCGGCTGGACAACCCCGACCGGCTCGTTGTCGATCTCGACCCGGCCGACAGCGACTTCGCAGTGGTGCGGGCGACCGCTCGCGCCACGGCCGGCGTGCTCGGGGACCTGGGCCTGACGTGCTACGTCCAGACCACCGGCTCGCGGGGGCTGCACGTCGTGGTTCCCTTGCGCGCCGACACCGACTTCGACACCACCCGCCAGTTCGCCCGCGACGTCAGCGAAGTGATCGCCGCCGACGATCCCGCGCATCGCACCGTGGAGGCGCGCAAGAACAAGCGCGACGGGCGGGTATACCTCGACATCATGCGAAACGCCTACGCACAGACGGCGGTCGCGCCGTATTCGGTGCGGGCCCGCAACGGCGCGCCGGTAGCCACACCGCTGGAATGGGACGAATTGGACACCAAGGGGTTGCGGGCCGACCGGTTCACCATCCGAGACCTCCCGAAACGGCTTGCCGGACAACCCGACCCGTGGGCGAACATGTCGAGGCACGCCCGCTCACTGGCCGGCCCACTGCGGCGATTGGCGAAGCTGCGTGCCTGAACTGCCCGACGTGGAAGGGTACCGGCGGCAACTGGCCGCCACCCTGCCGCGGCGGCGAATCCGGGGCGTGCGGGTGCACGATCCCGGGATCCTGCGCAACACCACCGCACCAACGCTCGCGCGCCGGCTGACCGGTCACCGCTTCTCCGGCCCACGCCGGCACGGCAAGTGGCTGGTGCTGCCCACGGACGGCCCGGCGCTGCTGATCCACAGCGGCATGACCGGCCGCCCCTACTACGCCGCCGACGGGGCCACCCACGACCCCTACGAGCGGCTGCTGGTGACGCTGGACGAGGGCGAGCTGCGCTACGCCGACCTCCGCAAGTTACGCGGGGTGTGGCTGGCCGACGATGCCGACGACATCGGGCACATCACCGGCCCGCAGGGCCCCGACGCGTTGGGCCTGGACCTGCGCGAATTCCGAGCGCTGCTGGCCTCGCGGTCCACCCGGTCGCGGCAGCTCAAACCCACGCTGATGGACCAGGCGGTGATCGCCGGCCTCGGCAACCTGCTGGTCGACGAAATCTGCTGGCGGGCCAGAATCCGGCCCACCATGGCGGTCGCGGAACTAGGTGACGACGACGTGAAGGCTCTGCACGCCGCGATGACGCGGGTGCTGCGCACGGCGGTGCGACACGGCCGGGTGCCGGGCTTGCCGCGCTGGCTCACCCGGGCGCGCGACGAGCCCGACCCCCGCTGCCCGCGCTGCGGCACGCCGCTCGAGCGTGCCCGGGTGGGCGGCCGGGCGACGCTGTGGTGCCCGCGCTGTCAGCCCTAGCGCACTCCAGCGCAAACCATCTGGTTCGCACATCACGCTGGTTGTAATGTCACCGGCTATGAGCTGCAAAGGCCGCAGGTTCCTGCCGATCGCCGCGGTGACGGTGCTCGCGGCCGGGGCCCAGCTGTATCCGGCGACCGCAAGCGCGGATCTGCACAACATCACCTACCGCGCCAGGATCGACGGCGTCACGACAGGCAGTCAGGCCACGTTCGTGATCAACGGCGGCCAGACGAACACGGCCGGGCTGAGCTCGATGCCCGGCAACGCATTCGAGGCCGACACGGTGTTGCCCGATCCGCAGCAGGCCGGCATGCGCATCATGCTGCACTTCCCGTACTCGGCGAACGTGCACTGCGAAATCGACGTGGACGACAACGTTTTCGTCCAGGCCGACCAGATGGTCAGGCCGGTGGCCGGGAACGCCGATCCCAACAACGGCGCGCTGCAGTGCGGGGCGCCGCTGCCTGGCTAGGGGCGATCGCAAGCGCGGCGAAACCGGGCGCAGCGGGTCGCCCCCATCGGCCTAGGGCTTCCAGCCCGTCGAGTCGGCCCACTCCCAGGCCCGCCGGTAGGCGTCGAGAAACCACGGCTCTTTCACGGCGACGTAGCCCGCGGTGTCTCCCCCGCCGTCGGTTTCGGCGGTGCGCTTGACGCTCAGGTACTCGGCGCGCGCATCGGGGTCAGCGGTCAACCAGTCGACGAACAGAAGGGCGAACTGCTGATTGGGCCACCCGTCCACCCGGATGTGCACATTGGTGGGCCGGCCGGGATCCGCCGAGGCATGAATCCGCTTGGACCACAACGCCGGATCGTCATCGCGGTCGTAGCGGTCGACGGTGCTGCGCGCCTCGCTCTTGGCGACATCCTCGACGATGCGCTCGATGCGCGGGTACCCCGCGGACAACAACGGTTCGGCGAGTTCGTCGGCGACGGCCAGGGATTCGACGGTGACCTGGACGTCGATGACATCCTTGGCCGGAAAATCCGGCACGGCGGTCGAACCGATGTGGTCGACGCGTAACGCCCGGTGCCCGCAGGTCGTCCTCAGGCGGTTGAGGATTCGCTGCGCCTGGTCCGGCCAGGCGGGGTCGGGCGGCACCAACCGGGCCGGCGCCCGGGCGATCTGACCCGTGCTCAGATTGTGGGCGAACGGCACGATGCGCTGGTCCCACACCTCCTGGGCGCGCTGCACCAAGTCTTGGGGGCTGCCCGAGTTGTCCACCCAGATGTCGGCGACCGCACGGCGCTGGTCGTCGCCGGCCTGTGCGGCGATCCTGGCGCGGGCATCGTCTTCGGCCATGCCGCGCTGGTCGACCAGCCGCCGCAACCGCACCTCGACATCGGCGTACACGATGACCACGAGCGGGAACAGCGGCGCCATCCCGGACTCCACCAGCAGCGGAATGTCCTCGACGACAACGGAATCGGCGGGTACCGACGCGATGATCTCCGCCCGGCGCTTGCCCACGAGCGGGTGCACGATGCCATTCAGCCGCTGGCGCGCCTCGTCGTCACGAAAGGCCTTGGCGGCCAACGCCGGCCGATCCAGCGATCCGTCCGGCAGCAGGATGTCGGCACCGAACGCATCGACAAGGGCCGCCAGCCCTTCGGTGCCCGGCTGGACCACCTCACGCGCGATGACGTCCCCGTCGACGATGACGGCGCCGCACCGCGCGAACGTGGACGACAGCGCCGACTTGCCGGCGCCGATGCCACCGGTCAACCCGACACGCAGCATGGCGTCCTCAGGTCAGGGTCACGCGTTGCCGGCGAGTTTCTCCCGCAGCGCGGCCAATTGGGCATCGCTGGCCAGCGATCCGCCCGCCTTCTCCGGGGGCGCACCGTTGCCCGGCGACTGCTCGCCGGAGGTGTGGCCGGCGGCCTCGGCCGCGGCGAACTTCTCCATCTGCGCGGTGTGCATCTTGTGCCGGCGCTCGGCCTCGGCGTAGCGGGCTTCCCACTCGGTGCGCTGCTTGTCGAAGCCCTCGAGCCATTCGTTGGTCTCGGAGTCGAAGCCCTCGGGGAAGATGTAGTTGCCCTGCTCGTCGTAGCTGTCGGCCATGCCGTACTTCGCCGGGTCGAACTCGTCGGTGTAGTCCTCGTTGGCCTGCTTGAGCGACAGCGAGATCCGGCGACGCTCCAGGTCGATGTCGATGACCTTGACCATCGCGTCGTCGCCGACGGCAACCACCTGGTCGGGAACCTCGACGTGGCGCTCGGCCAGCTCGGAGATGTGCACCAGGCCCTCGATGCCCTCCTCCACGCGCACGAACGCGCCGAACGGAACCAGCTTGGTGACCTTGCCGGGCACGATCTGGCCGATGGCGTGGGTGCGGGCGAAGTGGCGCCACGGGTCTTCCTGAGTCGCCTTGAGCGACAACGAAACCCGCTCGCGGTCCATATCGACGTCGAGCACCTCGACGGTGACCTCGTCGCCCACCTGAACCACCTCGGACGGGTGGTCGATGTGCTTCCAGGACAGCTCGGAGACGTGCACCAGACCGTCCACACCGCCGAGGTCGACGAACGCGCCGAAGTTGACGATGGAGGAGACGACACCCTTGCGGATGGCGCCCTTCTGCAGCTGGTTGAGGAACTCGCTGCGCACCTCGGACTGCGTCTGCTCCAGCCATGCCCGGCGGGACAGCACCACGTTGTTGCGGTTCTTGTCCAGCTCGATGATCTTGGCCTCGATCTCCTTGCCGATGTACGGCTGCAGATCGCGCACCCGGCGCATCTCGACCAGCGAGGCGGGCAGGAAGCCGCGCAACCCGATGTCGAGGATCAGGCCACCCTTGACCACCTCGATGACGGTGCCCTTGACGGCCTCGTCCTTCTCCTTGAGCGCCTCGATGGTGCCCCAGGCGCGCTCATACTGCGCGCGCTTCTTGGACAGGATCAGGCGACCCTCTTTGTCCTCCTTGGTGAGAACGAGGGCTTCGACCTCGTCGCCCACGGAAACGACCTCATTGGGGTCGACGTCGTGCTTGATCGAGAGCTCGCGGGCGGGGATGACCCCTTCGGTCTTGTAGCCGATGTCGAGGAGCACCTCGTCCCGGTCCACTTTGACGATCGTGCCCTCGACGATGTCGCCATCGTTGAAGTACTTGATCGTTTTGTCTATTGCGGCAAGAAAGTCCTCGCTGGAGCCAATGTCGTTGACGGCTACTTGGGGCGAGGTGACGGCGGGACTCGGCATATTGTTGGGGTGCTCCGGACAGGTTTGGTCGTAGGGACAATTGGGATTTACCCATCGAGGCTACTCGACTGTGCACACGCTGGCCAAACCCAGTCCCGAGGGCTCACCCGCTTCGGTGCGCCACCCGGTCGGTGAAGGCGCCGTGATAGCTCATCGGCACGTGGAACGGCAGCCACGCCTCCGCGATCGGGCCGTCGGCCACGCGGGCCGCGTCGACCACCATCAACCTGCTGCGATGCTGTGCTTCGTGGTATCCGACGGTGAGTAGCCAACCGTCGTCCTCGGCCGTTCCGCCGGGCCGCGGTACAAACGTCGGCTCCACCAATACGTCCCCGGGCGGGCAATAGGTCTGGGCCGCGCCGGTGCGGTGATCGACGCGGGCTAATCCTTGTTGGGGCCCACGCCCCCGATACCTGGCCGGGTCCTGGACCGTCACGTAGGACACGTCGTGGCGCGTCGTGGAACGCCGCTGGTCGATCTGCGGGAACTCGCACCCGAAATCGGCCAACGGCTCGCGGGACACGCGCCCCGACGGCGCGATCCGGAACCGCGTCAGCACCACCGCGTCCTCGATGGCTCCGTAGTCGTCGACCTGGGCGATATCCGACCGGATGTGTGCGGTGTATTTCTTCATGCCGGCGTAGGTCTGGGGCACGAACCGCGGCAGCTCGACGACGACATCGTCGCCGTCGTCATACGCGTTGGTGAAATGCCAGTGATAGAACGGCTCCGTCTCGACCACCCGCACCCGATCCCCATCGCGCGGGGCGAGAACGAAATAGGACGGCGCATCCGGCTGGAAAAGGATGGATTCCCAATAGGATTGGCGGCCCGCGAGCGCCCACGGATTGATCCGCAGCGGCGACACCACAAAGATCGCGTAGCGCCGGGTCAACGCCATGTCGTGCACCACGCCCATCCCCGGCAGCGGCACCGCACGCAGGTAACGGGTCACCCCGTTCGCGCCGGTCTCATAGAGGCGCAGGCGCATCCGCGGCACCGCCTCCGCGGCCAACTCCCGCAGCCGCCGCCACCGCTCGCCGCCGCGCGTCCCGCGCAACACGTGGCCGAGGTCGATGCGCGGGAAGTACGGGTCGAACCCGAAGTTGAGTTTGGTGTTGGTGGCCGGGTCGTAGGTGTAGTGCGCCGAATAGGCCCGGACCGGGCCCCTGAGCGCCCCGCCGAGGTTGGACGGCCCGATGGTGTCCAGGGTGTCGAGATCGAGTTCGTGCGGCGGGCCGCCCTCCCAGAGCGCCAGCAGCTGGTTGCGGTTGACCATGACGCTCGTGTTGGCGGTGTTCGCCGGCAGCCGCAGCGCGTTGGCCAGCGCGCCGCCGTCGCGCTGGTAGGCGAACCCGCGGTCCACCAGCCGCCCGGCCGCCGTCGACCTCAGGTAGTGCCGGGTGCGCACGAAGCGGTTGCGAAAACGCACTCGGGATCCGTCGAGCACAAAGGCGCTGACCATTCCGTCGGCATCAAAGATGCTTTCCACCTGTGTCGATCCGACGGTCCAGCGGCCCGAACCGTTCCGGTACAAGGTGCCGGCCAGGCCGTCGGGGATCGTTCCGGTGATCTCGGTGACGTCGACATCGGTTTCGCCGACGATGTTTTCCCAGTAGCGTGACGGAGCTTGAACGTCTGCCAGAACCATAAAAGACAGTGTGTCTATTATGGCTGGGCGCTGTCAATGGTCTTGATGTCGTCGGCGTTGAACGGCAGCGCGGCGCCACCGTCCCAGCACAGCGCGGTGAGGTGTTCGACGAGCGCCGCCCGCGGCATGGTTCCGGCACGGCACCACCATTCCGCGGCCGACACCGCCGACCCGACGATGGCCCGCGACCAGGGCGCCGCCGCCATGCGTGCCGCCTCCGAGTCGGATGACGAGGTCAGCATCCATTCGACCGCGCCGGCCAGTTGCTCGAAGACACTGGTCGACGGGTCGCCGGTCAGGGCGCGATAGAGGTTCGGCTCGGCCTCCATCCACGCGCTGATCACGTCGAAAAACAACGCCATCCGCTCCCGAAGGTCGGTGGAACCGGCTGCGCGAGTGGTGATTTCGGCGAGCAGTCGCTGCGAAGTGCGCTTGCTCAGCTCGGCCAGCAGCGCGTCCCGGCCGGGGTACATGGCATAGACCGCCGACCGGACGAAACCGGCCTCGCCCGCGATGTCGACCAATCCGGCCGACGGGCCCTTGGCGCGGATCACCCGCTCGGCGGCGTCGAGAAGCTCCGAGCGCCGCTCGCCCGGATCCACCCGCGAACCCGCCGGGCGACCTCGACTGCGCTTTCCCGGGGGCATCGACGGTGGCCTTGTCAGTGCGCCGCAGCGTCCCAGCTGCGCCCGTAGCCCACCGAGACCTCGAGCGGGACGTCCAGCGGGTAGGCGCCGCCCATCGTGTCGCGCACCAGGGCTTCGAGCTGTTCGCGTTCCCCCGGCGCGACCTCGAACAACAGCTCGTCGTGCACCTGCAACAGGATCCGGGAGGAAAGCCCGGCGTCCTTGATCGCCTTGTCGGTTTCGATCATCGCCACCTTGATGATGTCGGCGGCGCTGCCCTGGATGGGCGCGTTGAGCGCCGCCCGCTCGGCCGCCTCGCGCACCTGGCGGTTGCTGCTGTCGAGTTCGGGCAGATAGCGGCGGCGACCGAACACCGTCGACGTGTAGCCGTCCTTGCGCGCCTGTTCCACGACGTCCATCAGGTAGTCGCGGACCCCGCCGAACCGGGCGAAGTATTGCTCCATCTGGTCTTTGGCCTCTTCGGTGGAGATCTTGAGCTGGGCGGACAGCCCGTAGGCGCTCAACCCGTAGGCCAGCCCGTAGGACATGGCCTTGACCCGGCGGCGCAGCTCGGCGGTGACCTCCTCGATCGGCACGCCGAAGGCCCGCGAGGCCACGAACGAGTGCAGGTCCTCACCGGTGTTGAAGGCCTCGATGAGCCCTGCGTCCTTGGACAGGTGGGCCATGATCCGCATCTCGATCTGGCTGTAGTCGGCGGTCATCAGCTCGCTGTAGCCGGCGCCGACCACAAACGCGTCGCGGATCCGCCGGCCGGCCTCGGTGCGGATCGGAATGTTCTGCAGGTTCGGCTCGGTCGAGGACAACCTGCCGGTGGCCGCGATCGTCTGGTTGAACGTGGTGTGGATGCGCCCGTCGGAGGCCACCGAATTCAGCAGGCCGTCGACGGTGACCTTGAGCCTGGTGGCGTCACGGTGGGCCAGCAGATGCTGCAGGAACGGGTGGCCGGTCTTGTCGAACAGCGACTGCAGCGCGTCCGCGTCGGTGGTGTAGCCGGTCTTGGTGCGCTTGGTCTTCGGCATCTCCAGCTCGTCGAAGAGCACCGTCTGCAACTGTTTGGGCGAGCCCAGGTTGATCTGCTTGCCGATCACCGCATACGCCGCTTCGGCCGCGTCGCGGATCAGATGGGCGAAATCGCTTTGCAGCTCGGTCAGCAGCTCCAAATCGACTGCGATACCGGCGTTTTCCATTCCCGCCAGCACCCGCTGCACCGGCAGCTCCATGCCGCTGAGCAACGAGGTCGAGTTGATGCGGGCCAGCTCCTCGTCGAGCGCGTCGGCCAGATCCAGCACCGCCACGGCACGCAAGAGCAGCGTCTGCACCGCCTGGTCGTCGGTGCCGTCGGTGTCATCCAGCAGCGAAAGCTGTTGCTGTTCCGGGTTTTCGGCGCGCAACTCGCGGCGTAGGTAGCGCAGCGACAGGTCGTCGAGGGAGAAGCTGCGCTGCCCGGGGCGCACCAGGTAGGCCGCCAGCGCGGTGTCGGAGGTGACGCCGGCCAGCGCCCAGCCCCGTCCGGTCAGATCGTGCATGGCCAGCTTGGCTTCGTGCAGCGCCTTGGGCGGGCCGGGATCGGCCAGCCAGGACGCCAGCGCCGCCTCGTCCTCGGGGTCCAGCGTCGCGGTGTCGATGTAGCGGCCCTCGCCGTCGGCGGAGACGATGGCCAGCGCGGTGGCGTCGGCGTCGTAGGCCAGGTGGGTGCCGACGACGGCCAGCCCGAAGCGCTTCCCCGAGCTGTGTTCGGCCAACCACACCGCCAGCTCGCCGGCTTCCAGCGCGCCGCCGCGCACGTCGAAGCCCTCGTCGACCTCGGGCTCCACCGCGGCCAGAGTTTCGAAGAGCCGGTCGCGCAGCACCCGGAATTCCAGGTCGTCGAAAAGCCGGTGGATCTGGTCGCGGTCCCACGGCTGCAGCCGCAGCGTGTCGGGCGTCTGGGCCAGCGGCACGTCTTTGACCAGGTCGGTGAGCTCGCGGTTGCGGATCACGCTGGCCAGGTGTTCGCGCAGCGCGTCGCCCACCTTGCCGCGCACCGAATCGACGTTGTCGACCAGCGCCTGCAGCGACCCGTACTCGCCGATCCATTTGGAGGCGGTCTTCTCCCCCACGCCGGGAATGCCGGGCAGGTTGTCGCTGGGGTCGCCGCGCAGGGCGGCGAAGTCGGGGTACTGCGTGGGCGTCAGCCCGTACTTCTCGACGACGGCGTCAGGAGTGAAGCGGGTCAATTCGCTGACGCCCTTGCGGGGATAGAGCACCGTCACGTTCTCGCTGACCAACTGCAACGAATCGCGGTCCCCGGTGACCACCAGCACGCGATAGCCCTCGTTTTCGGCCTGGGTGGCCAAGGTGGCGATCAGGTCGTCGGCCTCGAATCCCGCCTCGGCGAGCACCGTGATGCCCAGGGCCGCCAGGACCTCCTTGGTGATGTCGATCTGGCCGTGGAACTCGTCGGGCGTCGCCGACCGATTGGCCTTGTACTCCGGATAGCGCTCGGAACGGAAGGTCTGCCGTGACACGTCGAAGGCCGCGGCGATGTGGGTGGGGGCCTCGTCGCGCAGCAGGTTGATCAGCATGGCCGTGAAGCCGTAGACCGCGTTGGTGGTCAGCCCGCCGCGGGTTTTGAAGTTCTCGGCGGGCAGCGCATAGAACGCCCGAAACGCCAGGGAATTGCCGTCCAGCAGCATGAGCGTCGGCCTGGTTTGTTCCTCGCTGGCCTTCGTAGCGGTTTTGGTGGCGGGCACGGCTTTCACTTTAGGCATCCGGTGCGACGAGTTACGCGCCACGACCGTGCCGGCCGCAGAACTGCAACACGTTTCAGTTTTGTGCATGGGCTGGGTACGCTGGCCCGGTGCCAGAAGTCATCCGACAAGAACCGGCGGTCGATGGATGGTTCGCCACCGACGACGCCGGCGTCCCGCATCTGATCGGCAGTAAATGCCCCGAATGCGGCACCTACGTCTTCCCCCCGCGGGCGAACAATTGCCCCAATCCGGGTTGCGCCAGCGACACGCTGGAATCGGTCGCCCTGTCGACGCGGGGAAAGCTGTGGAGCTACACCGAGAACCGGTACGCGCCACCGCCGCCCTACCCGTCGCCGGACCCCTTCGAGCCGTTCGCCGTCGCCGCGGTGGAGCTGGCGAAGGAGGGCCTGATCGTGCTGGGCAAGGTCGTCGAGGGCACGCTGGCCGCCGACTTGAAGGTCGGCATGGAGATGGAACTGGCGACCATGCCGCTCTACACCGACGACGACGGCGTGCTGCGCATCGTGCACGCGTGGAGGCGAGCCTGATGAGTAGCGCACCCGAACCGCTGTACATCCTGGGCGCCGGGATGCACCCCTGGGGTAAGTGGGGCAACGATTTCACCGAGTACGGGGTGGCCGCGGCCCGGGCCGCGCTGAACGAAGCCGGCCTGGACTGGCGACAGATTCAGTTGGTGGCCGGCGCGGACACCATCCGCAACGGCTACCCCGGGTTCGTCGCGGGCGCGACGTTCGCCCAGAAGCTCGGGTGGAACGGCGTGCCGGTCAGCTCGAGCTACGCCGCGTGCGCCAGCGGCTCGCAGGCGCTGCAGGCCGCCCGGGCCCAGATCCTGGCCGGCTTCTGCGATGTCGCCCTCGTCATCGGCGCGGATACCACGCCGAAGGGATTTTTCGCCCCGGTCGGCGGCGAGCGCAAGAACGATCCCGACTGGCAGCGGTTCCACCTGATCGGCGCCACCAACCCGGTGTACTTCGCGCTGCTGGCGCGGCGGCGGATGGACCTCTACGGCGCCACACTGGAGGATTTCGCCCAGGTCAAGGTCAAGAACTCGCGGCATGGCCTGCAGAACCCGAACGCCCGGTACCGCAAGGAGGTGTCAGTCGAGGACGTGCTGGCCAGCGCGGTGGTGTCCGACCCGTTGCGGCTGCTGGACATCTGCGCCACCTCCGATGGCGCGGCCGCGCTGATCGTGGCCAGCGCGAAGTTCGCCCGCGAACACCTCGGCTCGCTGGCCGGTGTCCCGTCGGTGCGGGCGGTGAGCACGGTCACCCCGAACTATCCGCAGCACCTGCCCGAATTGCCGGACATCGCAACGGATTCCACCGCCGCGGTGCCCGCCCCCGATCGGGCGTTCAAGGACCATATCCTCGACGCGGCCTATGCCGAGGCGGGCGTCGGGCCCGAGGACGTGAGCCTGGCCGAGGTCTACGACCTGTCCACCGCGCTGGAGCTCGACTGGTACGAACACCTGGGCCTGTGCCCCAAGGGCGAAGCCGAGGCGCTGCTGCGCAGCGGCGCCACCACCATCGGCGGCCGGGTCCCCGTCAACGCCTCCGGCGGGCTGGCCTGCTTCGGGGAGGCCATCCCCGCGCAGGCGATCGCTCAGGTCTGCGAGCTGACCTGGCAGCTGCGCGGTCAGGCCACGGGTCGACAGGTGGAAAACGCCACGGTCGGGATCACCGCCAACCAGGGGCTGTTCGGGCACGGGTCGTCGGTGATCGTCGCCCGCTAGAGAGTACCGCCGCGTTGGCTTCCGTTGTGCGGCCAGGGTTTTGAGCGTGAAGCCACGGTTTTGAGTGTGAAGCCTGGGCGCGGATTGCCGGCGTGTCATCGCCGAGGGTTCACACCCAAGGCCAACGATTCACACTGGACGGCTCGGGCTACTCCTTGGACGGGTCCAGGGTCTCCAGGACGACCTCGGCCACCCGCTTCATCGTGGTCCGCCGGTCCATGGCGGCGCGCTGAATCCACTTGAACGCCTCGGGCTCGCTCATGCCCTGTTCGGTCTGCAGCAGGCCCTTGGCGCGCTCCACGAGCTTGCGGGTCTCCAGCCGATCGGACAGCGTCGCCACCTCGCGTTCGAGCTCGGCGATCTCGCCGAAGCGGCTGACGGCCAATTCGATCGCCGGGATCAGGTCGCTGATGGTGAACGGCTTCACCAGGTAGGCCATCGCCCCGGCGTCCCGGGCCCGCTCGACCAGGTCGCGCTGACTGAACGCGGTCAACACGACGATCGGGGCGATGCGCTTGCTGGCGATCTCCGAGGCCGCATCGATGCCGTCGCGGCGGGGCATCTTCACGTCCATGATCACCAGGTCCGGCCGATGGCGCTCGGCCAACTCAACGGCCTCCTGCCCGTCGCCGGCCTCGCCGACGATCTCGTAACCCTCCTCTCGGAGCATCTCGGCGAGATCCAGTCGGATGAGCGCCTCGTCTTCAGCGATCAGGACCCGGCGCGGCACAGCGGCGTCGGTGTCGGTCGTGGGGCCTGTCATGACGGATATTGTGTCGCGCACGCCTCAGACCAGCGTGCGCGGGGGCAGTGTGGCAGGTGAGGACACCAAATCCTCTATGGTGGGAGGCTGCCTCTAAGGTAAGAGGCCGGCAAGCCCTCGTATCCCAACTGGCAGAGGAAACGGATTCAAAACCCGTCCAGTGTGAGTTCGAATCTCACCGAGGGCACCAGCAGCGCGGTCGGTCGGCCGGCTCGTCCGCGCCGCCGGCGTTCCGGTACCGGAGCGGCGCTTTCGCCGGCATAACCGGGTCGCAAGTTTCTATAACGGGCTTATTACCTTCCAATGGTATGGAATTCGCCGAATTTCAAAACCTCGCGCATTTCTATTGGTTTGCATTGCCCGCGGGGATATCGCCCTAAAAAGATCACTTGAATTCATAATGTGGCGCGCGGCGCGCGGCCGACATCGACATGGATAGCGGCGGCGCCGAATGACGATCGGCAACGTCGGCCGTCGGCCTCGCTATCGGTCCCGGGCGATCCCGCGGGAACCCGCGCGAGGCGACAGGCTCAGTCGCCGAACGATCGCGTGACGCACACCTGGCCCGAAGCCGAAACCTCCGGCCCCGCGGTGTAATTGCCGATGGAATCGCCCGCCACCCGCAGCAGCCAGCTCGGCTCACTACAGGCAATGCTGCAGCCGTCCATGAGCATGGCGGTAAGGGCAATGAGCGACGCAAGGACGATTCTTTTCAGACCCGCCATCAGGCACCCCTTAGTCGAGGCGAACGCGTGTCACGCAGGACGTGCGACACGTGTTGAATAACCGAACCAAATGACTCGTAAACCCGACAAAAACCCGATAACTAGATGGTTATCAGACTGGGCAAACTTACGGGGGCGAAAACGAGATATTCATTAGACAGCCGACAAATACCCTGCTCGGCGGTTAGGCTTGCTGCGTGGCGGCCAAGGATTGTGGTGGCCCACCGCGATGGCCAGACGGCTTGTCGAAGCGCCCGGACTGTGTAGCCGCGGCGCGGGCTCAGTCGCGCGCCCGCAACCAGCACTATGCCGACAGCGCCGCGCGCCAATACCGGGTGCTCGCGATCGCCGCGTGGCTGGCCGTGCTGGTCTGTGTCGACTTCGTGGCGTTGCAGTTGATCACCGGAGTCTGGACGTGGCAGATCATCTCGCTCAACGCCGTCGCCGCGATGATCTTCGCCGCCGTGCCGTGGCTGCACCGCTTCGGTGACCTGGTTGCGCCGCTGACCTTTATCGGCGCCGCCTACGTCACGGTCTTCGCCAGTACGTGGGACGCCGGCACGGCCACGGGCGCGCAGTTCTTCTTTTTGGTGGGAGCGTGCCTGGCGGTGCTGCTGCTGGGCATTGAACACACGGTCTTGGCGGCAGGCGTCTCGGCGATCGGGGCCGGGCTGGTGATCGCGTTGGAGTTCCTGGTCCCGCGCGACACCGGGTTGCAGCCGGCGTGGGCGCAATCCATGACCTTCGTCGTCACCATCGTCTCCGCGTGCGTGATGGTGTTCGTGGCGGTGTGGTTCGCCCTGCGCGATACCCAGCGCGCCGAGGCGGTGATGGAAGCCGAGTACGAACGCTCGGAAGCATTGCTGGCCAACATGTTGCCGGGCAGCATCGCCGAGCGGCTCAAGAGCTCGTCCCGCAGCGTCATCGCCGACAAATACGACGAGGTCTCCGTTCTGTTCGCCGACATCGTCGGATTCACCGAACGCGCCAGCACCACCACCCCGGCCGACCTGGTGCGATTTTTGAACCGGCTGTACGGCGCCTTCGACGAGCTGGTCGACAAACACGGCCTCGAGAAGATCAAAGTCAGCGGCGACTCCTACATGGTGGTCAGTGGGGTACCGCGGGCACGCCCGGATCACGCCTTCGCCCTCGCCGATTTCGCTCTCGACATGGCCAATGTCGCCGCCGCACTGAAGGATCCGCACGGCGACGCGGTCCCGCTGCGGATGGGCATGGCCTGTGGACCCGTGGTCGCGGGCGTCGTGGGCTCGCGCCGGTTCTTCTACGACGTGTGGGGCGACGCGGTCAACGTCGCCTCGCGGATGGAATCCACCGATTCGGTCGGCCGCATCCAGGTGCCCGAGGCGATGTACGAGCGGCTCAAGAACGAGTTCGTCCTGCAGGAGCGCGGCCGCATCGAAGTCAAGGGCAAGGGAGTCATGCGCACCTGGTATCTCATCGGCCGCAAGGCGGACGACGAGCCCGCAGACCTGCTCACCCGGCGACCACACAGCGCCCACGTCTGATCAAAGTCCCTATACCGTGGCCCGCGTTTGTGTCAGACTGCGGCCATGACTATCTCCCCTGGCTCTCCTGGAACCCACCCCGTTCCAAGCTTGCTGCCGCATCTGTGGAAATCCGCTCTGCTGTCGGGAATTCTGTCGCTCGTCCTCGGTGTCCTGGTGCTGGCGTGGCCGGGAATTTCCATCCTGGTCGCCGCCGTCGCCTTCGGCGTGTATCTGCTCATCACCGGTATCGCGCAGGTCGTCTTCGCGTTCTCGCTGCACGTCTCGGCGGGGAGCCGGATCCTGTTGTTCATCAGCGGCGCCGCGTCGCTGATTCTCGCACTGCTCGCGTTCCGCCACTTCGGTCAGGGATACGCAATTCTGCTGCTGGCCATCTGGATTGGCATCGGGTTCATCTTCCGCGGTGTCGCGACGACGATTTCGGCGGTCAGCGACCCGCACCTGCCGGGCCGGGGCTGGAACATCTTCCTCGGCGCGCTCAGCCTGCTGGCCGGCATCGTGGTCCTGGCATCACCGTTCGAATCGATTGTCACCCTGGCGATCGTGGTCGGCGCGTGGTTCGTGGTCATCGGAATTTTCGAGATCATTTCGTCCTTCGGCATCCGCAAGGCGTCCAACACCCTCAGCGGCTGACGCGGGCGCCGGTAGCGCGGGCACCCACGCATCTACTACACTCTGTCGTAGCCGTTGATCGGGCCTCCGCAGTCGGGAGATGACAGATGAATGTCGTCGATATTTCGCGGTGGCAGTTCGGTATTGTTACCGTCTACCACTTCATCTTTGTGCCGCTCACGATCGGTTTGGCGCCGCTGATCGCCATCATGCAGACGGTGTGGGTGGCCACCGGCAACACCGCGTGGTATCGGCTGACCAAGTTCTTCGGCAAGCTGTTTTTGATCAACTTCGCCATCGGCGTGGCGACCGGCATCGTCCAAGAATTCCAGTTCGGGATGAACTGGAGCGAGTACTCGCGCTTCGTCGGCGATATCTTCGGTGCCCCGCTGGCGATGGAAGGGTTGTTCGCCTTCTTCTTCGAATCCACGTTCATCGGCTTGTGGATATTCGGCTGGAGCCGGCTGCCGAAGCTGCTCCACCTGGCCTGTATCTGGATCGTCGCGATCGGTGTCAACGCCTCGGCATTCTTCATCATCGCGGCGAACTCGTTCATGCAACACCCGGTCGGCGCGCACTACAATCCAGTGACGCGACGCGCCGAGCTGGACAGCATTTTCGCCCTGCTCTCCAATAACACTGCGCAAGCCGCGTTTTCACATACCGTGGCGGGAGCGCTGCTGACCGCGGGCACCTTCGTCGCCGCCGTCAGCACCTGGTGGATGGTGCGCTCACGCACGACGGGGTCCACCACCGAGGCCGCGGAAACCGAGGCCCGCATCATGTTTCGCCCCGCGGCGATCCTGGGCTCTGGGGTCGTGCTGCTCGCCGCGGTCGGCCTGTTCTTCACCGGCGATCGGCAGGGCAAGCTGATGTTCGTCCAGCAGCCGATGAAGATGGCGTCGGCGGAGGCGTTGTGCCACACCCAAACCGACCCCGACTTCTCGGTGCTGACCATCGGCACCCACAACAACTGCGGCAGCGTCACCGAAGTGATCAAGGCGCACTACGTGCTGCCGTTCCTGGCCGAGGGCAAGCTCAGCGGCGTGACGCTGCAGGGGGTGAACGAGCTGCAGCAGCAGTATCAGCACCGCTTCGGCCCCGACGACTACCGGCCGAATCTGTTCGTCACCTACTGGTCCTTCCGGTTGATGATCGGGTTTTTGGTGTTCCCCGTAATGTTCGCCCTGGCAGTGCTGTGGCTGACCCGCGCCGGACGAACTCCCAAGAGCCGCTGGGTTTCCTGGTTCGCGCTGCTCACCATCCCCACGCCGTTTTTGGCCAACATCTCGGGTTGGGTGTTCACCGAAATGGGCCGCCAGCCATGGGTGGTGGCGCCGAACCCGACCGGTGATCCGTTGGTCCGGATGACCGTCCGCGAAGGCGTGTCGAATCACGTGCCGGGCATGGTCATCACGTCGCTGGTGACCTTCACCCTCGTCTATGCGGTTCTCGCGGTCCTGTGGTTCTTTCTGCTCAAGCGCTACACCGTCGAAGGCCCACTGGAACACGACGCGGAGCCCGCTCCCCCGCAGGCGCCCAGCGCTGACGAGGTGGCGCCCCTGTCGTTCGCCTACTGAGGCGTGCTGGCGCATATCGACGCCGAAAGGAGCTGATCGAAGTGGGACTGCAAGAGGTGTGGTTCGGCATCATCGGGGTGTTGTTTTTGGGGTTCTTCATCCTCGAGGGCTTCGACTTCGGCGTAGGCATGTTGATGGAGCCGTTCGCGCGGGTGGGCATCGGTGAGGCCGAACCGTTGCGCCGCACGGCACTCAACACCATCGGGCCGGTCTGGGATGGCAACGAGGTGTGGCTGATCGTCGGCGGCGCGGCCATGTTCGCCGCCTTTCCCGGGTGGTACGCCACCGTGTTCTCGACGCTGTATCTGCCGCTGCTGGCGATCCTGTTCGGCATGATCGTGCGGGCGGTGGCGATCGAGTGGCGCGGCAAGATCGACGATACAAAGTGGCGCGGCTGGGCCGATTTCGGCATCGCCGCGGGCTCGTGGCTGCCGGCCGTGTTGTGGGGTGTCGCGTTCGCCGTCCTGGTCCGCGGGCTCCCGGTGGACGCCGACGGCCACATTCATTTGTCGATCGCCGATGTGCTCAACGCCTATACGGTGTTGGGCGGCTTGGCGACCGCCGGCCTGTTCCTGCTGTACGGAGCGGTGTTCGTCGCGTTGAAAACCTCCGGCGCCATCCGCGAGGACGCGTACCGCTTCGGTGTGTGGCTCTCGCTTCCGGTGACCGGACTGGTTGCGGGCTTTGGGCTTTGGACGCAGGTGGCCTATGGCAAAGACTGGACCTGGCTGGTGCTGGCCGCGGCCGTCGTGGCGCAGCTGGCGGCGGTGCTTCTGGTGTGGCGGCGCGCCTCCGACGGCTGGGCGTTCACCTGCGTCGCGCTCGTGGTCGCGGCGGTGGTGATCCTGCTGTTCGGGTCGCTGTATCCGAACCTGGTGCCCTCGACGCTGAACAAGCAGTGGAGTCTGACCATCTACAACGCGTCCTCGACGCATTACACGCTCAAGGTGATGACGTGGGTGACGGCCTTCATGGCCCCGCTGACGGTCGTGTATCAGGCATGGACGTACTGGGTGTTCCGGCAACGGATCTCGGCCGACCGGATACCCGCACCCATCGGTCTGGCAAGGCGCCCGTCCTGAGCGGTAGCGACCGCGCAGGCAGGGCGCCACTGGACCCGAGACTGTGGCGGGCATCGACGGCGCTGCGCCGCTATCTGGTCGCCGCGGTGGGTTGCGGGGTGCTGATCTCCGCCTGCGCGATCGCCTCGGCGATCGTGCTGGCGCGCATCGTGGCACGCGCCGTCGACGAGCCCCCCGGGCGCGGGCTGCACACGTGGTGGGGACCGCTGTCACTCCTGTTGGCACTATGGGTGATTCGCGCGGCGGCGCATTGGTTTCAGGCCCGGCTGGGGCACCGGGGAGCCAGCGCCGTCATCGCCGACCTGTCCGGCCAGGTGCTCGATGCGGTGACCGCCAGGCAGCCCGGTGAGCTCGCGGCGCAACGCGACGCCGCCGCGGTGGTGGTCACCCGCGGCCTGGACGGCCTGCGTCCCTACCTCACCGGATACCTGCCGACGTTGCTGCTCGCCGCGATCCTGACGCCGGCCACCGTCGCCGTGATCGCGGCCTACGACCTGAAATCGACGGCGATCGTGGCGATCACGCTGCCGCTGATACCGATCTTCATGGTGCTGATCGGGCTGGCAACGCGGGACCGCTCGACGGCCGCACTGGCCGCCATGACCACCCTGCAGGCCCGGCTGCTGGACCTGATCGCCGGCATCCCCACCCTGCGGGCGTTGGGGCGTGGCGCGGGCCCCGAACGGCGCATCGCCGAACTCGCTGCCGCGCACCGGCGCTCGGCCATGGCGACGCTGCGAATCGCCTTCCTGTCGGCCCTGGTCCTGGAATTGTTGGCCACCCTCGGGGTGGCGCTGATCGCCGTCGGCATCGGGCTTCGCCTGGTCTTCGGCGAGATGACCCTGACCACGGGTTTGACGGTGCTGTTGCTGGCGCCGGACGTGTACTGGCCGCTGCGGCGCATCGGCGTGGAATTCCATGCCGCGCAGGACGGAAGGGCCGCCGCGGCTGAGGCGTTCGCCCTCATCGGCGGACAGACCGCGCCCCCAACCGGGACACGGACGGTCACCGCGCGCGGTGCGCGGATCCGCCTCGAACATCTCACCGTCACCGGCCGCGACGGTCAGGCGCCGCGGGATCTGAACGCGGCGATCGAACCCGGCACCGTGACGGTGCTGACGGGTCGAAACGGCGCCGGCAAAAGCACCACACTGCAGGCGATCGCCGGCATCACCGCGCCCTCGTCGGGCCGGGTCACCGTCGCCGGGGTCGATGTCGCCGATCTCGAGCCCGCCCGGTGGTGGCGGCAGCTGTCCTGGCTGCCGCAACGCCCGGTGCTCGTGCCGGGCACCGTCGACGAGAACCTGGCGCTGCTCGGCGAGCTGGAGGATCGCGAAACAGCCTGTGCTGTCTCCGGATTCGGCGCAGTGCTGGCGGAGCTGCCCGAGGGGCGCGACACCGTGCTGGGGCGTGGCGGTGTCGGACTGTCCCTGGGACAGCGGCAACGGCTGGGCCTCGCGCGGGCGCTCGGATCGGCGGCCGACGTGCTGTTGCTCGACGAGCCGACCGCGCACCTGGACGCGCGCACCGAGGAACGCGTCCTGCAAGCCATCGTGGAGCGCGCCCGCGCCGGCGCGACCGTCATCGTGGTCGGGCACCGCGAGCCGGTGCTGGCCATCGGGGATCAGGTCGTCGAGGTGGTCGCCGACCGTGAGGTGCGTTATGCCCCGGTCTGATTCGACGGCGACTCGCGGGCACGAGCCCCTGCTGGCCGCCGCGGCGCTGCTGCGTCCCCGACTGCCACGGGTGCTGACCGCGATCACGCTCGGGGTGCTCTCGTTGGGCAGCGCGCTGGCGCTGGCCGGCATTGCGGCGTGGCTGATCACCCGTGCCTGGCAGATGCCGCCCGTGCTCGACCTTTCAGTCGCCGCGGTCGCGGTCCGCCTGTTCGCGATCTCGCGGGCCGTGCTGCATTACTGCGAGCGCCTGGTCACCCACGACACGGCCCTGCGCGCGGCCGGCACCGCCCGAGTGCAGGTCTATCAGCGCCTGGCGCGCGGACCCGCGGCCGCGGCCGTCCGGCTGCACAGCGGTGAACTGGTGGCCCGGGTGGGCGCCGACGTCGACGAACTGGCCAACGTCTTGGTGCGCGCCCTGGTGCCTATCGGCGTCGCGGCGGTGCTGGCGCTCGCGGCCACGGCGGTCGTGGCCACCATTTCGCCGGCGGCCGCCGTCGTGCTCGCCATCTGCCTTCTGATCGCCGGTTTCCTCGCGCCCCGCCTCGCCGGCCGGGCCGCGGCGACCCAGGAAGACATCGCGCGGCAACATCATTCCGAGCGCGACACCTCCGCGATGATCGCGCTCGAACACGCGCCCGAGCTGCGCGTCGCCGGCCTGCTTCCCGACGTCATCGCCGAATCGCAACGACGGCAACGCGCGTGGGGTGGCGCCCTGGACGCGGCCGCCAAACCGGCCGCCATCGCCGAGGCGATGCCCACCGCGGCCGTCGGTGCCAGCGTGCTCGGTGCGGTGGTGGCCGGGATCGGGCTGGCGCACGCGGTCGCGCCCACCACGCTGGCCGTGCTGATGTTGCTGCCGCTGTCCGCGTTCGAGGCGATGACGCCGCTGCCGGCGGCGGCCGTGCAGCTGACCCGGTCGCGGATCGCCGCGCGCCGATTGCTCGAGCTGACGGCCGAGGGGCCCCGTGCGGCTCTCGAAACGACACAGCCGGCGCCGAGGCCGGTCGGCACCGGCCGGCTATCCGCGGATGTGCGTTGCGGTCACGGCGCGGCCGGCTCGATCCGCGTCGAGCTGGACCTGGCCCCGGGGGCGCGGTTGGCCGTTACCGGTGCCAGCGGTTCGGGGAAGACGACACTGCTGATGACGCTCGCCGGATTGCTACCGCCGCTGGATGGACAGGTGCTGCTCGACGGCGTCGCCTTGACTCAGTTCGGCGAAGCCGACTTGCGCTGCGCCATCGGCTTTTTCGCGGAGGACGCCCACATCTTTGCCACCACCGTCCGGGACAACCTGCTGGTCGCCCGCGGCGACTGCCGAGACGACGAACTCACTGCGGCCCTGGGAGCCGTCGGCCTGGGCACGTGGCTCGCCGGCTTGCCCGACGGCTTGGCCACGGTGTTGACCGGTGGCGCGCAAGCCCTTTCGGCGGGCCAGCGCAGGCGACTACTGCTGGCCCGAGCGGTCCTTTCGCCCGCGCGGATCGTGCTGCTCGATGAGCCCACCGAACACCTCGACGTCAGCGACGCCGACGAGGTCCTGCGCGACCTATTGGCCCCGGACTCCCGGCTGCTGTCGCCGGAGCGCACCGTGGTGGTGGCTACCCACCACCTGGGGACGGGAATCGGCTGCGACGAACTGCGTGTCGACCGCGAGGCCTGAGCGCCGCGCTCCTACTGTCAGCTGGCGGGGCGCTGCCGATAGGCTTCCGGGTGCTCCTCATACCAGCGGTTCTCGAGCTTGCGGACCCGCCCGCGTTCGACCTTGAGCCACAGCAACCCGACCGTCATCGCGACGATCGCTATCGCGCCGCCGATCAGGCTCCGGCCGTCGTGGCCCGTGCCGAGGGCGACGAGGCACCGGAAAACGGCGATCACGCCGACGACCATGAACAGGTAGCCTGGCCAGCTCATCACGTCGATAAGCGACTCGCCGGCATGTGGTCGTGTCGTCCTCACATGGTCGAGGGGGTCGCGAAAGGTGTCACCCATGACATTCCCCTTTCCCGTAGTTTCACCAACCGCTTCGTTCGGGGCGTCCGGACCCCGCGCGCGCGACAGCCAACCACTACCTATCCCTTCGACGGTAGTCACCAAGGGTGAGAATGTTCTGTCCGTTAACTGGGCAGGCGCTGCCAATCAGGCTGTCCCCCACAGCTGACGGGCAGGTTCAGAGGTGCCGCCGGCGCGGCATGAACTCCAGCGACAACAGCACGAACAGTAGCGGCACGATCTGCGTCCAGGAGATCAGCGCGTAGCGCCGGGCGTCGAGCGCGTGCCACTTGCGCACGTACCGGTACAGCGATTCCAGTGCGATCAGCGGGTCGAGAATGTGGATCAGCCGGTAGAAGACGCGCTGGGTCCAGCCGCGGTTCTTGTCGTCGAAGATCTCGGGGAAGGCGGCAAACGCGAGCGAGACTCGCTGTGCCCCATTGTCTTTGCCGGCCATGATCATGTCGACGCTGAGCCGCTCGTCGAGCCCGTTGGGGGCACCGCGGCGTCGCCACGGGACGTCGAGGGTGATGTCGCTGCCGCCGCCGGCCGTGGCGTATCGGTGGAAAGCCTGTACCTTGCCCGCGGCGTCCCTGGCGATGATCAGCTGTATCCCGGGAAATCGGCCTTCCAACACGCCGTCGAGGTTCATGTGGAATCCGCGGTCGGCGCGTGCCCCCTTGGACGATTCCCGGACCACCTCGGTCAGCTCGGCCAGCAGCGTGTCGCCGAGCTCCTGCTCGGCGACGATTTCGGTTGTGACGCCGCAGTTATGGGTGCGCTTGACCGCCTGACGCAGGTTGCGGTACTTGCGGCCGACCATGTCGAACCCCGACACGTCGACAACCACGTCGCGCCCAATCGGTATGGCGTGCAACGATTGTCCCAACGCCGCCGAGTCGTTCCAGAGTCCGAGGCGGCGCTCGCCGCACCCCACCACCGCGATGCGCCATCCGTGGGCATGACAGGTGGCCGCGAAATCGGCCACCAGTTCCGGGAAGTGCTCCTCGTCACCGATCGGGTCGCCGCCGACGACGGCGATTCCCATCCGCGTCCGGTAGGCCAGCGCCGCGGTGCCGTCGGCGGTGAAGTGGTAGCTCTTGCCGGTCTGCATGGTGAACGGCGCCAACGCATCGTCGCCGGTCGCCTCGATCAATTTCCACACCCGTGGCAGGTCGGCGGGCCGCGGATGCGAGGTCATCGGCCACATCAACACCATGCCGGAGCTGGCGATCACGATGTCACCGAGCAGATCGAAGGACAGCACATGCAATCCCAACCCCGCCAGCACGAACAACGCGGCCGCAATGGCGTGCATCGTCGTCACCGGGCGGCCCAAAAAGACGCCGCGCGCGATCCACGCCACCGCAACCAGAACCGTCACCGACCACGCCAGGCGGTCGGCGAAATGCCAGTTGGGTTGGCTGTGGTGGCGGGCGAGGATCTCGATGAACCAGCACGCCGCGCACAGCAGCGCCAGGGCGCCGGCCAAACGGATCGCGAACGAATCGGCCGAGACGACAACGCGTTCGCGCACCCGGGGTTTTGCTGTGACGTCCACTACCGGCCCGTTCACCCTCACCTCCCGATGCGCTGACAACAGCTGGGCGGCGTGTGTGCCGCCTCTGCACCGAATACCCGGCTACGTCAAAGTTACGCCCGGTCAGGACCCCACCGGGAGAGATTCGGGCCGATATCCTGCAGCTATTGGGTAACGGTTTATCGGCGAGAAGACGGAAAGTACTTCAGCACGCCCTCTTGCACCACCGTGGCGAGCGGTTGCCCGGACCGGTCGAAGAAGTGCCCGGTGCCCAGCCCGCGCGAATCCGCCGCCACGGGCGACGACGTCGAGTACAGCACCCAGTCGTTGAAGTTGACCTGCCGGTGAAACCATATGGAATGGTTGGCCGACGCGGCGAAAATGCGGTCGAACCCCCAGGAGAGACCGTGCGTCGTGATGACCGAGTCCAACACCGTGGTGTCCGAGGAATACACCATTGTGGCCGTGTGCAATACGGGGTCCTCGGGGACCTCTCCCAGCGCCTTGACCCAGACCCGGTTGTGCGGCAGCCGATCCCCCTTCGTCCGCATCACCCATGCCGGATCGTTGGTGTAACGCCATTCGATGGGCTGCAGGGCGTTGACGAAGTGCGGGACCGTCTCTTCGTAACCGCGCAACAGGTCGCCGATCGTGGGTTGGGTGTGCGGCTCGGCCACCTGCGGCGGCTCGATGCCGTGCTCGAGGCCCCGGCCGCCGGCCATGTAGGAGACCATCGCCGAGCACAGCAATGTGCCGTCCTGTATCGCGTCGACGCGCCGGTTGGCGAACCGCCGCTCGTCACGCAGCCGCGTCACGTGGTACTCGATGTCCTTGTCGGTGTCGCCACCGTTGATGAAGTGCACCGACAGCGCGCTCGGCGGCAGGTCGTCACGAACCAGGCTGCGGCTGCTCGCGACGAACGATTGCGACATGAGCTGACCACCGAACGTCCGCATCGGGTTCTTGCTGGGATGCGAGCCGATGAACAGGTCCTCGGAGACACGGTCTAGGTCGAGGGTCGCCATCAGCTCCGCGAAGTCCGACGTGGTGTTCGGCTCATTGCCGGCTGGCACAGGCTCTCCTCGGGGCTGGTGGGGCTGGGTCGAATTTGCCCCACTCCTCCTCGATCCGCTGCACGGACCGCATCGTCGTGGGGCTAGACGTCGTCCTCCCCGATCCGGTGCACGTGGATCAGGTTGGTGGACCCCACTGTGCCAGGTGGCGCTCCGGCGACGATGACCACCAGGTCACCGCGCTTGTACCGACCGAGTTCGAGCAGCGACTTGTCGACCTGGCGGATCATGCCGTCGGTCGAGGTCATCATCGGGACGATGAACGTCTCGGTGCCCCAGGTCATGGCCAGCTGGCTGCGCACCTCGGGCCACGCGGTGAAGGCCAACAGCGGCAGCGGGGTGTGCAGCCGCGCGAGCCGCTTGACCGTGTCGCCGGATTGGGTGAAGGCGACCAGGGCCTTGGCGTCGAGGCGCTCGCCGATATCGCGGGCCGCATAGGAGATCACCCCGCGCTTCGTGCGCGGCACGTGGGTCAGCGGCGGGGCGGCCGTCGAATTGTCCTCGACCGCGCAGATGATGCGCGACATGGTCCGCACGGCCGCCATCGGATACTTGCCCACCGACGTCTCCCCGGACAGCATCACCGCGTCGGCGCCGTCGAGGACGGCGTTGGCGACGTCGGAGGCCTCCGCCCGGGTTGGCCGTGAATTCTCGATCATGGAATCGAGCATCTGGGTCGCCACGATGACCGGTTTCGCGTTCTCGCGGGCCATCTGGATGGCCCGCTTCTGCACCAGGGGAACCTCTTCCAAGGGCAGTTCGACGCCGAGGTCGCCGCGGGCCACCATGATGGCGTCGAAGGCCAGCACGATGGCTTCCAGATTGTCGACGGCTTCAGGCTTTTCCAGCTTGGCGATCACCGGAACCCGCCGCCCGACCCGATCCATCACCTCGTGCACCAACTCGACGTCGGCCGGCGAACGCACGAACGACAGCGCCACCAGGTCGACACCGAGGTCCAGCGCGAAGGTGAGATCCTCGATGTCCTTCTCCGACAAGGCCGGTGCCGACACGTTCATGCCCGGCAGCGAGATGCCCTTGTTGTTGCTGACCGGACCGCCCTCGACGACAGTGCAGATGACGTCGTCGCCCTCGATGCCGTCGACCACCAGGCAGACCTTGCCGTCGTCGACGAGAACCCGGTCACCGACGGCGGCGTCCTCGGCCAGCTTTTTGTAGGTGGTCGACACCCGGTCGTGGCTGCCTTCGCAATCGGCGACGGTGATCCGGACCGTCTCACCGTCGGCCCAGTAGGTGGGGCCGGTGGCGAAGCGTCCCAGCCTGATCTTGGGGCCCTGCAAATCGGCGAGCACACCGACGGCGCGGCCGGTGGCGTCGGAGGCAACCCGGACCCGTTCATAGGCGGCCTTGTGATCGGCGTAATCACCGTGGCTGAAGTTCAACCGGGCGACGTCCATTCCGGCCTCAACCAGCGCCAAGATCAACTCGTCCGAATTGGTCGCAGGCCCAAGGGTGCAGACGATCTTCCCGCGTCTACTCACGCCGACCCAGCATAGTCGCGTGTAACCCCCGCGGCCCGCACATAAGGCCGTCGCGCAGTGTGCTTTTACCCACCAAGAACGGTCGGAATCAACGGGAAGGCGGGCAAGTTACGCAAAACCGTCCAAACGACCGTCGCCACCACGATGGTCACCAAGGCCGCACGGGGCACCGATGCTGCGCCGCGTGCGCGGCGAAGGGCCAGCCACAGAACCAGCATCGGGATTCCGACCAGCACGAAGGCGTTGTCGTGGAGGGCGGCCGCCAGGTCACCGTGCACGACGTCATACGTCATGCGCAGCCCACCGCAAAACGGGCAATTCCATCCGGTGAGCAACTTGAACGGACACGGCGGGTAGATCGAGGCGGGATCGTGCGGGTCGACCAGGCCGACGTAGCCGAGCGCGCCGCCCAGCACGACGGCGGCGCCGGCGCCGGCATAGCCGAGCTGACGACGCAGGCCGTGCGAGCCGGCCCCAGGTTGCGTCACCGAACGGTCGACCTTGCGGGGGTCACAGTCTTCCAGCATGCCAGATTCATCGCGCCGCGCCGCCCGAGATTCGGGCACACCGTCATGAACGGATGGTTAGCGGCCCGACAGCCGGTTCCGCAGTCGCGCGCCCCACCGCCGCCGCGTCTCGGGCTGAGCCGGGGTTTGTTCGGCGACAGGCTCTTCCGGGGCGACGTCTGCGCTTTCGGCTTCCGGTTCGTCTGATTCGGAATCCGCTGCGTCCGCTTCGGGTTGGAGCTCCTCGTCTTCCACCTCGTCGGTGTCTTCGGCTTGCGGCTCTTCGACTTCCGCATCGGCCTCCGGCTCGCCGAGCTCGAGCTCCTCGGCCTCGGATTCCTCGGCTTCGGCCTCGTCGGCCACCGCCTCGGCCTCCGGCTCGCCGGACTCATCGACGACCGCCTGTTCGTCTTCGGCTTGCGGCTCTTCGACTTCGGCGTCCGCCTGCGGCTCGTCGAGCTCGAGCTCCTCGGCCTCGGATTCCTCCGCTTCGGCCTCGTCGGCCACCGCCGCGGCCTCCGGCTCGCCGGATTCATCGACGACCGCCTCGTCGGATTCTTCCGCCTGCGGCTCTTCGACTTCGGCTTCCGCCTGCCCGGCTTCCGCCGCGCGTGCGTCGGTATCGGCGACTTCGGCCGCCCCCACCGCGGATTCGGTCGGCGCGTCGTCGTCAGCGGCACCCGCGGCGCCCGCCGCGACCGTCGTCGCGGCAACGGTCGCCGGCTCCGGCTCCGCGGCTTCCTCGTCCAGGTAGTGCTTGCCGCGCAGGCTCTCCGGATCCTCGCGGCCCTTGGGCGCCGCCATGAGGTACACCACGGCCCCGATGAACACGAAAGTCGATGTGAACGAATTGATCCGGATGCCGGCAATGTGGGTGGCGGTGTCATCGCGCAGCAGCTCCACACAGAAGCGGCCCACGCAATAGCCGGCCACATACAGCGCGAACAACCGGCCGTGCCCCAGCGTGAATCGCCGGTCCGCATAGATCAGCACGGCGAAAATCAGCAGGTTCCATAGCAATTCGTAGAGGAACGTCGGCTGCACCACCAGTGCCACCTGGCCCGTGGAGATCCCGTCCAGCGAATGCGGGTCGATGTATCCCGAGGGGTCTCGGCGGTAGAAGATCTCCAGCCCCCACGGCAGGGTGGTCTCGCGGCCGTACAGTTCCTGGTTGAAGTAGTTGCCGAGCCGACCGATGGCCTGCGCCAAGATGATTCCCGGGGCGATCGCGTCGGCGAAGGCCGGCAGCGGAATGCCGTGCCGGCGGCACCCGATCCAGGCGCCCACGGCGCCGAGCGCCACCGCACCCCAGATACCCAGGCCGCCGTCCCAGATCCGGATCGCCGCCCCGAGTCCGGCCCCGCCCGGGCCCCAATAGGTTCGCCAGTCGGTGGCCAGGTGGTAGAGCCGACCACCGATCAAGCCGAACGGCACGGTCCACAGCGCGATGTCATAGATCACCCCACGCTCGCCGCCCCGCGCCTCCCAGCGCCGGTCGCCGATCAGCAGGGCGGCCACAATGCCGGCGATAATGAACAGCGCGTAGGCCCGGATGGGCAGCGGGCCGAGGTGCCAGACACCCTGCGGCGGACTCGGAAAAGACGCGAGCAACTTCGTCACGACGCCGCCGCCCTTCGACGCACACCGGCGGCGAGTTCCTCAGTGAGTGCGCCCAATGCGGTCAAACCCCCGTCTCCGAGCGCCGACACCAGCGCGGAACCGACAATGACACCGTCGGCGTAGCCGCCGATCTGGGCGGCTTGCTCTCCCGACCGCACCCCCAGCCCGACACCGACGGGGATTTCCGATATCCCCTTGACCCTGCCCACCAACTCGGGCGCGGCGTTGGACACCACGTCGCGCGCCCCCGTCACGCCCATCGTCGACGCCGCGTAGACGAATCCGCGGGACGCCTCGACCGTCATCGCCAAGCGCTGCGGCGTCGAGGAGGGGGCTACCAGAAATATCCGGTCCAACCCGTACTCCTCGGACGCCGCCAGCCACTGCCCGGCTTCGTCGGGGATGAGATCGGGAGTGATCAGGCCGTATCCGCCGGCCGACGCCAGGTCGCGGGCGAAGGCTTCAATCCCATAGCGCAACACGGGGTTCCAGTACGTCATCACCACGGCGTGGCCGCCGGCGGCGCTGATCGCCTCGACCGCGGCCAGGGTGTCGCGGACGCGCACCCCCCCGTGCAGCGCGGCCTCGGTGGCCTTGGCGATGGTCGGGCCGTCCATGCCCGGATCCGAATAGGGCACCCCGACTTCGACGATGTCGCAACCCGATTCGACCAGGGCGACCATCCCGTCCAGGGACGTCCGCACATCCGGATACCCGGTAGGCAGATAGCCGATCAGCGCCGCGCGACCGTCGTTGCGGCACACGTCGAAGATCGGCCCGAGCCTGCTGGTTTCGCTCTGCTTGACGGTCATCTGTCGCTGGATCCCAACAGCCCGAACCACTGCGCGGCCGTCTCGACATCCTTGTCCCCGCGCCCGGAGAGGTTCACCACGATGATCGCGGCCGTCCCCAATTCGGGTGCCACCTTCAGGGCCCCGGCCACCGCGTGCGCGGATTCGATGGCGGGGATGATCCCTTCGGTGCGGCACAGGGTGCGGAATGCCTCCATCGCCTCGGAGTCGGTGATGGGCCGGTACTCGGCGCGTCCGCTCTCACGCAGCCACGCGTGCTCTGGGCCCACCCCCGGATAATCGAGACCCGCTGAGATGGAATGGGATTCGATGGTCTGGCCGTCCTCGTCTTGCAGCAGGTAGGAGAACGACCCCTGGAACGCCCCGGGGGAACCGCCGCTGAAGGTGGCGGCGTGCCTTCCGGTTTCGACGCCGTCGCCGGCCGCCTCGAATCCGATCAGCCGCACGCCGGGATCGTCGATGAACGGGTGGAAGATGCCGATGGCGTTCGACCCGCCACCGATGCAGGCCATCACCGCGTCGGGCAGCCGCCCCGCCTGCGCCTGGATCTGGGCGCGCGCCTCGAGGCCGATGATGCGCTGAAAGTCGCGCACCATGGCCGGAAAGGGGTGCGGCCCGGCCGCGGTGCCGAAGCAGTAGAAGGTGTTGTCGGCATTGGTAACCCAATCCCGGAACGCCTCATTGATGGCGTCCTTGAGCGTCCTCGAACCGCTTTGGACCGAAACGACCGTGGCTCCCAGCAATCGCATCCGTGCCACGTTGAGCGCCTGGCGCTCGGTGTCCACGGCGCCCATGTAGATCACACAGTCCAGGCCGAGCAGGGCGCACGCGGTGGCGGTCGCCACGCCGTGCTGACCGGCCCCGGTCTCGGCGATGACCCGCTTCTTGCCCATGCGCTGCGCGAGCAGCGCCTGACCGAGCACGTTGTTGATCTTGTGAGAACCGGTGTGGTTCAGGTCTTCTCGCTTGAGGAAGATACGGGCGCCGGCCTGCTCGGACAGTCGAGGCGCCTCATACAGCGGCGACGGCCGGCCGGCGTAGTGCGCCTGCAGGTAATCCAGCGTGTCCAGGAAGTCCTGGTTGACGCGCTCCTTCTCGTAGGCCGCGGTGACCTCTTCGATGACGGCCATCAGCGCTTCGGCGACGTAGCGACCGCCGTACACGCCGAAATGGCCACCCGCATCGGGTTCGTGGCGGGTGGGTTCGGCGATGGCTGCGCTCGGAAGCGGAAGGTCCGGGCGGGACAGATCCACCATCACCAAGGCTCTGTGCGGGGATGGCTCATGGGGTTCAACGTATCAGCGCGGGGGCTTTTGCCGTGACGTAGCGACTAGCGAGCCGGCTTCGGACAGGACGGATGGGTGCCCGCAGTGACCAGATCGGCGACCGCGGCGCGCGGGTCACCACTTTTGACCAGACCTTCGCCGACCAACACGGCGTCGGCACCCGCACCGGCGTACGCCAGCAGGTCTGCGGTACCGCGCACACCGGATTCGGCGATCCTGATCACGTTGCTGGGCAGCCCGGGAGCGATGCGCGCAAAGCAATCCCGGTCCACCGCCAGCGTGGCCAGATCGCGGGCGTTGACGCCAATTACGTTGGCCCCGGCCTTGAGCGCCCGGTCGGCTTCCTCTTCGGTGTGCACCTCGACGAGCGCCGTCATGCCCAGCGATTCGGTGCGGTCCAACATCGACACCAACGCCGACTGCTCCAGCGCGGCAACGATGAGCAACAACATGTCGGCGCCGTGCGCACGCGCTTCGTGGATCTGATAGGGCTGCACGACAAAGTCTTTGCGCAAAATCGGTATCGAGACCGCCGCCCGAACCGCATCGAGATCGTCGAGCGAACCGTGAAAGCGACGCTCCTCGGTCAAGACGCTGATGATGCGCGCGCCGCCGTCTTCGTAGGCCCTGGCCAGTTTCGCGGGATCGGCGATGGTCGCCAGGGAACCCGCCGACGGGCTGGCGCGCTTGACTTCGGCGATGACGCCGATTCCGGGCTCGCGCAAGGCGGCCATCACGTCGCGTGGCGGCGGCGCGGCCGCTGCGGCAGCCTTGATCTCGGACAGACTGATGAGGGCTTCGCGCGCGGCAACGTCGGCCCGGACTCCTTCGAGGATGGAGTCAAGCACGGTTGCCGGACTCATGCCTGTCGTTTCCCTTCGCCCTGTCGCCCCGCTGTCATCCCACGGCCACTCAGTTGTCCCCAGCCGATTGCGACGACGTCAATGAGGGTAGCGGCCCGCGGCTCGCGGTCCGTCACCGACCCTCGGTGTCAGACTCGCTCGGCGCATCGGTCGGGTCGCGCCCCTCGTCAAGCGCGTCCCAGATCATCCGCTCCGACATTTCCGGCGTCTGTCGCCCCTCCAGCATCGCCCCGTCGGCGTCGTTGCGTCGCGCAATCGAGCGGCGCGTCGCCGGCGTCGTGTACTTCATGGCGCTGGATCGGGCCGACCCCGGGTCCGACGCCGATCGCAGCAGCAGGACGGCCGCGATCAGGGCGAACGCCGCGGCGGTCACCGTGACCCCGGCGCCCCAGTACCGCCGCTCGCTTCCGACCAGCGACATCACCGAGACGTGCGCCAGCTCGGCGCCGCGCACCGCCACGTCGGGCAGCGCCCACAGGCTGATGCCCAGGTAACCGACCGCCAGGCTGGCCAGCGCCAACAGCCCCGCCAGCGCGCGCAGCAGCCAACCGCGCACGGCGATGGCGGCGACGGCCGCGGCCAGCAGGAGCATCGCCAACGGCAGCAGCGCCGTCGACCACGCCCCGCCGGACAGCGTCACTTCCTTGGGCGGCCCGAGCCCGTCGAACGACCGGATCACGACCCAGGGCAGGCGCGAGGCCACCCACAGCGCGCCCGCGGCCACCACGAGCGTTACCTGGGCGATCCGGATCAGCCACCGGGCGTCGAGCCGGCGGCGCTTTGGGCGGGCCTCAGCCATCGCGGCGTGCACCCGGCTCGGTCAGCGTCTCGGCCGCGGCGATCGCGCTGAGCACCGCGCGCGCCTTGTTGGTCGCCTCGGTGTACTCATAGGGGCCGTTGGAGTCCGCCACGACCCCGCCCCCGGACTGCACGTAGGCGGTGCCCGCGCGCATCAACGCGGTGCGGATGGCGATCGCGAAGTCGGCGTTGCCGGCGAAGTCGAGGTAGCCGACCACGCCGCCGTACAGGCCGCGGCGCGTCTTTTCCACCTCTTCGATCAACTCCATGGCCCGCACCTTCGGCGCGCCCGACAGCGTGCCGGCGGGGAAGCAGGCCGTGACCGCGTCCAGGGCGGTCCGGCCCTCGCCGAGCAGCCCGGTCACCGTCGACACCAGATGCATGACGTGGCTATAGCGTTCGATGTGGCTGTAGTCCTCGACGCGGACGGTGCCCGGCGCGCACACCCGGCCGAGATCGTTGCGGCCCAGATCGACCAGCATCAGATGCTCGGCGCGTTCCTTCTCGTCGGCCAGCAACTCCTTCTCCAGCAGCTGATCCTCTTCGTCGGTCTCCCCTCGCCAGCGGGTCCCGGCGATCGGATGCGTGGTGGCGACGCCGTCGGCCACGGTGACGAGCGCCTCCGGGCTGGAGCCGACGATCGAAAAGTCCGTTCCCCCAGCGTCATTCGGCACGTGCAGCAGATACATGTAGGGGCTCGGGTTGGTCACCCGCAGCATCCGGTACACGTCGAGCGGGTCGACGTCGGTGTCCATTTCGAACCGCTGCGAGGGCACCACCTGAAAGGCCTCCCCCGCGGCGATCTGCTCGACGAGATAGTCGACGATCTTCCCGTATTCCTCGACGCTGCGCTGCGCGCGGTAGCGCGGCTCGGGCCGGTCGAACGTGGCGACGGTCGACGACAGCGGCTGGCTCAGCGCCGCGGTCATCACGTCCAACCGGGCGACCGCGTCGTCGTAGGCCTCGTCCACCCGCTCGTCGGTCCCATTCCAGTTCACGGCGTTGGCGATCAGCGTGATGGTGCCCTCGTGGTGATCCACCGCCGCCACGTCGGTGGCCAACAGCAACAGCATGTCCGGCAGACCCAGGTCGTCGGCGGCCAGCTCGGGCAGCCGTTCCAGGCGCCGCACCAGGTCGTAGGCGAAGAAGCCGACCATGCCGCCCGACAGCGGCGGCAAGCCCGAGAGCGGCCCGGTGGCCAGCAGCTCGAGCGTGGCCCGTAGGGCCCGCAGCGGGTCGCCGCCGGTCGGTGCGTCCCGCGGCACCACGCCGAGCCAGGTCGCGGCGCCGTCGCGCACGGTCAACGCCGAGGGCGCCCCGGCGCCGATGAACGACCACCGCGACCAGGAACGACCGTGCTCGGCCGACTCCAGCAGAAAAGTGCCCGGGCGGTTGGCGGCGAGTTTGCGGTAGGCCGACAGCGGCGTCTCACTGTCGGCCAACACCTTGCGGGTCACCGGGACCACACGGTGCTCGGCGGCCAGCTGGCGGAAATCCTCTCGTGAGGTCGTCGCGGCGAGGTGGGCGTGCACCGACCCATCTTCCCAGATGGGCTCGGCCGGCTCGCGCGCGTAACGTGGCTGCGCTTGTCGGCGCTCAAATTCGCCGCGGCGTTACGCTCGCGGAATGAAAACTGGTGAGACCGTCGCCGACTTCGAACTGCCCGATCAGACGGACACGCCGCGCAAGCTCAGCGAACTGCTGTCCAGCGGGCCCGTCGTCCTGTTCTTCTACCCGGCGGCGATGACGCCCGGCTGCACCAAGGAGGCGTGCCACTTCCGCGACCTGGCCTCCGAATTCGCCGCGGTCGGGGCCAACCGGGTGGGGATCAGCGCCGATCCGGTGCAAAAGCAGGCCAAGTTCGCCGACCTGCGCAACTTCGACTACCCGCTGCTGTCGGACACCGACGGCACCGTCGCCGCGCAGTTCGGCGTCAAACGCGGCCTGCTGGGCAAGCTGATGCCGGTCAAGCGCACCACGTTCGTCATCGACACCGACCGGACGGTGCTCGAGGTGATCTCCAGCGAGTTCAACATGGACACCCACGCGGACAAGGCGCTGGCGATGCTGCGCGCCCGGTCCTAGCCGGCCTCATGGGCTGATCGACAAAAAGACGTAGGCCGCCAACAGCACCAGGTGCACCTCGCCCTGCAACCGGGTGGCCCGCCCGGGCACGACGGTGAGCACGCTGATCACCACGGTCAGCGCGAGCAGCACCAGCTGGACGGAGCCGAGGCCGAGCACCAGCGGCCCCTTGAGCCAAACCGACGCCAGCGCGATCACCGGGATGGTCAGGCCGATGCTGGCCATCGCCGAGCCGTACGCCAGGTTCAGGCTGGTCTGGATGCGGCCCTTTCGCGCAGCCCGCGCCGCGGCGAGGGTCTCGGGTAGCAGCACCAGCGCCGCGATGATCACACCCACGAACGACTGCGGCAAGCCCGCCACCATCACCGCGTGTTCGACGGCAGGCGACTCCTCCTCGGCCAGACCGACCACCGCCACCAGCGCGCAGAGCAGCAGCACCAGGCTGCTCAGCGCCTGCCGCCTGGTGGGTGGATCCGCGTGACTCTCGTCCTCGAACGCACGCTTCTTCTGGCCTCTCTGCGCGATCGGGAGAAAGAAGTCGCGGTGCCGGACGGTCTGGGTGAACACGAACAGCAGGTACACGAAGAGCGTGGCGATCGCGGTGAAGGCGAGCTGGCTGCGGGTGAACTCCCTGCCCGGATGGCCGGTGGTGAAGGCGGGCAGTACCAGGCTCAACGTGGCCACTGTGGTGACCGTGGCCAGCGCGGCCCCCGCGCCCTCGGCGTTGAACAGCGTCACGCCGTAGCGCCGGGAGCCGAGCAGCAGCGACAACCCGGCGATCCCGTTGGTGGTGATCATCAGCGCGGCGAATGCGGTGTCGCGGGCCAGCGTCGCGGCCTCGTTGCCGCCGGACGTCATCAGGGCGACGATGAGCGCCACCTCGATGATGGTGACCGCGGCCGCGAGGATCAGCGACCCGAACGGCTCGCCGACCCGGTGGGCGACCACCTCCGCGTGATGCACCGCGGCGACCACGGCGCCGACGAGAAACAGCGCGGCCACCGCGACCAGGACCGGTCCCAGCTTCTCGCCCCAGATCCCCGCCAGCACCACGACAGCAAGAACCGGAACGACCACGTTCCAGGACAAGACGTCCCGGGACAACCATTTCGACATTGCCTGCCATTCTCGTCGAAGAAATGCGCGCGCCCGGCGAAAGTGACGCTGCACACAGGCGCGAAGCGTTTGTGGGTTAGCGCTCCGGTTGCAACAGCGCGTCGGCGTCGAAGCAGCTGTGATCGCCGGTGTGGCAGGCGCCGCCGACCTGGTCGACCGTCAGCAGCACGGTGTCCCCGTCGCAGTCCAATCGCACCGAGTGGACGTATTGGGTGTGGCCGGAGGTCGCGCCTTTCACCCACTGTTCGCGACGCGACCGCGAATAGTAGGTCGCCTCACGGGTTTCCAGGGTCCGGGCCAGGGCCGCGTCGTCCATCCAGGCGACCATGAGCACGTCGCCGCTGCTGCGCTCCTGCACGACGGCGGCGATCAGGCCATCGGCGTTGCGCTTGAGGCGGGCGGCGATCTGCGGGTCCAGCGTCATCGGACGGTGATCCCCTCGGCCGCCATGGCGGCCTTCACCTGACCGATGGTCAGCTCCCGGAAGTGGAAAACGCTGGCCGCCAACACCGCGTCGGCACCGGCCTCGATCGCGGGCGCGAAGTGTTCGGCCGCCCCGGCGCCGCCGCTGGCGATGACGGGCACGGTGACCGCCGAGCGCACCGCCTGCAGCATCTCCAGGTCGAACCCCGCCTTGGTGCCATCGGCGTCCATCGAGTTCAGCAGGATCTCCCCCACCCCCAAATCGGCGCCGCGAGAGGCCCATTCGACGGCGTCGAGTCCGGTGCCGCGGCGCCCGCCGTGGGTGGTGACCTCCCAGCCCGACGGGGTCGGCACCGAACCCGACGGCACGGTGCGGGCATCGACGGACAGCACGATGCATTGGGATCCGAACTGCCGCGCCATCTCGGCCAGCAGCTCAGGCCGGGCGATCGCGGCGGTGTTGATCGAGACCTTGTCCGCTCCGGCACGCAGCAACACGTCGACGTCGGCCACGGTGCGCACCCCGCCGCCGACGGTCAGCGGGATGAAGACCTGCTCGGCGGTGCGCCGCACCACGTCGAGCATGGTGGTCCTTCCCGACGATGACGCGGTCACGTCGAGGAAGGTGAGCTCATCGGCGCCTTCGGCATCATAGGCGGCGGCGAGTTCCACGGGATCGCCTGCGTCCCGGAGATTTTCGAAATTGACCCCCTTGACCACCCGCCCGCCGTCGACGTCCAGGCACGGGATCACCCGGACCGCGAGGCCGCTGTGGTTGGCGTGCATGTCAGTAGTCCTCCGGTCGGCCGGTGCTGCGCAACAGGTCGAGGATCTCGGCGTGCGCGGCGGGGCCCGCCGCCAGCGCGGAGTCCGACGCGGGGCTCCAGGGCTCGCCGGCCAGGTCGGTGACGACGCCACCGGCGGCCCGCACCAATGCGACCCCGGCGGCGTGATCCCACACGTGTCCGCCGAAACTGATTGCCGCACCGAGGATTCCGTCGGCGACGAAGGCGAGGTCGATGCCGGTGGACCCGTGCATACGTAACCGCGACGAGACCCGGCTGAGATTCTCCAGCACCGCGATCCGGTAGCGCCCCGGAAAGCGGCCCCGGGCATCGGCACTGAACGACCCGGCGCCGACGAGGGCGTCGGCCAGATCGATCGCCGCCAGCCGCGGCTGTGCGACCCCGTTCTTGCGCAACGGTCCGCCCGACACCGCGGTGTAGCGCTGGTCCATGAACGGCAACCAGGTCAGTCCGGCGACGGGGTCGCCGTGGTGCAGCAGGCCGAGCAGGATCCCGGCCATCGGTGATCCAGCCGCGTAGTTGAAAGTGCCGTCGACGGGATCGAGCACCCAGACCCAGGGTGAGTCGACGTCCGAGCCGCCGAATTCCTCGCCGTGGACGCCGATTCCGGTCGCGTCCACCAGCGCTGCCACCACCTGACGCTCGATCGCGAGGTCGACCTCGGTGGCGAAGTCGTTGCCTTTCTTGCGCACCGCGGAGTCGGCGCGGTGACCGGCGAGGAACGGATCCGTAGCGTCGTCGAGGATCGCCGATGCCGTCTCGACCAACGCGTCCACGTCCATGCCGCTGTTACCCTCCGACCGCGGCCAGCGCCTGCGGCAGCGTGAATCGCCCGGCGTAGAGGGCCTTGCCGACGATGGCTCCCTCGACGCCGCGGCCGGTGAGGGTGGCGATAGCGCGCAGGTCGTCCAGGCTGGACACCCCGCCCGACGCGATCACCGGGACCTCGGTGCGGTCGGCGACGGCCCCTAGCAGGTCCAGGTTGGGGCCGCCCAGCGTGCCGTCCTTGGTGACGTCGGTGACCACGAACCGCGAACACCCTTCGCTGTCAAGGCGTTCCAGCACCTCCCACAGGTCGCCGCCGTCGGTTTCCCAGCCACGCCCCCGCAGCCGGTGCGTGCCGGCCGGATGGGTTTGGTCGATCTGGACGTCGAGTCCGACGGCGACCTTGTCACCGTGCTCGCCGATCGCCCGCGCGCACCACTCCGGGTTCTCCAAGGCCGCCGTGCCCAGGTTCACCCGGGCGCAGCCGGTGGCCAGGGCCGCTGCCAGCGAATCGTCGTCGCGGATCCCGCCGGACAGTTCCACCTGCACGTCGAGCTTGCCGACCACCTCGGCGAGCAGTTCGCGGTTGGACCCGCGTCCGAACGCCGCGTCCAGATCGACCAGATGGATCCATTCGGCGCCGTCGCGTTGCCAGGCCAGCGCGGCGTCCAGCGCCGAGCCGTACTCGGTTTCACTGCCCGCCTTGCCCTGCACCAGGCGCACGGCACGGCCGTCGACCACGTCGACCGCGGGCAACAAGATCAACACACTTTCTCCTTTGCGCCGAGACTGCAACCAGCCACGGGTCTGCTCGGCATTTGCGTCGTGGAATACGGTTTCGCGCGGCCGGTCACAATCCGTGGACCCAATTGCTCAACACGGCCGCGCCGGCGTCTCCGCTTTTCTCCGGGTGAAACTGGGTGGCCGACAACGGACCTTCCTCGACCGCAGCCAAGAACGGCCCTTCGTGGGTGGCCCAGGTCAGCACCGCCTCGGGCGACCCCTCCCACTGTTGCGCGGCGTAGGAGTGCACGAAGTAGAACCGGGTCTCGGCGTCGAGCCCCTTGAACAGGACGCTGCCGGGCCCGGAAGTCACGACGTTCCAGCCCATGTGCGGGATCACCGGCGCCTGCAGCCGCGTCACGTATCCCGGCCACTGCCCGCATCCTTCGGTTTCCACGCTGAATTCGACGCCGCGGGCGAACAGGATCTGCATCCCGACGCACACGCCCAGCACCGGGCGCCCGGCGGCGACCCGATCGGCGATGATGCGGTCCCCGTTGATCCTGCGCAGCCCCGTCATGCACGCCTCGTAGGCGCCGACGCCGGGCACCACCAGGCCGTCGGCCGCGCCCGCGGCGCCGGCGTCGGCGGTCACCTCGACCGACGCACCGACCCGTTCCAGCGCGCGCTGAGCCGACCGCAGGTTGCCCGAGCCGTAATCAAGGACAACGACCGATTTCTTTGTCACAGAACACCTTTGGTGGACGGCACGCCCGACACCCGGGGATCTGGCTCGACCGCCTGGCGCAACGCGCGGGCCACGGCCTTGTACTCCGCCTCGGTGATGTGGTGCGGGTCGCGCCCGTACAAGACGCGCACGTGCAGCGCGATGCGGGCGTTGGCGGCCAGCGACTCGAACACGTGCCGGTTGATGACGGTGTGGTACGGCACCGAATTGCCGGCAATGGTGGTGTGCTGCAGGTGATCCGGCTCGCCGCTGTGCACACAGTAGGGCCGGCCGGACACGTCGACCGCCGCGTGGGCCAGCGTCTCGTCCATCGGGATGAAGGCGTCCCCGAACCGGCGGATGCCCCTCTTGTCACCCAGGGCCTGGCCGAGCGCCTGCCCCAGGGCGATCGCGGTGTCCTCGATGGTGTGATGGCCCTCGATCTCGACGTCGCCCTTGGTGCGCACGGTCAAATCGAAGCTGGCGTGACTGCCCAGCGCGGTGAGCATGTGGTCGTAGAACGGCACCCCGGTGTCGACGTCGACCTGGCCGGTGCCGTCGAGGTCGAGTTCGATGACGATGTCGGATTCCTTGGTGCGACGCTCGATGCGCGCGCGACGGGCGGCTTGTCCGGTGTGGGTGGCGGTCATGGCGCTCCTACGTTGACGGGGGCCAGTTCGGTGGCGGCGATCCGGGCGCTGGCCCGCAGGAACGCGTCGTTCTCCTCGGCCAGGCCGGTGGTGGCGCGCAGGTAGCCGCGGATTCCGACGTCGCGGATCAGCACGCCGGCGTCCAGATAGCGCTGCCAGGTGGCGGGCGCGTCGGCGAACTCGCCGAACAGCACGAAGTTGGCGTCGCTGGGGATCACCCGAAAACCCAGGCGGGTCAACTCGGTTGAGACGCGCTCCCGTTCGGCGATCAGCGTCGCGACGCTGCCCAGCGTGTCGTCGGCGTGCCGCAGCGCCGCGCCCGCGGCGGCCTGCGTGACCGACGACAGGTGATACGGCAGCCGCACCAGCAGCATCGCGTCGATCACCGCCGGTGTGGCGATCAGATAGCCGAGCCGGCCTCCGGCGAAGGCGAACGCCTTGCTCATGGTGCGCGAGACGATGAGCTTGGTCGGATACTCCCTCACCAACGCCACCGCGCTGGGCTCCGACGAGAATTCGCCGTAGGCCTCGTCGACGATCAGGATGCCCGGCACCGCGTCGAGCAGCCGCCGCAGATCCGGCAGCGAAACACTCTGTCCGGACGGGTTGTTCGGGCTGGCGACGAACACCACATCGGGTTGACGGTCGGTGATGGCGGCCACCGCGGCCTCGACGTCCAGGCTGAAGTCGTCGGCCCGGGCGGCCTGCAACCATTCGGTGCGGGTGCCGTCGGAGATGATCGGGTGCATCGAGTAGGAGGGGACGAACCCGATCGCCGTGCGCCCCGGGCCGCCGAACGCCTGCAGCAGTTGCTGCAGGATCTCGTTGGAACCGTTTGCCGCCCAGAGGTTTTCAACACCCAGTCGAACCCCGGTTTGGGCGCTCAGGTACTCGGCCAGGTCGGTCCGCAACGCGACCGCGTCGCGGTCCGGATAGCGGTGCAGGTCGCCAGCGGTGTCGGCGACCGAGCGCACCACGTCGTCCACCAGCGCCTTGCTGGGCGGGTGCGGGTTCTCGTTGGTGTTCAGCCGCACCGGCACCGCCAATTGCGGTGCGCCATAAGGCGACTTGCCGCGCAGGTCCTCGCGCAGCGGCAGGTCGTCCAGTGTCGGTTGCTGCGGCCCGGTCATCGCTCGAACCTCCGCCGTACCGCCTCACCGTGCGCCGGCAGGTCCTCGGCCTCGGCGAGTGTGATCACGTGCCCCGACACGTCTTTGAGCGCCGCCTCGGTGTAGTCGACGACGTGGATGCCCCGCAGGAAGGTCTGTACGGACAGGCCGCTGGAATGCCGCGCGCAGCCCGCGGTCGGCAGGACGTGATTGGAGCCGGCGCAGTAGTCCCCGAGGCTCACCGGCGCGTACGGGCCGACGAAAATGGCTCCCGCCGCGCGTATCTGCCCGGCCACGCTCGCCGCGTCGGCGGTCTGGATCTCCAGGTGTTCGGCGGCGTAGGCGTTGACCACCTTGACGCCGGCGTCGACGTCGTCGACCAGGATGATCGCCGATTGACGCCCACCCAGCGCGGCGGTCACCCGCTCGCGGTGCACGGTGGTCTGCAACTGGGCGGCCAGTTCCCGGTCGGTGGCCGCGGCCAGATCTGCGCTGGGGGTCACCAGCACGCTGCCGGCCATCTCGTCGTGTTCGGCCTGGCTGATCATGTCGGCAGCCACGTGCGCGGGGTCGGCGGTGTTATCGGCCAGGATCGCGATCTCCGTCGGGCCGGCCTCGGCGTCGATGCCGACCCGCGAGCGGCACAGCCGCTTGGCGGCGGTGACGTAGATGTTGCCGGGCCCGGTGATCATGTCGACGGGCGCCAGCTCGGCGCCGTCGAGATCGGTGCCGCCGTAGGCCAGCAGCGCCACCGCCTGCGCGCCGCCGACGGCCCACACCTCGTCGACCCCCAGCAGCCGGGCCGCGGCCAGGATCGTCGGATGCGGCAGCCCGTCGAATTGGGCCTGCGGCGGACTGGCCACCACCAGCGAGGCGACCCCGGCGGCCTGCGCCGGCACGACGTTCATCACCACGCTGGACGGGTACACCGCGTTACCGCCGGGCACGTACAGGCCCACCCGCTCGACCGGTACCCACCGTTCGGTGACCGTCGCGCCCGGGCCGAGTGTCGTCGTGACGTCGGTGCGGCGCTGGTCGGCGTGCACGGCGCGGGTGCGGTCGATCATCACGCGCAGGGCGTCGGCGACCGCCGCGTCCAGGTCGGCCAGGGCCTTCTCGAGGGCCGCCTCGGGCACCCGGACGGCGGGGGGCCGCACGCCGTCGAAGGAGGCCCCGAATTCCAGGGCGGCTTCGGCGCCGCGCTCCGCGACGGCCTGCACAATCGGGCGCACGGTGGGCAGCACCGCCTCCACGTCGGCGCCGCCGCGCGGCAGCGCCGCCCGCAATCGGGCAGCCGTCAATTCCGCGCCCCGCAGGTCGATACGGGCCATCGGCGACGGTTGGGTGGTGCTCACGGTGTCCATTGTCCCAGAGGAACTCAAATCAATATCCCACCGGTAGTGTGCCGGTACAGAGGCCATACCCCGCGCTGAAAACAAGAGCCGACCCAGGGAGGCGCCAATGTCCGCCAAGGATCACCCGAACAATGCTCCGGGCGTCCCCATGGTCTTCCCGCCCTGGCTCGAGCGGTTTCAGATCAAGTACTTCAACCCGGCGGTCAAGCCGATCGCCCGCTTTCTGCCGGGGACGGCGACGATCAAGCATCGCGGCCGCACCTCCGGCAAGCAGTACGAGACCATCATCACGCCGTACCGCAAGGGCAACGTGCTGGCGATCGTGCTGGGTCACGGCAAGACGAACTGGGTGAAGAACGTGCTGGCCGCCGGCGAGGCCGACGTGGAATTCAGCCGCAACCGGACGGTGCACCTGATCAACCCGCGGATCCTGCCCGCGGGCTCGGACGGGGACGGGCTGCCTGCGATGGCGCGCATGCAGCTGCGCCGGATCGGCGTTTTCGTCGCCGACATCGCCTGAACTCCGGTCGCGCGGGCGTTGAGTGTGAGCCGGCGGTGTTGAGTGTGCGCTGGCGGCGTTGAGTGTGCGCTGGCGGCGTTGAGTGTGCGCTGGCGGCGTTGAGTGTGAGCCCAGGGCGGCGACACGCCGAGAAGTGCCGCCCAGGATTCACACTCCATGCCCAGGATTCACACCCGATGGTGGTGGCTCACCCGCGGCAATCGCCTACATATCCAGGCCGATGTCGAGCACCCGCACCGAATGCGTCAGCGCCCCGACGGCCAGATAGTCCACGCCGGTCGCGGCGTAGGCGGCGGCGTTCTCCAAGCTGAGGCCGCCGGAGGACTCGAGCAGGACGGCGGGTGCGCGCGCGTCGCGGCGTTGCACCGCCATCTGTGTCTGCCACACCGGAAAGTTGTCCAGCAAAATCAGTTCGGGCTTTTCGGGCAGCACCTCGTCGAGCTGCTCGAGGGAATCCACTTCCACCTCGCACGGCAGATCCGGCGCCGCATCGCGCACCGCGCGCAGCGCGTCGACCACCGAACCCGCGGCCACCACGTGGTTGTCCTTGATCAGCGCGGCATCGCCGAGCCCGAGGCGGTGGTTGACGCCCCCGCCGACGCGCACCGCGTACTTCTGCAGCACCCGCAGGCCGGGCAGGGTCTTGCGGGTATCGCGCACCTTGGCCTTGGTGCCATGCACGGCGGCCACCCAGTGCGCCGTCGTGGTGGCGATCCCCGACAGATGGCAGATCAGGTTCAGCATGGTCCGCTCGGCGGTCAACAGCCCGCGGGTTTCTGCCCGCACGGTCAGCACGGGCTCGCCCGCCTGCAAGTGGGCGCCGTCCTCCACGCGGTCGACGACCTCGTAGCCGCGCGCGCCGAGCACCTCGTCGAGCACCAGCAGCGCGATGTCGATGCCGGCGATCACGCCGGGTTCCCGGGGCACCATGGACGCGGTGGCCACCGCCTCGGCGGGCACCGTCGCCAGCGTGGTGATGTCGGGTCCGTAGCGCAGGTCCTCGACCAGGCCGCGCTTGATGGTTCCCCGCGCGGCGGCGAGTTCGCAGTCCGACATCACGGTCACACCACCGCCGCCAGTGCCTCCACCAGCACCGAGTCCTGGTCGTCGGCCAGCCGCAGCACGTTGCTGCGGGCCTGCTCGGTCACGGCTTGCGGGTGCTCCTCGCGGTGGTGGCAGCCCCGGCTTTCCGTGCGGGCCAGGGCCGCCGCCGTGACCGCGCGGGCGGCCACGGCCAGCGCGACGTCCTCGAAATCGCGGCGTCCCCCGACGGTGCGCGCCTTGGCCTGCGAGAGCGTGGTGGACAGCCTGGTCAGCCCGGCGGCGTCGCGCACCACCGAGGCGTCGCGGCCCATCGCGCGCTGCAGCTCGGCGCGCTCGGGCGCGGTGTGCACGACCGGCTCGGGCGCGACCGCGCGCACCGGCCCGGTCGCCGCGGCGTGCGCGGCCGCCGCCTTGCCGGCCCGGCCGCCCACCACCAATCCCTCCAGGAGGCTGTTGGACGCCAACCGGTTGGCGCCGTGCAGCCCGGTGCGCGCCACCTCGCCGGCGGCGAACAGCCCGGGCAGCTCGGTCTGGCCGCAGACGTCGGTGACGATGCCCCCGCAGCTGTAATGCGCCCCGGGCACAACGGGAATGGGCTCGCGGACGGGGTCGACGCCGGCGGCCCGGCAGGCGGCGGTGACCGTCGGGAACCGGTTCGCGAAGTCCGCGATGTGGCGCGCGTCGAGGAAGACGCACGGGTCCCCAACGGCCTTCATCCGCGCGTCGATGGCCGCCGCGACGACATCGCGCGGAGCCAGGTCGCCCATCGGATGAACACCAGCCGTCACCGAATCGCCTTGCCGGTCAATCAGTCTCGCGCCTTCGCCGCGGATGGCCTCGGTCACCAGCGGACGCCGGCCACCGGCGGCCCCGGGCGCGAAGAGCATCGTGGGGTGGAACTGGATGAACTCGAGATCGCTGACCGCGACGCCGGCCCACAGGCCCAGCGCGATGCCGTCACCGGTGGATCCCTCCGGGTTGGTGGTCGCGCCGTACAGGTGCCCGAGGCCGCCGCTGGCGATGATCACCGAGGGCGCGCTGATGATGCCGTAGCCCTGTGGGTTGCCCACCAGGACGCCGGTCACGGCCGCCCCGTCGTGCAGCACTCGCAGGGCCACGTACCCGGTGCGGATGTCCAGCGTGCGGGCGGCGTGGTCGAGCGCGCGCTGCACCTCGGCGCCGGTGGCGTCGCCCCCGGCGTGCACGATGCGCCGCCGCGAGTGCCCGCCCTCGCGCGTGAGCGCCCACCGGCCCGGGGCGGACTCGTCGAATCGCGCTCCGTCACCGACCAATTCGGAGACGGCCGCGTACCCGTCGGCGACGATCGAGTAGACCGCCTGGGGATCGCACAGGCCCGCCCCGGCGACCACGGTGTCGGCGACGTGGGCCTCGACCGAGTCGTCGTTGTCGGGCAGGACGACCGCGATACCGCCCTGCGCGTAGTGGGTCGCCGTCGCGCCGCGCGCCTGATCCGCCTTGCTCAGGACGACGACGCGGCGGCCGGCGCGGTGGGCGGCCAGCGCGGCAGCCAAACCCGCGACGCCGGTGCCGATCACGACGACGTCGGCGCTGTGAGTCCACTGGGGACGGGCGATCATTCGCCACCGCCCGGCTGCCCGATCTCGATCATGCGCTGCACGCTGCGGCGGCCGGCGGCCGCGATCTCGGGGTCGACGTCGACTTCGTCGGCGCCCTCGACCAGGCAGCGCAGCAGGGCCGCCGGGGTGATCATCTTCATGAACTTGCAGGAGGCACGGTCGTTGACCGCGCGGAAGTCGACCTGCGGCGCGGCCCGCCGCAGCTGATACAGCATGCCGACCTCGGTGGCGACCAACACCTTCCGCGCATTGGTCTGGGTCGCGGCATCGAGCATGCCCCCGGTGGACAAGATCTTCACCCGGTCCGGGGGGAAGGCGCCTTCGCCGGCGAGGTACAAAGCCGAAGTGGCACAACCGCATTCGGGGTGCACGAAGAGCTCGGCGTCGGGATTCGCGCGGGCCTGGTCGCCGAGTTCGTCGCCGTTGATGCCCGCGTGCACGTGGCATTCGCCGGCCCACACGTGCAGGTTCTCGCGGCCGGTGACCCGGCGCACGTGGGCACCGAGGAATTGATCCGGGCAGAACAGGACCTCGCGGTCGGGGTCGATGGACTCGACGACCTCGACGGCATTGGAGGACGTGCAGCAGATGTCGGTGAGCGCCTTGACCGCCGCGGTGGTGTTGACGTAGGAGACGACGACCGCCCCGGGGTGTTCGTCCTTCCAGGCGCGCAGCTCGTCGGCGGTGATGGAGTCGGCCAGCGAGCAGCCGGCGCGCTGGTCCGGGATCAGCACCGTCTTGTCGGGGCTGAGCATCTTGGCCGTCTCGGCCATGAAGTGCACACCGCAGAACACGATGGTGTCCTCGGGTGCCTCAGCGGCGATCCGCGACAGCGCCAGCGAGTCGCCCACGTGGTCGGCCACGTCCTGGATCTCGGGCAGCTGGTAGTTGTGCGCGAGCACGGTGGCGCCGCGCAACTTCGCCAGCCGGCGAATCTCCGCGGCCCACTGCGCATCAGCGGCCACGCCGGCGTAGCCGGTGGGCGAATTCGTGATGTCGGCAACCATGTCTTCGGCGAGCGTGTCCATGCGATTGATCACCGTCATGGGGGCTCCTTTCAGCCAGGAGGTTTTCGACTTATAATCGAAAACATGGCCCATCGTAGCACCGCCCACGAAGTGCTCGCGGTCGTGTTCCAGGTTCGCGACGTCACCGACGAGGTTGCCAAGGGGCGCCCAACGGCGAAACCGCAGCTGAACGTGCTGTTATGGCAGCGCGCCAAGGACCCACAACGCGGCGCGTGGTCGCTGCCGGGCGGGCAGGTCCGCAACGACGAGGACATGATCACCTCGGTCCGCCGCCAGCTCGCCGAGAAGGTCGACCTCAAGGAGTTGGCACATCTGGAACAGCTGGCGGTGTTCTCCGACCCGCACCGGGTGCCGGGCGCCAGGGTGATCGCGTCCACCTTCCTGGGCCTGGTGCCCTCCCCCGCCAGCCCCGAGCTGCCGTCGGACACCCGCTGGCACCCGGTGAACCGCCTGCCGCCGATGGCCTTCGACCACGGACCGATGGTGGACAACGCCCGCACCCGGCTGAATGCCAAACTGTCCTACACCAACATCGGGTTCGCCTTGGCGCCAAGGGAATTCGCGCTCTCCACGCTGCGCGACATCTACGGAGCCGCGCTGGGATATCAGGTCGATGCCACGAACCTGCAGCGGGTGCTGGCACGGCGCGGCGTCATCACCGCCACCGGCACCATCGCGCAATCCGGGCGCAGCGGCGGACGTCCGGCCGCGCTGTACCGGTTCACCGACGCCGCGTTGCGGGTCACCGACGAATTCGCCGCGCTCAGGCCACCCGGGCTCCCCGGCTAGGCTTAGCCACACGCGTCGTTCGGGCGACGCGCCCTGCGGTGGGCACCCGTGACGTGTCTGACCTGCCCGCGGTGACGAGAAGTCGCTCACAGCGCGGCGTTGACGTTTTGGTTACCTGTCGTTCGTACGCGACAATGCCGGGTGGCCACGAAGGGAGCCTCAATGGCTGAGCTCGGCAACCTGGCAGGCACGCAGGGCGCGGAATGGATCGCCCGGCCGCCGCACGAGGAACTGCAACGCAAAGTGCGTCCCCTGCTGCCCTCGGACGACCCGTTCTATCAGCCGCCATTGGGTTTCCAGCACGCCGAGCCCGGGACCGTGCTGCGCTCGCGCGACGTCGAGCTGGCCTTCCTCGGTCTGATCCCGCAACCCATCAAAGCCGTCCAGCTCCTCTACCGGACCATGGACATGAACGGCGAGCCCGAGGCGACCGCGACGACCGTGATTGTCCCGGCCGACCTCCCCCCGGGGCGCCCCTGCCCGGTGCTGTCGTACCAGTGCGCGATCGACGCCGTGTCGTCGCGCTGCTTCCCGTCCTATGCGCTGCGGCGCCGGGCGAAGGCGCTCGGGGCGATCGGCCAGTTCGAGCTCTTCCTGATCGCCGCCGCCGTCGCCGAGGGCTGGGCCGTCTCGGTGCCCGACCACGAGGGCCTGCGCGGCCTGTGGGGGGCGCCGTATGAGCCCGGCTATCGCGTCCTGGACGGCATCCGGGCCGCGCTGGGTTCGGAGCGCCTGGGTCTGTCCAAGTCGGCACCGATCGGGCTGTGGGGATACTCCGGGGGCGGCCTGGCCAGCGCATGGGCGGCCGAAGTGTGCGCCGAGTACGCGCCTGAGCTCGACATCGTGGGGGCGGTGCTCGGCTCGCCCGTCGGCGACCTGGGCAATACGTTCCGCCGGCTCAACGGCAGCTTCCTGTCGGGCTTGCCCGCGCTGGTGGTGGCCGCGCTCGCGCACATCTACCCCGACCTGGACCGGGTCATCCGGGAGCACACCAACGAGGAGGGGCGCGCCCTGCTCGACTCGCTGGAGAAGATGACCACCGTGGGGGCTGTCGTCCGCATGGCCGGCAAGAACATGGGCGACTACCTCGACGAGCCCCTCGAGAAGATCCTGTCCACGCCGGAAGTCTCGTACGTCTTCGACCACATCAAGCTGGGCGCCGCGGTGCCGACGCCGCCGGTGTTGATCGTGCAGGCCGTGCACGACTACCTGATCGACGTCCACGACATCGACCTGCTCGCCCACGCCTATTCGGCGGGCGGCGCGCGGGTCACCTACCACCGCGACGCGTTCAACGAACACATGATGCTGCACCCGCTGTCGGCGCCGATGACCTTGCGCTGGCTGACGGATCGCTTCGAGGGGCGCCCGCTGACCGAGCACCTGGTGCGCACCACCTGGCCGACGATGTTCAACCCGATGACCTACGTCGGGATGGCCCGGCTGGCCAAGATCGCGGCCAAGGTGATCACGGGCCGCAGGATTCGCCGCCGTCCGCTATGACACCGTCGCTTCCGCCGCGCCGCCCCCTCGCATCGGCAGCGCATCGGAAGGCTTAGGCGCGGGCGGAAGCGCGCCCAGGTCGTCACGGGCGTCCGCGGCCACCCGCACGGCATACACCAGGGCGGCGACGCCGACCGGCCACAACAGGCTGACCGCAATCTGCAGCGGACGGTCGGAGAAGAACACCGGCGGCGCCTGAGTGACGTACGCGACGGACGGGCTTTTGCTCAGCGGCACCGCATCGAAGTCCAAGGCGCCGTAGCCGAGCCGCACCAGCCCGGCCCCGACCGCGACGGCGGCCGCGGCGGCGGTCACCATGCCGACCGATAGGGCGACGACCATTCCCGGTCCGCGGTGCTGTTGCCACTGCCACGCCCACACCGACGCGACCACCGCCAGCACGGTCAGCAGGCCCAGCATCAGGGCGGGCGCGACGAAGAAGTGCTCGGACTCGTTGCCCAGATAGTCATGGACCCGCTCGCCCGAGCGGGTGAGCGCCACCACGGCCCGGATCGGCGGCGCGATCCACGCCCACACCGCGCCGATCAGCAGGCCCGTCAGCGCCGAGGCCGCGGCGACGAGCACGAGCGCGCGCACCCGTTCCCGGGCGTCCGACTGGGTCTGCTCGCTCACCGTTGTGCCTCCAGGTCGGCGGAGTCGACCTCACCGTGGCGCGAACAACGCGCCCGCCACCCGTCGGGACGGACCTGCACCACCATCCGGCGGCCGCACGCCGCGCAGAACCGGGGCGGCTCAAGACCCAACTGAGCCGCTGTCGGCACGGCGGTGCCCCCTAATTCCCCGGTGTAGACGTTGTAGACGCCGGCGCTGACCGCAGCACCCAGATCGCCAACCACAAGTGTCCAACCTAGCCGCGGCGAATCGGGTTACAAACTGGCGTTGAGGCCCTTGAGGGGCATCTGCAGATCGCCGAGCAATTCCAGGTCGGATTCGGCCGGACGGCCCAGCGTGGTCAGGTAGTTGCCGACGATCACGGCGTTGATGCCGCCCAGCATGCCCTTCTTGGCGCCGAGGTCGCCCAGCGTGATCTCGCGGCCGCCGGCGAAGCGCAACATGACGCGCGGCAGCGCCAGCCGGAACGCGGCGACGGACTTCAGCGCCTCGCTGGCCGGCAGCACTTCCAGGTCGCCGAACGGCGTGCCCGGTCGCGGGTTGAAGAAGTTCAGCGGGACCTCGTCGGGTCCGAGTTCGGCGAGTTCAGCGGCGAATTCGGCGCGCTGCTCGAGCGTCTCCCCCATGCCGAGGATGCCACCGCAGCACACCTCCATGCCGGCGTCGCGCACCATCGACAGCGTCTCCCAGCGCTCCTCCCAGGAGTGCGTGGTCACGACGTTGGTGAAGTACGAGCGTGCGGTCTCGAGGTTGTGGTTGTAGCGGTGCACCCCCATGGCCGCGAGCTGCTCCACCTGCTCGGGCGTCAGCATCCCCAGCGAGCAGGCGATGTTGATCTCGACCTCGTTGCGGATCGCCTCGATGCCGGCGGCGACCTGGGACATCAACCGCTCGTCGGGCCCGCGGACCGCGGCGACGATGCAGAACTCGGTGGCACCGGACTTGGCCGTCTGCTTGGCCGCCTCGACCAGGCTGGGGATGTCGAGCCGCGCGCTGCGCACCGGCGATTCGAACAGGCCGGACTGGGCGCAGAAGTGACAGTCTTCGGGGCAGCCGCCGGTCTTGAGGCTGATGATGCCCTCGACCTCGACCTCGGGGCCGCACCAGCGCATCCGCACCTCGTGGGCCAGCGCCAGCAGGTCGTCGAGCCGGTCGTCGGGCAGCTGCAGCACCCGCAGGACCTGGTCGCGGCTCAAGCCCTGGCCACCTTCCAGCACCTGCTGCCGGGCCACCGCCAGGATGTCCTCGTCGTTGCCGGTTTCGGCCGTCGGTCGGGTTGCCGCTTGCGTCACCAGGTACTCCCTTGCCTCTTTCTCGTGTCCGCGCATGGGGACACATCTGCCCCGTGGCGGTGGCAGCCTGAATGAAAAGGTGTTCAAAGTAGGGTAACGGCCGAAGAACTCCGCCGACCCCTGGGTATACGACCATGGTGACCCCGCACGTCGAATACCTGGCACACCACTACCTGCTGTTGGCGTTGCCGGCATTCCTGCCTGCGGTGATCGTCGTCGCCGTGATCCTGTACATCGCGCTGCGCGACCGCCGGGAGGGCCGCGACGCCGCGGGCGCCGCGAAGCCCACCACCGAGGCTGCGAAACCCGACACGCCCGATCAAGAGCGTGATTGACGGGCACCGGATCGGGGCATTAAACAATCAGTCACGAACCTACTTGACAGTAATAAGCGGTTGACTTCAATCGGATCCTCCGGGGCGGCCCGGCGCGATTGGGAGGCACGACGATGCGGTCGAATGAACTGACGATTGTTGCCGAGGCACCGGCGCGCGGTGCGGGGTTGGACCAGGTGATCGGGCTCTCGATCGCCGCGGTGGTGATCACGTTGCTCATGCTGTGGGTGGGCCACGCCCACCGCACGCATCGCATCCGGTGGCTCGCCCGGGCCGCGGACAAGGTGGGCGAGAAGTTCCACCGGCCGAGCTGGGTCGCCCTGCCGGTGCTGGTATTCACCACGTCAATCATCTGCGCGCTGTTCGGGTTCATCTGGGATGTCAGCTGGCACATCGGCAACGGCCGCGACCCCGGCCCGCTGGCCAACCCGGCGCACTACTTCATCATCATCGGGCTGTTCGGCATCTTCCTGGGCGGGATGACCGCGGTCGTCCTGCCCTTCGACAAGCCCGGCCCGGCGGCGGTGCGCATCACGCGTAACTGGCAAGCCCCGGTCGGCGGTGTGCTGATGGCCGGCTGCGGGCTGTACGCGATGATCGGGTTCCCGCTCGACGACATCTGGCACCGCATCTTCGGCCAGGACGTAACCCTCTGGGGTCCAACACATTTGATGATGATCGGCGGCGCCTGCTTTTCGTTGTTCGCGGTGCTGATGCTGGAGCGCGAGGGTGAGGCCCAGCTGGGTGCCGACGTGCTGCACGGCGCGTTCATCACGTTCCTGCGCTACCTGTCGTTCGGCGGGATGTTCATCGGCTTGTCGGTCTATCAGATCGAGTACGACTTCGGCGTCGAGCAATTCCGCCTCGTCCTGCAGCCCATGATGATCGCCGCCGCGGCCGCGCTGGCAGCAGTCGCCGCTCGCATCACCATGGGGCGGGGCGCGGCCCTGATCGCGGCCGTCTTCGCCATCGCCCTGCGCGGTGGGGTGGCCTTGCTGGTCGGCCCGATCCTGGGGGCACCGATCAACTGGTTCCCCCTGTATCTCGGCCCCGCGCTCGCGGTCGAGTTGATCGCGCTGACCCCGCTTGTCAAGCGGCCCATCGCTTTTGGCGCCGTCGCGGGCCTCGGTGTGGGCACCGTCGGGCTGTGGCTGGAGTCGCTGTGGATCTCGGCGGTCTACCACTACCCGTGGCCGATCAGCATGTGGGGCGAGGCCCTGGCCATGGCGGTGCCCGTCGCAGTGCTGATGGGGATGTGCGGCGCGCTGTTCGGCATGGTGCTCACCGGCCAGCGGCTTCCCGGCCGCGCCGCCGGCATCTCGGTGGTGGTGGTCACGGTGCTGGTGATCGGCGGCGCGGTGGCCAACGGGCTGCATATCGTCGTGCCCCGACAGAACAACGCCACCATCATGCTGACCGATCTGCCCGCCGCGCCCGGCCACCGCATGGTGTCGGCCGACATCCAACTGCAACCGGCCGACATGGTCAGCCAGCACCCGGAGTGGGTGACGATCCTGTCCTGGCAAGGCCGGATGGAGAACAACCGCGGGCTGCAGATCGACGAGCTCGAGAAGGTGGGCCCCGGGCATTACCGGTCGACGCACCCGCTTCCGGTGTGGGGCTCGTGGAAGACGCTGCTGCGGGTCCAGGACGGCTACACGATGACCGCGGTGCCGATCTACGAACCGGCCGACGAGGCGATCCCGGCGCCCGAGGTTCCGGCGCTGTCGGCGATGAACCGGCCGTTCGTGCAGGAGATCACCATCCTGCAGCGCGAGCGCGACCAGAACGCCCCGGTGTGGCTGTTCACCGCCGGCTCGTTCGTGGTGCTGTTCCTGACGCTGATGGTGATCGCCGGCCTGACATGGGGGGCGGGACGACTCGGCAACGCCGTCACCGAACCGGAGCCCGTCGAGGACAAGCAACAGACCCCCCGGGCGGCCTAGGGCGATGACGATGCGCGGCACTTTTTTCGCGGCGTTCGTGGCGGCGCTGGTCTGGGGCCTGGTCGCTTGCGGCGGTTCCACCAACAACAACGCGGCGGCGCCCCTGGTGATCGACGTGACCATCGCCAACGGGCAGGTCACCCCCACCAACGCCACGCTGCAGGCCAAGGTGCGCCAGCAGATCACCCTGCACGTGACCAGCGACGCCACCGACGAGCTGCACGTGCATTCCACACCCGATCACAAGTTCCAGGTCGCGGCGGCACCACACCAGACGTTTGACTTCGCCGTCGAGGTCCCCGGCAACGTCGCGGTGGAGCTGCACCATCTGGACCGCACTATCGCCACCATCCAAGTTCAGCCGTGACCTCCGCCCCCACGGCGGTGGTGCTCGCGCATGGCCTCGGCGGGTCGGGCGACCTCCCGGTGCCGTACGCGTACGCGATGGTCGGCGCGGCATGGGCGCTGACGTTCACGTTCGCCCTCGTCGCGTTCGCGTGGCGGCAACCGCGGTTCGATCCGCTGCGGCCGGGCCGGCCCTTACCGGCGGCGCTGACCACCTTCGTCGACGCCCGGGTCACCCGCTGGACGGCCGCGGCGCTGGCGCTGGTATTCGCGCTGTGGGCGGTGGCGGCCGGGATCTGGGGACCCGAGTCGGAAGCCAACGCGCTGCTCGGCGCGTTCTATGTGCTGCTGTGGGTCGGATTGGTGGCGCTGTCGCTGGTCTTCGGGCCGGTATGGCGGGTGATCTCGCCCATGCGCACGGTGTATCTGCTGCTACGACGCCTCACGCCGGCGCGGATCGGCCGTCCGCGGCTGTCCTACCCGGAAGGCTGGGGCTACCGCCCCGCCGCGATCGGCCTGTTCGCCTTCGTCTGGATGGAACTGGCCAGCCCGAACTCGGCGTCGCTGCCCTGGATCAGGACGTGGATCGCCGCCTACGCGGTGCTGATGCTCGTCGGGGCCTGGTTGTGCGGGCAGCGCTGGCTGGCGCGCGCCGACCCATTCGGCGTGTACAGCATGGCCGTCTCCCGGCTCTCGCCGTTTCGCCGCAATCGGGAGACCGGCCGAATCGTCGTCGGGAGCCCGCTCGACCATCTGCCGTCGCTGCCCGTGCGCCCGGGTGTCGTCGTGCTGCTGGCGGTGCTGCTCGGGTCCACGGCGTTCGACAGCTTCTCGTCATCGCCGACCTGGCGCGGCTTCGCCGACGAGCTCACGCGGGACGTCGGCGTGTCCCCCACGGTGGCGTCGTCGGCGCTGCGCACCCTCGGGCTGATCGTGTTCATTTCCGTTGTGGCGGTGACGTTTTCGTTGGCCGCGCGCGCCACCGGAGGCGTCGACCGCGAGCGGCGCCGCGCGCTGCCCGGCGAGATGGCGCACTCGTTGATCCCGATCGTGGTGGGCTACATCTTCGCGCACTACCTGTCTTACCTGGTGGAGCGCGGACAGCAGGCGGTGTTCGCGCTGGCCGACCCGTTCGGCCACGGCTGGAACCTGTTCGGCCTGGCGCACTTACACGTCGCCTACGTGTTGTCCATGCATCCGCCGGTGCTGGCCGCGATCAAGGTGATCTGCGTGGTCACCGGGCACATCGTCGCGGTGATCGCCGCCCACGACAAAGCTTTGCGGCTGCTGCCCGCCGGCCACCAGCTCACAGGGCAGTTGACGATGATGCTGGTGATGGTCGGCTACACCTTCACCGGTTTGTATCTTCTCTTCGGTGGGTAGGCGTTGCGGCGTGCGCTCCCCCGTAACGCAATCCCTGACCGAACTCGATTGATGTCGCGGCGCTCGACCGAGCCGGTCCCCCCGGACGAGCAGAACCCGGCCCGACAGAAGTGGCGTCGCCCACGAGCGCTGTCCCGATTCAGCATTCAGTCCAAGGTGATGCTGATGCTGCTGGTGGCCAGCCTGGCGTCGCTGGGTGTGATTGGAACGGTCGAGTACGTCGCGGCCCGCAACGCGCTGTTGCCCGCGGCGTCCGAGCGGATGACCCAGATGCGCGCGGCGCAGAAACGCGCCATCGAGACTCTGTTCTCGGATCTGTCGGATTCGCTCGTCGTCTACAGCCACGGGACCACCGCACTGGATGCGGTGCGCGACTTCACCGCCGGTTTCGATCAGCTGGCCAACGCGCCCGTGGACCCGGGACAGCAACGCGCGCTGGTGGACTTCTACACCAAGCGGCTGATCGAACCGATCGAGCGCGACACCGGCAAGAAGCTGGCACTCGATGCCGTGCTGCCGAGCAACAACGCGCAGAAGTACCTGCAGGCGCACTACACCGTGGCGGCGAGTCGGTCCTCGAGTCAGACGGACGCCGCGCCCGATGGCGCCGGCGACGACAGCGCTTGGTCGGCCGCCAATGCGCGCTTCAACGACTACTTTCGCGAGATCGCGACCCGATTCGAATACCGGGATGCGCTGCTTTTGGACACCCGCGGCAACGTGGTCTACAGCGTGCGGAAATCGGCCTCCCTCGGCACCAATGTCCGCACCGGTCCGTATCGCCAATCGAACCTGCGGGACGCCTATGAGAAGGCGATGGCCGCGAACTCGGTGAACTTCGTGTGGATCACCGACTTTGCGCCCTACCAACCCCAACTCGGTCAGCCCATCGCGTGGTTGACGGCGCCGATCGGTCCGCCCGGCAGCGCGGCCGGGGTGCTGGCGCTGCCCCTGCCCATCGCCAAGGTGAATCGGATCATGACCGCCGACAAGCAGTGGAAAGCCGCGGGCATGGGCGAGACCGCCGAAACGTATCTCGCCGGCCCGGACAACCTGATGCGCTCCGATTCACGGCTGTTCCTCGAGGACCCCGAGCGATACAAAACCGAGGCGGTCGCGACCGGAACCCGGGCCGACACCGTCGACACGGCGATCAGGTGGGGCGGCACCACGCTGGTTCAGCCCGTGGCCACCGCCGCCGTGCGCGCCGCCCAACGCGGCGAGACCGGAACCCTCACCGACACCAGCTATCTGGGACGGCGTGAACTCGCGGCCTACGCCCCGCTGTCCGTGCCGAATTCCGACCTGCACTGGTCGATCATCGCGACCAGAGAGACCGCCGAGGCCAACGCCCGGGTCATGTCGCTCACCCAGACGCTCGTGATCACCACCACCGCAATGGTTTTCGTGATCTGCGTGGCGGCGCTGCTGGTCGCGCAGATCTTCGTGCGGCCCATCCGCAGGTTGCAGGCCGGCGCCCAGGAGATCGGGGCCGGCAACTACGACGTCACGATTCCGGTCACCTCCCGCGACGAAATCGGGGAACTCACGGCCACTTTTAACGAGATGAGCCGCAACCTGCAGATCAAGGAAGAGCTGCTGGGCGAACAACGCAGGGAAAACGACCGGCTGCTCGGGTCGCTGATGCCCGAGCCCGTGGCGCGGCGTTACCGCGAGGGCGAACAGACGATCGCCCTCGAGCACCAGGACGTCACCGTCATCTTCGCCGACCTCGTCGGCCTCGACGAGATCTCGGGCAGGCTGTCCGGCCGCGAACTGGTGGGCATCGTCGACGAATTGATCCGCGAACTCGACTCGGCGGCCGAATCCCTCGGCATCGAGCCGATTCGCACGCTGCACAACGGCTACCTCGCCAGCTGCGGCCTGAACTTCCCCCGCCTGGACAGCGTCCACCGCACCGTCGAATTCGCGATCGAGATGACAGAAATCATCGCGCGCTTCAACGCAAGGACGGGCTACCACCTGGCCCTGCGGGCCGGCATCAACACGGGAAACGTCATCAGCGGACTGGTCGGACGCTCCAGCATCGTCTACGACATGTGGGGCGCGGCGGTCAATCTGGCTCATCAAACACGCAGCAGCACAACGCAAACGGGGATCTTTGTCACCTCGAAGGTGTACGAGGCGATGCACGACATCCGTCAATTCACGCCGGCGGGCAGCGTCACCGTCGGCGGCGTCGAGCAGCAGATCTGGAAGTTGTCGGAAGGATAGGGCAGGGCCGTGACCTCCTTGGACTCGTCATCGCTGTATTGGGCCGCCGGCGTGGTCGTCGGGCTGCCGCTACTGCTGATCGCGCTCACCGAATGGCATCACAACCTGGTCCGCAAGAACAGCCCGCTGGCCCGGCCCGCGTTCCTGTTGCGCACTTACCTGATCCCGCTGGGCGCCCTGCTGGTGTTGCTGGTCAACGTCGCACGGATGCCGGCGCAGTTCACGTCGGTGCGGGTTCTGGCGACGGTGTTCGGCTTCGTGGTGTTGGTGCTGCTGCTGTCCGGGCTCAACGCGACCGTGTTCGAGGGCGCGCCGCAAGGGACGTGGCGCCAGCGGATTCCGGGCATCTTCCTCGACGTGACCCGGTTTGTGCTGATCGGGGTCGGGCTGGCGGTCATCTTCTCCTACGTGTGGGGCGTCCGCGTGGGCGGCCTTTTCACCGCGCTGGGCGTGACCTCAGTGGTGATCGGGCTGATGCTGCAGAATTCCGTCGGCCAGATCGTGTCGGGGCTGTTCATGTTGTTCGAGCAGCCCTTCCGCATCGGCGACTGGCTGGACACCCCGGCGGCGCGGGGCCGCATCGTGGAGGCCAACTGGCGCTCCGTCCACATCCAGACCGGCCGCGGACTACAGATCACCCCGAACTCGGTGCTGGCCACCACCTCGTTCACCAACCTCAGCCGCCCACCCGGTGGTCACCAATTGGCCATCACCACAACGTTTTCCGAGGTTGACCCGCCCGACCGGGTGTGCGCACTGCTGGAACGAGTGGCCAACGCGTTGCCGCAGCGCAGGCCCAACGCGGTGGCCGCCGCGGCGCCCGCCGGGGGTGTCGACTACCTCCTCACCGTCGGGTTGAAGTCGCCCGCTGACGATTCCGCCGCGCAAGCGACGTTTCTGCGCTGGCTCTGGTATGGCGCGCGGCGCGAGGGCCTGCGCCTGGATGGTGCCGAAGACGACATCTCGACGACCGAACACATCGAAAAGGCTTTACGGACAGTGGTGGCGCCGGCGTTGCGGCTGAGCCCATCGGATCAGCAGTCGTTGGTGTCGCACGCCAGAATCGTTCGCTACGGGGCGAACGAGATCGTCGAGCACGCCGGCCGGGTCCCCGAGAAGATGACGTTTCTGCTCGCGGGCGGAGTACGGTTGAGCGCCACCGCCAAGGACGGAACGACGGTCGCGGCCGGCGGCCTGGACGAGGGCTCGTTCCTGGGAGTGACCGCGCTGACCCGGCAGCCCAACCTGGCTGACGCGCAGGCGGTCGACGAGGTCACCGCTTTGGAAATCGACCGCGATCGCCTCGTCGAATTGGTGACGGGCAAGCCGTTGTTGTTGCAGGACCTCGGTCGCGCCATCGACGAACGACGCGCCCGAGTGCAGGAGGCCATGGCAAGGGGCGAGTTCGCGCTGTCGGGCGGCTAGTGAGCCGGGTGGCGACGAAGCGCTGCGACGGCTGATGTCCCGGCGGGGCACCAGATCCAGAGGGCGATGTCAGGTGGGGTCTGGCGTCCATGGGCGCAGTCGGGGGAACCACGCGGGCACCGCCTGCACATAGGCCTGGTATTGGGGCCCGAATTGGCGCTGCAGGGTGGGTTCTTCGTACCAGCGCACGAACGATGCCGTCACCGCCCACATCACCGCGGCGTAGATGAGCGCGCCGAGACTGCCGAACAGCAGGGCTTGGCCGACAATGACTACCAGCAGGCCGACATACATCGGATTGCGCACATACCGGTTGAATCCACTGACGACGAGTCGTCGAGGCGCAGCGACGGGTAGCGGGGTGCCACCCGCCTTGGCGAACTCCACGAACGCCGACAGCACCGGCACCAGGCCCATGCAGATCAACAGCACGCCAACGATTTGGGCGATCACCCAATGCCCGAGCGGCTGATGGCACTGCCAGCCGGTGATCAGCCAGGGGATCAGTCCAGCGACGGTCCCCGGGGCGACGAGAAAAAACGCCGCACTGCCTAGCGCCGCAGTCGTTGTACGCATCATGCCCTCCTTCACTCCGAACCTGCAACCCGGCCGCTCCCAATGGTTTTCACGCCATATACGGTCGCGATGTCAAGCCGCGGAAAGTCCTGGCATCGCATAACTCCCCGGGTGTGGACTTTCTGCAGATTCAGGCTAACGACACCGACGGAGATAAGTCAACGACCGTAGAATTTCTGCGGACTGCACCGAGAGGGACGACGGCCCGGAAAGCCCGACCCGCGGCGCCCGGCTACGCCGCGCTTGCGATCACCACTGGCCCAAAGATGGCGACCCGCTGCGCCCGGCTACGCCGCGCTTGCGATCACCACTAGCCGATCAGGTGCTCGGCTTTCTTGTTGCCGTCCCAGCGGCGCAAACCCACGAAGCTGCCCTGGATTTGGGCGGGCCGGCCCGCGATGCGTAAGGCGCGCCCGAGCTGCGCGCCACCGACCCGGCGGGCCATCGTCACGTGCGCGGTCCATTGGCCGGGCAGGCTGTTGGGCATCGGGCCGGGCACCAGATGCGGGGCACAGAGCTCGTGCACCCGGGCGTGCAGGGCCAACAGCTCGGCGGACGGCACCACGAGCCGCGCGAAAACCGCGCTGCCGCGGCCGAACAACACCGGCGCGCCGACGAGGCACCCCAGCGGCAACCGGTTGCTCAGGGGGACCAGCAGCGCGTCGACGTCGGCGGCGATGCCTTCGGCCACCGCCAGCGTCACGTGCGGCCGGCTGGCCGGCGCCTGGCTGGGAATTCCCGCCGCGGCCAACGCTTCCCAGCTGGTGCGGATCGCGGCCTCGGTGTCGCGGTCGAAGATCAGCTCGATGGAGTGAACCATCAGCCGGCCAGCGTGGCGATCCAGTCGCGGTCGAAGGCGTTGGCGCACAGTGCCGCGAAGGCGGCCGCGTCCAGCGACGCCGCGCCGGCGGGCAGCGCGGCGCGCACCGCGGCCAACCGGGCCAGCGCGGATCGATTGGACGTCTCCACAACCCCCGGACGCTGCGGCCAGGCGCCGATCACCAGCCCGGCACACGAAAGATTATGCGCGACAAGTGATTCCAGTGTCAGCGCGGTGTGGTTGAGGGTGCCCAGCGACGGGCTGACCACAACCAGCACCGCCGCGCCGAGCGCGACAGCGAGATCGCGTGCCGTGACACCGTTTTCGCCGAGTTCGACCAGCAGCCCACCGGCGCCCTCGACCAGCGTCAGCCGGCCCGGCCGGTCCAGCTCGCCGATGAGCGCGAGCAGCTGCTCGCGGGTGGGCAACGGCATCCCGGCCTGCTCCGCCGCGGCCACCGGCGCCAGCGGTTGCGGATAGCGGGCCAGCCCGGCCAGATGGGTCGCCCCGGACAGCCGGCCGACCTCCGCGAGGTCGTCGTCGCCGGAGTCGGTGCCGGTCTGGACCGGTTTGCACACCGCCACGTCGATGCCGGCCTGGCGAGCGTGGCAGGCCAGCGCCGCGGTGACGACCGTCTTGCCGACCCCGGTGTCGGTGCCGGTGACGACGAGGACCGTCACCGGTATGCCCTAGCCAAGCGCGGCAAGCACATCGGTCAGCACGCGGCGCGCGACCTCCAGCTCGTCGGCGTCCAGCGAGGCGCGTGCGGTCAGCCGCAGCCGCGAGGTGCCAGCGGGCACGGTCGGCGGCCGGAAGCATCCGACGCGCACACCGGCGTCCAGGCAGGCAGTCGCGGCGGCCACCGCCACGTCCGGGTCGCCCAGGATCACCGACACGACCGCCGACTGCGGCACCTCGAGCACGCCGCAGACTTCGGCGAGGATGGCGGCGTGGCGCAGCACCGCGTCCGCACGCCACGGTTCGGCCCGCAACACGCCGAGCGCGGCGCGTGCCGCGCCCACCGCCGCGGGGGCCACGCCGGTGTCGAAGATGAACGTGCGCGCCGCGTCGATCAGGTGGGCCCGCACCGACTCCGGCCCGAGCACCGCGCCGCCCTGGCTGCCCAGCGCCTTGGACAGCGTGGTGGTCATGACCACGTCGGGCGCGCCGGCCAGCCCGACCTCGTGCAGCAGCCCGCGCCCACCGCCGCGCACCCCGAGGCCGTGCGCCTCGTCGACGATGAGCAGGGCACGGTGCCGGCGGCACACGTCGTGCAGCTCCCGCAGCGGCGCCAGCGCGCCGTCGGTGCTGAACACCGACTCGGTGATGACGACCGCGCGTTCCTCGGCGCGCGCCCGCAGCGCCGCTTCCACGGCGCCGACGTCGCGATGCGGCGTCACCGCCACCCGCGCCCGCGACAGGCGGCAGGCGTCGACCAGCGAGGCGTGCGAGAACTCGTCCGACACCACCAGCGAGCCCCGGCCGGACAGGCCGACGACGGCCCCCAGATTGGCCGCATATCCCGAGGAGAACAGCAATCCCGCGGCCGCCCCGACGTAGTCGGCGAGCTCGGCCTCGAATTCCTCGTGCAGTTCGGTGTCGCCGGTGACCAGGCGGGACCCGGTCGCCCCGGCGCCCCACATGCGCAGCGCGGCGACCCCGCCGTCGATCACGTCGGGATGTTGGGAAAGCCCCAGGTAGTCGTTGGAGGCCAGGTCCAGCTCGGTAGCCACGGCGGGGCGCGGCCGCAGCGAGCGGCGCAGCCCGGCCTCGCGGCGCTGCCGTTCCACCGCGTCCAGCCAGGCCAGGGGGGAAACGTCGATCGGTGCCCGCGGGGAGGCGTTCATAGGCGTTCAGCGTAGTGGCGATCGCCAGCGCGGCGACGCCGGGCGCAGCGGGTCGCCACCATCGGTGTCAGTGGCGATCGCCAGCGCGGCGACGCCGGGCGCAGCGGGTCGCCACCATCGGCGTCAGTGGCGATCGCCAGCGCGGCGACGCCGGGCGCAGCGGGTCGCCACCATCGGCGTCAGTGGCGATCGCCAGTGCGGCCGCGGCCACCGCCAGCGTGGCGCAGCCGGGCGCAGCGGTCGCCGCATAGTCCAAGCCGGGCGCAGCGGTCGCCGCATAGTCCAGGCGCAGCGCAGCGGGTCGGCACCGCTAGCCGACGAGGCGGGCGACCTGCACCATCGCCGAGGTGATCCGGGAGATCTCGTCGGGCGTACAGATATAGGGCGGCATCGCGTAGACGAGGTTGCGGAACGGGCGCAGCCAGACGCCGTGATCGAGCGCCGCCGGAGTGGCGACGGCCAGGTCGACGGGCCGGGCGCATTCGATGACGCCGATGGCGCCACGCACCCGGACGTCGGTCACACCGGGCAGGGCCCGCGCGGATTCGAGGCCGGCGGCCAGCCCGGCGCCGATCTCCGCGACCCGCGACCGCCAGTCCTGCGCGAGCAGCACCTCGACGCTGGCGACGGAGACCGCGCACGCCAGTGCGTTGGCCATGAACGTGGGCCCATGCATCAGCGCGCCGGCCTCGCCGCCACTAATGGTGTGGGCGATATCGGTGGTGCACAGGGTGGCGGCCAGGCTCAGGTAGCCGCCGGTCAGCGCCTTACCGACGCACATGATGTCGGGGCTGACGCCGGCGTGGTCGGCGGCGAAGAGCTCGCCGGTGCGGCCGAAGCCGGTGGCGATCTCGTCGAAGATCAGCAGCACCTCGTGCCGGCGGCAGATCTCGCGCAGGTCGCGCAGGTACCGGGGGTCGTGGAAGCGCATGCCGCCGGCGCCCTGCACGACGGGCTCGACGATGACCGCGGCCAGTTCGTCGGCGTGCCGGGCCAGTAGCGCCTCGAACGCCGCGCTGTAGGCGGCGTCGTAGTCGCGAGGCACCTGCGGGGCGAACACCTGGGCGGCCAGGATGTCCGTCCACAGCGAATGCATGCCGCCATCGGGGTCGCAGACGCTCATCGGGGTGAAGGTGTCGCCGTGATAGCCGCCGCGCCAGGTCATCAGCCGGTGCTTGCCGGGCCGGTTGAGGCTGCGCCAGTACTGCAGCGCCATCTTGACCGCCACTTCCACCGACACGGACCCGGAGTCGCTGAAGAACACCGTCTCCAGACCGGCTGGGGTGATCTCGACCAGCAGCTGGGCCAGCCGGGCCGCGGGTTCGTGGGTCAGCCCGCCGAACATGACGTGGTTCATCGCGCCGAGCTGAGCGGACAGCGCCGCATCCAGCACCGGGTGCCCATGCCCGTGGATCGCGGTCCACCAGGAACTCATGGCGTCGAGCGCCTCGACACGCTCGCCGTCGCGGATCAGGGTCAACTGGGCGCCGCGCGCCCCGACGGCGACGACGGGCGCGATGGATTCGGCGCCGATCGTGCTGTACGGATGCCACAGGTGCGCGGCGTCGATCGCGCTGATCTGCTCGGGCGTGAGCCCGGCCTTCGCCGCGGGCATAGTGATCGAGGGTAGAGCAGCCGATTCGCGCAAAACTGGGCCGTCGGGAAGCATGGGACATCATGGCCACGCCGCAGCAGCCCGACAGCGCAGGGCCCGCGCCCGATCCGGTCGCCGGCTGGTCCACCGACCCCCACCGCCGGCTGGTGGACTACGACACCGAGGCCCCCGCGGCGCCCCGGGTGATCCGGGTGCGGCTGGCGGTGTGGGACGTCGTCTGCACCGTGACCCTGCTGGTCCTGCTCGCCGTGCTGGCCACGGCGACGAGCTGGCCGTCGCGGCTTTTCGGCTTCCTGGCGCAGGTCTGCGCGGACGAGACCTGCGGGCCGGTCCCCTTCGGGCTGGACCTGTACATCCACCCGGTGGTGTGGGGCGGGATCGGGGCGGCCCTGACCGCCGCCGTCATCGGCCCGGTCGTGTCCCTCCTGAAGGGCTGGTACATGTCGTTCTGGCCGGTCTTGTCCCTGGCGCTGATCATGGTGAGCTCGGCGGCCGGAACGATGCTGACCCTGTTCAGCGAACGCTATTGGCTGTGATCGGGCCGCCATCACCATCCCGTGACGGCGCCGCCGCGCCGTAGCCGGCTGAGACCGAAATCACAACTGCGCATACGGGATTGGGCCACCCCAATCACCGTCCGGTCACGGTACGACAAAAAATCCCCTGGGGCCCTGGCGGCTAACTCCGTCTGTTGTCAAAGTGGCTGTTGTGACTGATGTGAATCGGCCGTCTGACGGGCCGGTTCACTTCGCAAGTGCCATGGACGGCGCGGCCCCAGCGTGGGGGTCGTCGCCCGGTCCATGAACCGGGGGCGGACGCGCGAGGTCACCGCGTCGAGGCCCAATGAGTGCCTGGAGAGGCCAGGGAAAGGCCAGAAACATGAAACGCATCTACGCCTTCGCGATCGGTTTGGCCCTGCTCGGGGCGCCGATGGTGGTTTCCACCGTCGCGACCGCCGACCCGGGCGCCAGGTCGATGGACTATCAGCAGGCCACCGACGTGGTGATCGCCCGCGGTCTGTCGCAGCGCGGTGTGCCGTTCTCCTGGGCCGGGGGCGGCATCAACGGCCCCACCCGCGGCACCGGCACCGGTATCAACACCGTCGGCTTCGACGCCTCGGGGCTGATGCAGTACGCGTACGCGGGCGCGGGCGTCAAGCTGCCGCGTTCCTCCGGGGCGATCTACCGGGTCGGCCAGAAGGTACTGCCGCAGCAGGCCCGCAAGGGTGACCTGATCTTCTACGGCCCCGAGGGCACCCAGAGCGTCGCGATGTACCTGGGCAACAACCAGATGCTCGAGGTCGGTGACGTGGTACAGGTCTCGCCGGTGCGCGCCAACGGCATGACCCCCTACATGGTCCGGATCCTCGGGGCTTCCGCGGCGACGCCGCAGGCCCCGGCGCAGCAGCTGCCCACCCAGCAGGCCCCGCTGCAGCAAACGCCGGCGCAACAGGCCCCGGCGCAGCAGTCGCCGTTCACCCAAGCGCCGCAGCAGCAACTGCCCACCCAGCAGGCGCCGCTTCAGCAGGTTCCGGCCCAACAGGTCCCGACGCAACAGGGCCCGACGCAACAGTCCCCGCTGCAACAGGTCCCCACGCAACAGGCGCCGTTGCAACAGCTCCCGACGCAACAGGCGCCGGCGCAGCAAGTGCCGACCCAGCGCGCCCCGCTGCAGCTGGCACCCACGCAGCAGGCGCCGTTGCAGCAGGCTCCCCTGCAGCAGCTGCCCGCCCAGCAGGCCCCATTGCAGCCGGCCGGCGCCGGTCTCACCCGGTAATTTCCCCGGTCGTCCGCTGCCTTCCGACACCCGCCACTCGCCCCCCCGCCGCGCGCGATGGGGAATGGGTGGCGGGTTTTGGGTAAATTAGCGGTCGATCATGCAGACCCCGACGCGCTCTTCCTCACCGGCGGCCGCCGCCGATCCGGGCGCCGCAGGGGCGCCCACTGAGGGTTCATGGGGATCTCAGGGGTTCTATCGCGACGACCTCGACGGCTTGCGCGGCATCGCGATCGCGCTGGTCGCCGTCTTCCACATCTGGTTCGGCCGAGTCTCCGGCGGCGTCGACGTGTTTCTGGCGCTGTCCGGATTCTTCTTCGGCGGCAAGGTCATTCGCGCCGCGTTGAACCCAGCGGCCACCTTATCGCCGGTGGCCGAGGTGATCCGGCTTATCCGCCGCCTGGTTCCGGCCCTCGTCGTCGTGCTGGCCGGGTGCGCGCTGCTCACCATCCTGGTTCAGCCCGAAACCCGCTGGGAGACGTTCGCCGACCAGAGCCTCGCCAGCCTCGGCTACTACCAGAACTGGGAGTTGGCCAACACCGCCTCCGACTACCTGCGCGCGGGTGAGGCCGTCAGCCCCCTGCAGCACATCTGGTCGATGTCGGTGCAGGGCCAGTTCTACGTCAGCTTCCTGGTCCTGATCGCCGGCCTGACCTACCTGTTCGGGCGTTCGCCGCGCGCCCGGCTGAAGACCGTGTTCCTGGTGGCGCTGAGCGCGTTGACGCTTGCCTCGTTCGTCTACGCGATCGTCGCGCACCAGCAGAACCAGACGGCCGCCTACTACGACAGCTTCGCCCGCGGCTGGGAGTTGTTGCTGGGAGCGCTGGTCGGCGCGCTGGTGACCCGGATTCGCTGGCCCATGTGGTTGCGCACCGTGCTGGCCACGGTCGCGCTGGGCGCGGTGCTGTCATGCGGGGCGCTAATCAACGGCGTGCGCGAGTTCCCGGGCCCGTGGGCCCTGGTGCCCGTCGGCGCCGCCATGCTGTTGATCCTTGTCGGAGCCGGCCCGACGGGCGATTCCGAGCGCCGGTTGCCGCTGCCGAATCGGCTGCTGGCGACGCGCCCGCTGGTCGAGCTGGGTGCCATGGCCTATTCGCTCTATCTCTGGCACTGGCCGCTGCTCATCTTCTGGCTGTCCTACACCGGCCACAAGCACGCCACGTTCCTCGAAGGCGCGGTGTTGCTGCTGGTGTCGGGTGTGTTGGCGTATCTGACCAACCGGCTTGTCGAGGACCCGCTGCGCTACCGCGCGTCCTCGAAACCGGCACCCCGGCCGGCCGCACGGACGACCCGATGGCTGGGCCGTCTTCGGCGGCCGACGCTGGTGTTGGGATCGGCGGTCGTGCTGCTGGGTGTGACGCTGACGGCGACGTCGTTCACGTGGCGTCAACACGTGACGGTGCTGCGGTCGGCCGGCAAAGAGCTCAGCGTTCTCAACCCGCAGGACTATCCCGGCGCGCGGGCCCTGACCGAACACGCGCGGGTGCCGGCATTGCCGATGCGACCCACGGTCCTGGAGGTCAAACAGGACCTACCCGCCTCGACCAAGGACGGGTGCATCAGTGACTTCGTCAACCCGGCGGTGGTCAACTGCACCTACGGCGATGCGGCCGCGGAGCGCACGATCGCGTTGGCGGGCGGGTCGCACGCCGAGCACTGGCTGCCCGCGCTGGACATCCTGGGCAAGGCGCACCACTTCAAGGTCGTGACGTATCTCAAGATGGGCTGTCCGCTGTCGACCGAGCAGGTCCCGCTGATCATGGGCAACAACGCCCCCTACCCGCAGTGTCGCGAGTGGGTGCAGCAGACGATGACCAAACTGGTCACCGACCGGCCCGACTACGTCTTCACCACGACCACCCGGCCGTGGAACATCAAGTCCGGCGACGTGATGCCCGCCACCTATATCGGGATCTGGCAAACGTTGTCCGACAACAACATTCCCATCCTCGGGATGCGAGACACCCCGTGGCTGGTGAAGAACGGCCAGCCGTTCGACCCGGCAGACTGCCTGGCCAAACGGGGCGCCACCGCCCGATCGTGTGCGATCAAGCGGTCCGACCTGCTCTCCGACCGCAACCAGACCCTCGACTTCGTCGCCCGGTTCCCGCAGCTCAAGGTGCTCGACATGTCCGACGCGGTCTGCCGCGCCGACGTCTGCCGCCCCGTCGAGGGCAACATCCTGGTCTACCACGGGGCCCATCACCTGTCCCCCACCTACATGCGGACCATGGCGCCGGAACTGGGCCGCCAGATCGCCGACAACACCGGCTGGTGGTGAGCCGCCCCGCGGACCGCCGTATGTTCGTGAGCGCCCCGCGGCGCGGATAAGGTCGAAAGGTGTCCACCAACAATCCCGCTTCAGAATCAGGCGGTTACCAACAACCCAAACTCGCCACCGTCTGGCCGGGAGACCCCTATCCGCTCGGCGCGTCCTACGACGGCGCCGGGACCAACTTCTCCCTGTTCTCCGAAATCGCCGAAAAGGTCGAGCTGTGCCTCATCGATCACCACGGCGGCGAATCACGGATTCCCTTAGAGGAAGTGGACGGATACGTCTGGCACGCCTATCTGCCCAATATCAATCCGGGCCAGCGCTACGGGTTTCGCGTCTACGGCCCCTTCGACCCGGCCGCCGGCCACCGGTGCGATCCCAGCAAGCTGTTGCTCGACCCGTACGGCAAGGCCTTTCACGGCGATTTCACGTTCGGCCAGCCGCTGTTCTCCTACGACCTGAAGGCCTACAACGACAGGGATCCCGACGGACCCAACGCCGACGGGGCCGACCCGGGGTCTCCCCCGATGGTCGACTCGCTGGGCCACACCATGACCAGCGTGGTGAGCAACCCGTTCTTCGACTGGGGATCCGACCGCGCCCCGCTGACCCCGTACCACGAAACCGTCATCTACGAGGCGCATGTCAAGGGCATGACGCAGAACCACCCCAGCGTCCCCGAGGAACTCCGGGGCACCTACGCCGGCCTGGCCCACCCGGCGATCATCGACCATCTCAAGTCGCTCAACGTCACCGCCATCGAGCTGATGCCGGTGCACCAGTTCATGCACGACTCGCGGCTGCTGGACCTGGGATTGCGAAACTACTGGGGCTACAACACGTTCGGGTTCTTCGCCCCGCACAACCAATACGCGGCCAACCGCAGCTCGAGCGTCGCCGAGTTCAAGTCCATGGTGCGCAGCTTCCACGAGGCGGGCATCGAGGTCATCCTCGACGTGGTCTACAACCACACCGCCGAGGGCAACCACCTCGGCCCGACCATCAATTTCCGCGGCATCGACAACGCCGCGTACTACCGGCTCGTCGACACCGACCTGCGGTTGTACAAGGACTACACCGGCACGGGCAACAGCCTCAACCCGCGCCACCCGCACGTGCTGCAACTGATCATGGACTCGCTGCGCTACTGGGTATCCGAGATGCACGTCGACGGGTTCCGCTTCGACCTGGCCGCCACGCTGGCCCGCGAACTGCACGACGTCGACCGGTTGAGCGCGTTCTTCGATCTGGTGCAGCAGGATCCGATCGTCAGCCAGGTCAAACTGATCGCCGAGCCGTGGGACGTCGGCGAGGGCGGCTATCAAGTCGGAAACTTCCCGGGTTTGTGGACCGAGTGGAACGGGAAGTATCGCGATACTGTGCGCGATTACTGGCGGGGTGAGCCCGCAACCCTGGGTGAGTTCGCCTCCCGGCTGACCGGGTCGTCGGACCTGTACGAGGCGACCGGCCGGCGCCCCAGCGCCAGCATCAACTTCGTCACCGCGCACGACGGGTTCACGCTGGGCGACCTGGTGTCCTACAACGAAAAGCACAACATGGCCAACGGCGAGGACAACCGGGACGGGGAAAGCCACAACCGCTCGTGGAACTGCGGTGTCGAAGGCCCCACCGACGATCCCGACATCACCGAGCTGCGCTACCGCCAGATGCGCAACTTCTGGGCAACGCTGATGGTCAGCCAGGGCACGCCGATGATCGCCCACGGTGACGAGCTCGGGCGCACCCAGAACGGCAACAACAACGTCTACTGCCAGGACTCCGAATTGTCTTGGATGGACTGGTCTTTGGTCGACAAGAACTCCGACCTGCTGGCATTCGCGCGCAAGGTGACCGCGTTGCGCAAGCAGCACCCGGTGTTCCGCCGGCGCCGGTTCTTCGAGGGCGAGCCGATCCGCAGCGGCGACGAAGTGCGCGACATCGCCTGGCTGAACCCCAGCAGCCGCGAGATGACGCACGAGGATTGGGACGAAAGCTTTCACAAGTGCGTGGCCGTCTTCCTCAACGGGGACGCCATCACCGCCCCGAACGCCCGCGGCGAGCGAGTGGTCGACGACTCATTCCTGTTGTGCTTCAACGCCGGCGACGAACCGGTTCAGTTCTCGATGCCGCCGGATGACTACGCCCGGGAGTGGACGGTGGAACTGGACACCAACGAACCGACGGGCCTCAAAGAGGGGGGCGATCAGGTGGTGGCCGCCGAGGAGAAGGTGTCGCTGCCCTCCCGTTCATTGCTCATCTTGCGTAAGACTTTGTGACGCATGGATTTACCCATCCTGTCCACCTATCGGCTGCAGCTGCGTGGTGAATCCAGCGGGTCCGCGTTCACCTTCGCCGACGCGGAAAACCTGCTGGACTACCTCGACGACCTCGGGGTGACGCACCTGTACCTGTCGCCGATCATGACCGCGACCACCGGGTCGAGCCACGGCTACGACGTCACCGACCCCACGACGGTTTCCCCCGAGCTCGGCGGCCACGACGGCCTGGCCCGGCTGTCGGCGGCGGCCCGGGCGCGGGGCCTCGGCCTGGTCGTCGACATCGTGCCAAACCACGTCGGCATCGACCAGCCCCAGCAGAACCCCTGGTGGTGGGACGTCCTGCAAAACGGCCGTTCGTCGCCCTACGCAACGTTTTTCGATATCGACTGGGACCTCGACCCGCAGGGCCGCATCGTGCTGCCGGTGCTTGGCTCCGACGACGACGCCGCCGACCTGACCGTCGACGGGGACCTGCTGCGCCTGGGCGATCTGGCGCTGCCGATCGCGCCGGGCACCGCCGGCGGCACCGGCCCCGAGGTGCACGACCGCCAGCACTACCGCCTGGTGGGCTGGCGCAACGGCGTGTGCGGCTACCGCCGCTTCTTCTCGATCACCTCACTGGCGGGGCTGCGCCAGGAAGATCGCGCGGTCTTCGACGCCACCCACGCCGAAGTCGGGCGGTGGTTCACCGAGGAGCTCGTCGACGGCGTGCGCATCGATCATCCCGACGGCCTGTCCGATCCGTGCAGCTACCTGGCCTGGTTGCGCGAATTGGCCGGGCCGTCGGCCTGGATCGTGATCGAGAAGATCCTGGCCGTCGACGAAGCGCTCGAGCCCACCCTGGCGGTCGACGGCACCACGGGTTACGACGTGCTGCGTGAGGTCGGCGGTGTTTTCCTGGATCCGCGGGGTGCCCCGGCCCTGACCGCGCTGGTGGACTCTTCCGGCGTGGACTACCGGGCGTTCCCGGCCATGCTGGCCGATCTCAAAATCCGTTCGGCCACCGACACGTTGGGCAGTGAGCTGGCCCGGCTGCGCCGCAGCATCGTGGCCGCCGCCGGCGCCGATGACCCGATGCTGCCCGACGCGGTCGCCGCGCTCCTCACGCACCTCGGGGTCTACCGCAGCGACTACCCCGGCCTGGTCGCACTGCTGCCCACCGCGCTGGCCGAAACCGAGGCGGCCGCACCGGAATTGGGCCCGGCGCTGCAGGTGCTGGCCGCGGCGCTGGCCCACGGCGGCGAGCCGGCCACCCGGCTGCAGCAGCTGTGCGGGGCCGTCACCGCCAAGTCTGTCGAGGACTGCCTGTTCTACCGCGACGCCCGCCTGGTATCGCTGAACGAGGTGGGCGGCGAGCCGCACCGCTTCGGGGTCGGCGCGGCCGAATTTCACCACAGCGCCGCCAGCCGCGCCCGGTTGTGGCCGCATACGATGACCACGCTGACCACCCATGACACCAAACGCGGGGAGGACGTGCGCGCCCGGATCGGGGTGCTGTCCCAGGTGCCGTCGCTGTGGACCGAGTTCGTCTCCCGGTGGGAGATCGACGCCCCCTCCCCCGATCCGGCGACCGGACAGTTCCTGTGGCAGAACATCTTCGGTGTGTGGCCGGTAGGCGGGCCCGACAAAGGAAAACCCACCGCCGAGTTGCGTGACCGATTGCACGGCTACGCGGAGAAGGCCATCCGGGAGGCGGCCTGGCACACCTCGTGGAGCGATCCCGACACCGACTTCGAAGACGCGATCCACCGCTGGCTGGACACGGTGTTGGACGGCCCGGTGGCCGGGCAGCTGACCGAGCTTGTCGCGCAACTCAATCCGCACGCCGCCAGCGACGCGCTGGGCCAAAAGCTGCTAGCGCTGACCGTGCCCGGGATACCGGACGTCTACCAGGGCACCGAGCTGTGGGACGACAGCCTGGTCGATCCGGACAATCGCCGCCCGGTCGACTACGCCGCCCGGCGCGCCGCCCTGCAGGCACTACAGCACCCGAAGATCCGGGTCGTCACCACCGCGCTTCGCGTGCGCCGCGCCCACCCGGACAGCTTCCTGCGGGGCGACTACGTCCCGGTGCTGGCCGACGGGGACGCCGCCGACCACGTGCTGGCCTTCCGCCGGGGCTCAAATGGCGGAGACATCGTGGTCGCGGTGATCCGCTGGACCGTGCGGCTCACCGAAACCGGTTGGGGCAACACGGTGTTGCCGCTGCCCGATGGCACCTGGAAAGACGCGCTCACCGGGGCCGTCGCGGATGGACCGACCTCGGCGGCCCAGTTGTTCGCCGACCTGCCGGTCGTTCTGCTGGAGCGCCATCATGACTGACTTCGGTGTCTGGGCGCCCAAACCCGAGCTCGTCCGTCTCGACGTCGACGGCGACGTGCACCCGATGACTCGCGCGAAGGACGGCTGGTGGCATGCGAGCGTGGACGCCGCGCCGGACGCCCGTTACGGATACCTGCTCGACGACGACCCCACGGTGCTGCCCGACCCGCGCTCGCCGCGCCAGCCCGAGGGCGTGCACGCCCGCTCGCAGCTGTGGGATCCCGCCGCCGCGACGTGGACTGACACCGGGTGGGCCGGCCGGTCGGTCGAAGGCGCGGTGATCTACGAGCTGCACCTGGGCACGTTCACCGGGGCAGGGACCCTCGACGCCGCCGTCGACAAGCTGGACTATCTGGTGGATCTCGGCGTCGACTTCGTGGAGCTGATGCCGGTGAATTCCTTTGCCGGCAGCTATGGCTGGGGCTACGACGGGGTGCTGTGGTACAGCGTGCACGAGCCCTACGGAGGGCCCGACGCGCTGGTGCGCTTCATCGACGCCTGCCACGCGAAGGGTCTGGGCGTGCTGATCGACGCGGTGTTCAACCACCTCGGCCCGTCGGGCAACTACCTGCCGCGGTTCGGCCCTTACCTGTCCTCGGCGAGCAACCCGTGGGGTGAGGGCATCAACATCGCCGACGCCGACTCCGACGAGGTCCGCCGCTACATCATCGGCTGCGCGCTGCGCTGGATGCGTGATTTCCATGCCGACGGCCTGCGGCTGGACGCGGTCCACGCGCTGGTGGACACCACCGCCATCCATATCCTCGAGGAACTTGCCACCGAAACCGATTGGCTGGCCCAGCAATTGGGGCGCCCGTTGTCGCTGATCGCCGAGAGCGACCTGAACGACCCGCGGCTGATCACCCCGCGTGACCGCGGCGGCTACGGCCTGACCGCGCAATGGGCCGACGACATTCATCACGCCATCCACACCGCGGTGTCCGGCGAGCGCCAGGGCTACTACGGCGACTTCGGCAGCCTGGCCACCCTCGCACACACGCTGCGCCAGGGCTTCTTTCACGCCGCGACCTATTCGTCGTTCCGGTACCGGCGCCACGGCCGCCCGCTGGACACGACCCAGAAATCCGGCATCCCGGCCACCCGGCTGGTCGCCTACACCTGCACCCACGATCAGGTCGGCAACCGAGCCCTGGGCGATCGCCCCTCGCAGAACCTGAGCGGCGGCCAGCTGGCCATCAAGGCGGCGCTGGCGCTCGGATCCCCGTACACCACAATGCTTTTCATGGGCGAGGAATACGCGGCCTCCACCCCGTTCCAGTTCTTCAGCTCACATCCCGAACCGGAGCTGGCCCGGGCCACCGCCGAGGGGCGCAAGGCCGAGTTCGCCGAGCACGGCTGGGACGCCGACGAGATCCCCGACCCACAGGACCCCGAGACGTTCGCGCGCTCCAAGCTGAACTGGGAGGAGGTCGACACCGGCGAGCACGCCCGCCTGCACCGGCTGTACCGCGACCTGATCGCGTTGCGGCGCACCGATCCGGACCTCGCCGACCCCTGGCTGGAGCACCTCACGGTCGACTACGACGAGGACCAGGGCTGGATCGCCATGTCGCGCGGGCGGCTGCGCATCGTGTGCAACCTGAGCGCCGAGTCGGTGCGGGTGCCGATCGGCGGCGACGTCGTGCTGGCGTGGGGAGAACCGGCTGTCGACGCCGACGGCGCTGTGCTGCAAGGCCATTCGTTCGCCATCCTGGCGGCGCCCACGGGGCCTGTGGATAACTGATTGGCGGCCGCGCCGGATCACCCCCGATGATGCGGCCATGAGTCATTCTGAATTCGGTCACAAACTGCGGCGGATCTGCTCGCACAATCCGGCCCGCCGGGGCCTCACCACGCGGCGCACCGTGCGCCGCGACACGCCGTCCAACACCATCGAACTGTTGTGGACCGGCCCAGGGCCGGGTGACGACGAGACGGCGTGACCCGCGGCTACACGATGGGCCGGCCGGCGGGGCGCACCGCCTGGGCGACCGCGTCGGCGAGCGGAGCGATCTCCTCGGGCGCCAGGTCCGAGATCGTGAGGCGGATGCCCGCCGGCGTCCGCATGCGGAACCGGGAGCCCGGCGCCGCCGCCCACCCCGCCCCGAACAGGCGGGAGATCGCGACCGCCTCGTCGGGGACCGGAACCCACACGTTGAGCCCGGAACGCCCGTGCGCGTCGAGACCGCGCTCGGCCAGCGCGTCGCACAGCCGCGACCGGCGGTCGGCGTAGTGCCGCTCGGCGCCGGCGACCAACTCGGAGGCCGCGTCGTCGGACCACAGGCCGACGGCCAGCCGCTGCAACACGTGGCTCACCCAGCCGGGGCCGAGCCGCAGGCGGCCATGCACCCGCTCGACGGTCCGGTGGTCGCCCGCCAGGACAGCCACGCGCAGGTCGGGGCCGTAGGCCTTGGACGCCGAGCGCACGAACGCCCAGTGGGTGGTGCATCCGGCCAGGGTGTGCAGCGGTACGCCGGCGATGCCCGCGCAGTGATCGTCTTCGACCAGCAGCAGGTCGTCGGCCCGGCGGGCCAGCACCGCGCGCAGGTCATCGGCGCGATCCGCCGATAGCGCGGCACCCGTCGGGTTTTGCGCGCGGTTGGTCAGGACCAGCGCGCGCACCCCGCGCCCCAGGACCCGGGCCAGGTCGGCGGTCAACGGCCCGTCGTCGTCCACCGGCACCGGCTCGGCCGAAAGCCCCAGGGCGGCAAGGAGATCCAGGAGGTTGGCCCACCCCGGATCCTCGATGGCCACCCGATCGCCGGGACGCAGATGCGCGGAGAGTGCGCGCTCGATGCCGTCCAGCGCGCCGCTGGTCACCGCCAGGTGATCGGCGGGCACCCCGTCGGCGGACAACGCGCGCCGGGCGAACTCCTCCAGCGCCGGCGAGATGGCCGGGCCGCCGTAAAGCACCGGCTGCGCGGGCGCCGGTCCGGGCGGGGCGGCTCCCGCGATGGGCAGCAGGTGCGGGTTGGGGTTGCCGGTGGACAGATCGCGCACGCCCGCGGGCACCTCGAGCCCGAGCAGCGAGCGCGGAGTGGTCGCCGGCCGGCGCCGCACCCGGGTGCCACGCCGGCCCGCGGTCTCGACGGCCCCGCGATCGCGCAGCAAGCGGTAGGCCGCGGCGGCGGTGTTGGCGTTGACGCCGAGTTGCGTGGCCAGCTCGCGGACCGGGGGCAGCGCGTCGCCGGGCGTCAGGGAGCCGGCCGAGATCGCCGCTTCGATGCTGGCGGCTATGGAATCCGCGCCGGTTCCCGTTATGCTGTTTTGTACTGGCACGCAATTCATTATGTACTAGGACAATTGTGAGGGCAAGCTCGTGGACATCGCATACCGACCGACCGCACGCACCACCCCGACCCGCTATCGGGAGCGCGCCCGCTACGACCGTCATACCGTCCACGCCATCCTCGACGAGGCGCTGATCTGCCATCTGGGCTACCTGAACGCCGGCCGCCCGGTCGTCCTGCCGACCACGCACGCCCGCCTGGACGAGAGGCTCTACCTGCACGGTTCGAGCGGCGGGGGCCCGCTGCTGGCGGCGCGGACGGCCGAGGCCTCGGGGTCGGGCCTGCCCGTGTGCGTCACCGTCACGCTGGTCGACGGGCTGGTGCTGGCGCGCTCGGCGATGCACCACTCGGTGAACTTCCGCTCGGTGGTCGTGGTGGGCGAGGCACGCGTGGTCGACGACCCGGCGGAGAAGTCGCGGGCGCTGGGCTGCCTGCTCGACCACATCGCGCCGGGGCGCGCCGCCGACTGCCGGGCCCCCGACGCCCGCGAGCTCGCCGCGACCGGGGTGCTCGCGCTCGACCTCGTCGAGGTGTCGGCCAAGGTGCGCAGCGGTCCCCCGGTCGACGACCCGCAGGACCTGCCGCTGCCCCACTGGGCCGGGGTGGTGCCGCTGACCTTGACGGCCGGGACGCCGGTGGCGGCGGACGACCTCGATCCGGGCACTGCCGCGCCGGCGTACCTGGGGCGGCCTCGGGGCTGAGCTCACGCCTCCGGTTGCCGGTCGCGTGCCCGGCGGGTGTTGTCCCACCAGGTTCCGACGACCATGACCGCACCCGCCCAGGCCATGCCCAGCAGCCAGCCCGCGAGCACGTCGCTGAGGTAATGCACGCCGAGGTAGACGCGCGAGAACCCGATCAGGAACGCCGCGCCGATCGTGACCGCCCACACCGTCACGCGCCCGGTCCACCTGGGGACCAGCCAGCGGGTCAGTATCCACGCGGAGATGACCATGATCGCGGCGGTGCCGGTGGCGTGTCCGGAGGGAAACGAATACCCGTCCGCGTCGACGAGGGCGAACGGCAGGGCCGGGCGGTTTCGCCCCACCAAGGCCTTGGCGGTGAAGAGCACCAGCGGGACCCCGGCGCCGCAGACGAGGGCCAGCACCACCGGGCGCCACGTCCGGCACCGCCAGCCGGCCACCAGGGAAATCGGCAGGGCGAACGCGGCCAGGAACAGGGGGCTGCCCGCGACGGTGATCGTCCGCAGGACGGTGGTCAGCCACAGGTCACGATGGGTCGCGAGCCACCGGGTCACCGGGTGGTCGATCACGGCGATGCCGTCGCCCTCGAGCACGTCGTCGAGCACTTCGGTGAAGCCGACCGCCAGCGTCACGACCACGGCCAGCCCGACCAGCAGGGCGACGGCCGCGACCTCGCTCACCGGCAGCCGGGCGGCCAGTGCCCGCCACCGGTCGCCGATCCGTTCGCGCGCCCAGGCCAGCGTCTCGCCGATCACCGCGGCGCCCGACACCCGCTCCCACAAATCCCGCAGCCGGCGCCCGCGCCGGGCGACCCAGATCGCGGCCCACGCGAGCAGGACGAGCGAGGCGATGATGGCGGCGCTGACCAGCCCGAAACCGGGCGTCCCGGGTCCATACGGCTCGTGCATCTATCGCGGCCCGGGGTTAGAGCAGCAGGTAGCGGTAGGCGGGCGAGCCGGGTTTGAGGGTTTCGACGTGCAGCTCCGTCGCGCGCATCCTAGACAGCAGGCCGTCCAGGTCGGCCGATGAGCCCAACTGGATGCCCACCAGTGCCTCGCCGGTCTCCCGGTTGTTGCGCTTGACGTACTCGAAGAGGGTGATGTCGTCGTTGGGTCCGAGCACCTCGTCGAGGAAGCGGCGCAGGGCCCCGGGCTCCTGCGGGAAGTCGACGAGGAAGTAGTGCTTGAGGCCGAGGTGGACCAGCGAGCGTTCGAGCACTTCGCCGTAGCGCGAGACGTCGTTGTTGCCGCCGGAGATCAGGCACACCACCGTCGAGCCGGGCTCGACATCGGCCTCGAGCAGTCCCGTCACCGACAGCGCACCCGCGGGTTCGGCGATGATGCCCTCGTTTTGGTAGAGGTCGAGCATCGCGGTGCACACGGCGCCCTCGTCGACCGCGGTGATCGACACCATGTCGCCGGCGGCCGCCAGCGCGGCGTAGGTCAGGTCGCCGGCGCGGCGCACCGCGGCGCCGTCGACGAACTGGTCGACGTGGTCCAGCGTCACCGGCTCGCCGGCGGACAGGGCGGCCATCATCGCCGCGGCGCCGGCCGGCTCGACGCCGAGCACCGACGTGTTCTCGGTCCGCTCGGCGAGGTAGCTGGTGATGCCGGCGATGCAGCCGCCGCCGCCCACCGGGACCACCACCAGGTCCGGCTCGGTCTCGAGTTGGTCGAGCAGTTCGACGGCGATGGTGCCCTGGCCCGCCATGGTGCGCAGGTCGTTGTAGGGCGGGACCAGGGTGGCGCCGGTGCTTTCCACGTCGGCCAGCGCGGCTTCGGCGGCAAGGTCGTAGGTCGTGCCACCGACGATCAGCTCGATGAAGTCCCCGCCGTGGTAGCGGATCCGGTCGCGCTTTTGCATGGGCGTCTTGGCGGGGACGTAGACGCGGCCGTGTACCTGCAACATCCGGCACGCGTAGGCGAAGCCCTGGGCGTGGTTGCCCGCCGACGAGCACACGACGCCCGCGGCCAGTTCCGTGTCGGACAGCTGAACGAGCAGGTTGTAGGCGCCCCGGAGCTTGTAGGAGCGCACGATCTGCAGATCCTCGCGCTTGAGATAGACCCGCGCGCCGGTGATGGCCGACAGCCGGTCGCTGAACTGCAGCGGGGTCGGCGTCACGACGGCCGCGATCCGCTTGGCCGCGGTGTCGATGTCCGCCGCGGTCAGCGGCGCGACGCTCGGGGAATGGCTCAATTCAGCGGACACTGATCAATGGTGCCATGCCAGCTGGTCAACTCCGGAATTCAGCCGACCGGGGTCAGCACGAACACCGGGATCTGGCGGTCGGTCTTGGTCTGATACTCGGCGTAGTCGGGCCACGCCTCGACGGCCCGTTCCCACCACGTCGCCTTCTCGTCGCCGAACACCTCGCGGGCGTCGTAATCGCCGGTGACGGCGCCGTCCTGCAGCTCGACCCGGGGGTTTTTGGTGATGTTGTGGTACCAGACCGGGTTTTTCGGCGCCCCGCCCAGCGAGGCGACGACGGCGTACCGGCCGTCGTGCTCGACCCGCATCAGCGGTGTCTTGCGGAGCTTGCCGGTCTTGGCGCCGACCGTGGTCAGCAGGATGATCGGCTTGCCCTTCATGTCGGCGGCCTCGGCGCCCCCCGACGCGGCGTACTTGTCGGCTTGCTCGCGAGACCAATCCCAGGGTGATGGCTCGTACTCTCCGGAAAGCGGCATGCCACCAACTTTAAGCGCGGGGGCGATCGGTGGCCCGGTACCTTCGCCGCATCGGTCGCACCTGTCCCGTCGGCCACGGCGCGGAAGGCATCGTTGCACGTGCCCGTCGCGGTGGTCGCACCTAGTCCCGGTGCTCAGGTTGCGGCGCGGCGAACGGACGAAGGCGCCGCCGCGTCTGGTGGTCGTCGGCCCCGGACTCGCCGTCGCTGTGCCGGCCCCGGGTGTAGTCGCCCTGCCAGGGCACCCGCTCGCCGGTGGCGCCGTCGGCCGCCTCCTGCTCGCGTCCCAGCGCGCCGCGCGAGCCCAGGAAGAATTCGTGCTTGCGGTGCAGTTCTTCGTCGGACTCGATGGGGCGGAGCTCGGGGGCGAACTCCTCCAGCTCGGCGCGGCGCTGCGGGACGATCATGCAGATCGGCTCGTCGACCTCGAATCGCACCGGCATGAACTCGCGGGTGAATTTCCAGTTCATGCTGAAACTCGAACTGGACCAATCGGTTTCGACGATCCCCTCCAACGGGGAGATGGCGTCCTTGGGATGGTTCGCCGGACCGCGCACCAACAGGTTGTAGCCGGGCGGGGTGCGAAACAGCATCGGCAGATGCCAGGTCAAGATGCCGTAGCCGAAGTGGCTGGAGGGCAGAAACTGGCCGCTTTCGCGGGTGTCGGGCGCGATCATCAGGTTGGTGCGGTCGTCCCCGCCCATCCACGTCGCGGTGAAGGCGTTGCGGTTGCGCACTTCCCAGCCGCTCTGATTGGCGATGAGCATCGGCAGGCACCGATGGGGCCACCCCTGGCGCATCTCCGACATCCACGCCCGCCCGATGGGTGCGGGGGTGATCTGCGGCGCGATCTCGTGGGTGACGTACCCGATCAGGGGGCGGGCCTGCCCGGTGGTCTTGTCGCTCATCAGATCCTCGCTTCGCCGATAGGGCCTACGCACTATCGCGACCACACGTTAATGGCCGGTGAACGACCGCGCCGGATGAACGAGCCCGGTCAGCAGGTCCTGGCCAGCTCCGCGATGGTGTTGACGCGCCGGACCGCGGTCGCGACCTCGTCGGCGAACTCGCGCCGGCGCCGGGCGATGTCCGGCTCCTCGGCGCCGTCGACCAACTCGCGATGCCGGGCCAGCCGCAGCGCCGTCTTGAACAACTCCATCGACCGCGACTCGGCGCTGGCGATCCTGCGCTGCAGCTCCCACTGCTTGCCGACCTCGAGGCACTCGGCGAGAAACGCCTCCTCGTCGAACGATTCGTCGTCGTAGGCGGCGAGCCGGTCGGCGACGATGTGGTAGGCGTCGAGGAACGGCCGCAGCACGAGGTGCGCCAGCAGGACGTCGGCCTTTTCCAGTAGGCCGCGCACGTCGGCCGCGCCGGCCGCCTTGCGGGTGTCTTCGACCCGCCCGATCAGGCGCACCTCGTCGGCGAGCTCCTTTTCGAACTGTGCGCGCGCCGAGAACAGGAACTCGAATTTCAGCAACTCGCGCAGGCGCAGCGCCTCGTCGCGCACGGCCGTCGGCTGGACCAGGCCGTCGACCGAGCCCTCGGCGTCTTCGATGGCGGCCAGCAGCGCCGTCTCGGCGATAGCGCGGTCGACCACGATGTGAATGGCGGCGTTGCGGTAGAACGCCGCCACCAGGTGTTGCTCGGCCCCGATACCCCAGACCGGTTCGGTGCCGGCGTCGTAGACGCTGACGACGCCGGAGGCGACCAGCTGGTGCAGGGTCCAGCGGATGGTGGAGCGGTTCGTCAGGTCGGCGGCGCCGGCCACCGTCCAGTTGCGCGCCGCGATGTAGCTCGCCAGTGGCCGCACGGTGGCCAGCACCTCGCTGATGGACAGCGAGCGGTCGGCGCCCAGCAGCGCCAGGCTCACCACCGCGGTCGGGGTGACGGGCGTGGCGCGGTTGATCCGGTGCTCGACGTCCAGGGCGATGCGTTCGATCTCGGTGCTGGTGCCGGACTCCGATGTTTTTTGTAAGGCGCGCAGCTCCTCGAGGCGTTTGCGCAGCGGCAGCGGTTCACCGAAGTCGAGGTAGGCGCGGCCGAGCCGCTCGCCCTGCTGGCGCGCCAGGCGGATCAGGAAGCGGAAGTCCTCCGGCCGCTTCGTCGCGCCGTAGGCCTCGGTGGTCATGGCTTCGACCTCGTGCAGCTGGTCGTAGACGATCGAGGTCGGCACCAAATACACTTCGGGGCCGTCGATTTCGTCGACCGCGTCGGCGATGTACCGCAAGATCCCGAACACCGGCGGCCGCAGCTTGCCCGTCCTGGTCCGGCCGCCTTCGATCGACCATGTCAGGTTGGCGTGGTTTTGCACCAGCTGCGCGGCGTACGCCCGCAAGACGAAGCGGTAGACGGGAATGTCCTTCGTCTGGCGCCGGATGAAGATCGTCCCGGTTCGCTTGGCCCAGGCGCCCATCGGGAAGAAGTTCAGGTTCGCGCCGCCGAACGTGAGCGCCGGCGAGAGCCGGTTGGCCTGGATCACCTCGGGCAGCAGCAGGCCGTCCAGATACGAGCGGTGCGAAAAGGCAAACGCCAGAGTGGCTTTGCGATCCAGCTTGCGCAACTGGGCGATCTGGTCCTCGTCGACCAGCACGTCGTAGGCCCGCATCAGCCAGCAACTGAAGCTGCGCCAGGCCCGCACCGCCCGCTCGTCCAGCGAGGGCGCCATCTCCCGCAGGTAACAGGCGGCCTCGGCGCGCACGGCGGAAAGATCGCGGCCGAGGTCGTCGGCCAGCTTGCTCAGCCGCTCGTCATACCATGGCGCGCGCAGCAATTGGGCGACCTCGACCGGGTCGGTCGCCAGCGGCGTCGTCGACTCCTCGATGAGTCCGGTGCGTTGCAAGAGCTTTCGCGCTCCGACGCGACCGAGTTCGCGGGCGCTGCCCGCCGGCCCGCCGATCATGCCGGCTGCACCGTTGCGGCGCCGGCAGGCTCGTGCACCTCCGGATGCGGATCGTCGATGTAGAGCTGTTCGATCTCCTCGGCGTATTTCGTCATGATCGGCTTGCGTTTGAGTTTCATCGTCAGCGTGATCTCGTCGCCGCCGGGCTCCCACAGTGTCGGCAGGATGCGGAACCGTTTGATCTGTTCCACCCGTGAGAGTTTCGCGTTGCCCGCCGCCACGCCGGCGGCGATCTCGGCGACGACGTCGGGGTCGGCCGCGAGGGCGGCGGGTGACGCGTCGGGCAGTCCGCGCTGGGCGGCGTACGGGCCGACCGAGTCGGCGTCGAAGACCATGAGCGCGGTGTTGTAGGGCCGCCCGTCGCCGATGGTGATCATCACCCCGACCATCGGGCACGCGGCCAGGATGGAGTTCTCAATGTTGGCCGGCGACATGTTCTTTCCGGCCGCATTGATGATCAGCTCCTTCTTGCGGTCCACCACCCGCAGGAAGCCCTGCGCGTCGGCCTCGAGGATGTCGCCGGTGTGCAGCCAGCCGTCGGCGTCGATCGCCTCGGCCGTCTTCGCCGGTTCCTTGCGGTAGCCCTTCATCACCAGCGGGCCGCGCACCAGGAACTCGCCGTCGTCGGCGATCTTGCCCTCGAGCCCGGGGAGCAATTTGCCGACGGAGCCCAGCCGGGCCTCGCGGGGATGGCTGACGGCGGCGACGCAGCTCAGCTCCGACATCCCCCAGACCTCGGCGATCGGAACGCCGAGGCCGACGAAGAAGGCCAGCGTCTCCCTGGGGATCGGCGCCGCACCCGAGACCGCCCAGCGCAATTCGCCGAAGCCGAGCCGCTCGCGCAGCTTGGAGAGCACCAGGTCGTCGGCGGTGGCCCATTCGGCGGCCAGGTCGTCCGGCATCTCCTCCCCGGCCACCAGGGCGGCCGCGCGCTTGGCGGCCACCGACATCGCCCACTGCAACGCCTGGCGCGTGGCCTCGTCCGCCTCGTTCGCGATCGCGAATTCGATTCCCGCCTTGAGCTTTTCCCACACGCGCGGCACCGCTCCCCACACGGTAGGCCGCGCGTCGGGCAGCGCGGCGGCGATGGCGCGTGGGTCGGAGACCACCGTCACCCGGGCGCCGAACACCTCCAGGCTGTAGAGGCCCATCACGCGGTCGGCGATGTGCGCCGTCGGCAGAAACGACGTGACGCGGTCGGCGTACTGGCTGGGCAGCACGGCGTCGAAGGCATACATCTCGAAGAGCAGGTTGGCGTGGGTCATCTCCACGCCCTTGGGGTTTCCGGTGGTCCCGGAGGTGTAGATGAGGGTGGCGATGTCGTCGGGTCGCACCGAGCGCCAGGTGGACTCGAAGTCGAAATCCGTTGGCGCGGCGGCATACAGGTCGTCCACCGAGAGGGTGCCGGGCGGCGAGCCGTCGATGCAGACAATCTGCTCGATGGGTGCACCGCTGGCGCGGATGCGGTCCACGTACTGCGCCTCGCAGATGGCGACCTTGGTGCCGGCGTTGTCGAACAGATACGTCAGCTGCTCGGCCGGCAGCGTGTTGTACACCGAAAACGATGTGGCCCCGAGGTGTTGGGCGCCGATTTCGAAGGGGTAGAACTCGATCCGGTTGGCCATCATCAGCGAGACCGTGTCGCCGCGCCGAACCCCCAGCCCCGCCAGGCCGGCGGCGACCTTGCGCACCTGCGTCGCGAGCTCTCGCCACGTCAACGTCTGGGTGTCGCCGGGCGTGCGGAGCGCGACGGCATTCGGGTCGATGTCGGCGGTGCGCTGGAACGCCTCGCACAGGGTGGCCGGATGCTCGGCAGTCGTCATTTCCGTAGCGTACGTCGGCGCCCAGGGCGCGGATACGTTTTCAGGTGCCGGGACGCCAGAGCTGCACCGTGCTCGTCGCGCCGGCGGGCAGCTCCAACAGTTCGATCGGTGTGTCGTCGGGGTCGTAGATGAAGAACATCCGCACGCCCCCGATATCGACGGGTGGGTCGGCCCGCACGCCGGGGTGCAGGCGCACCACGTCGTCGTAGGCCGCGTCGAGATCGTCGACCCGGAACGACATGTTGGTGTAGCCCAGGTGCGGGCCGCTGGGACATTCGGGCACCGCGCCCAGCGACAGCAGCTCGATCATCGTGCCCCCGATCAGCCCGCCGATCATGCGGCCCTGCTGGGCGGCGCCGCCGGTCACCGAATCGAGTCCGGCGCCCGCGAGTTCGACGTCGAAGACGACGTCCATGCCCAGCACCGCGGTGTAGAAGGCCAGGGACGCCTCGATGTCGGAGACGCCGACGCAGAGGTGGGAGAAGTTCTGCACGGCGAGGGGACGCGGTTGGCTCATGGCTGCTCCTTGGCGGGGTGGGGCGGATGAATGCCGCACGTGCAGGCGTCTATTGACGGGCAGGTGCAGCGCATCCCCCATTCGATGACGGCCCGCGCCCGGGTCAGCGACTCCAGCTGGGCGTCGATCTCGGCGAGTTTTGCCTCGGCGAGGGCGCGGCTTGCCGGGCGTCCCGGGGCGTCGTCGGCGAACAGCAGCTGGATCTCGTCGAGGGAGAACCCCGCGGACTTGCACAGCGCGATCACCTCGAGCCGGGACAGAATCGAGTCGTCGTAGCGGCGCTGCCCGCCCCGCCGCGTCGGCTCGGGCACCAGGCCGATCTGCTCGTAGTAGCGCAGGGTCGTCGCGGCGACCCCGGTTTCGCGGGAGATCTCTCCGATGGTGCGGCCACCGGCCATCGCGCCTCCCTCCGAAACCGATGCTTGACTTAGAGCCAACTCTAAGTCCTTGACTGTGGTTATGGCTATCCCCTCACGCCCTTCACGAGCGGAGCTGAATGCTTCCCGCTACGCCCTGCTCCGGTCCTTCCGCCGCGACGGCACCGCCGTCGAGACCCCGATCTGGTTCGCGTTCGACGACACTGGGCTGCTGTTTCGAACCAAGGTCGGCCCGAAGACCCGGCGGCTGGCTGTGCGCGGCGACGTCGAACTGGCGGCCTGCGATTACCGGGGCAGGGTGCGGGCGGCCGCGACGCCCTGGGTGGCGGGCCGCGCCACCGTGCTGTCGGGCGCCGACGCCGAGCGGGCGAACCGCGTGCTGCACCGCCGCTACGGCTGGCAGTGGAACATCGTGCCGCTGATCAAGGTCCCGGGCGTGACCAACGTGCATCAGGAGCTGTGCGTCCGTGAGAAGGTGCGGCGCGCGCGGGATCGCGGGGTGTGGCCGGACAGTGTCATCGTGCGGGTGGAGCTGCCGTGACGGGCACCGCGGTCTCCGATCCCGTCCGCTCCCCCACCCTGCGCCAATGCTGCGGCGCCGCAGCCGGACTCGTGCGCGGCATGGTGCGCCCGAAGCGGCCCGACGACCGGTTCCTCGGCAGCGTCGTGGACGCCGGGCTGCCGAACGCCGGCCGCACCGTGACGGTGCGGGCGCTGCGCCAGGTGCCGCGCCCGGTGCCGACGGCCGCCATCGTCGAGGGCACGTTCACGCCGGCGCGCATCGAGAATTCGCTCACGTCGTTCCTCATCGCCCACCCGCAGGCCACGTTCATCGTCGATCCGGCGGTGTGCGTCGACGCCGAGCACCGCGCGATCGCCCAGCTACCCGCCGTGTTGCGGGTCGCGGTGCGCCCGCCGGCCAGCACGCTTCCCACCATCACCGCGCTGGCCGAGCTGCCCGACGCGCCGGCGCTGGATTTCGCCTTGCCGACGCACGCGCACTGGGACCACGTCTCGGGGCTGCTGGATTTGCCGGACCTTCCCGTGTATCTGCACCGCCGCGAACACAATTGGATCGGTTCCGGCCCCATCGCACCCGTCGGCGGGGTGCGCGATTCGCTGCGCGGGCGACCGGTCAGCGAATACGAGCTCGACGGGCCGCCGGTGCTGACGTTCACCGCGAGCCACGACCTCTTCGGCGACCGTTCGGTGCTCCTGGTGGATCTCGCCGGCCACACTCCGGGCAGCGTCGGGGTGCTCGCGCACACCCGGCACGGATGGATCCTGATCGCCGGCGACGCCGCCTGGCACCGGTTGCAGATCGACAAGGTGCGGCAAAAGTCAAGCTACCCAGGCAATCTGGTGGACGAGGATCGCGAGGAGGCCTTCAAGACGCTGCAGCGCCTGCACCTGGCGCGCCACGCGGTCACGATCATCCCGACCCACGACCACCAGGCGGCGCTGGCGTTGGGGTGAGCGCGCGCCACGAGTGTGCGGCCAGCCGCGCCGCCGGACACGAGTGTGCGGCCAGCCGCGCCGCCGGCGGTTGGCCGGCGAGCGCCGCTAGCCGCCCAGGCAGCCCGGGCCGAGCAGCTCCTTGAGGTCCCCCATCAACGCGGGCGACGGCGTCACCCGAAGCGACGCATCGAGTTCCAGCGTGGTGATCCGGTCACCACTGATCAGGCGCAGATGCACCTGCGAAGTCCCCGGATGCCGGGCCAGCACCTGCTTGAGCGCGCTGACCTTGTCGATGGTGCACTGCCGCGTGGGCAGGCTGACGGCGATCGGACGATTCACCTGGGCGGTCGAAAAGTCCGGCACCACAAGCTCGTTGGCGATCAGGCTGATCCGGTCGTCGCGGATGGCCACCTTGGCGTTGATCAGCACGACGGTGTCGTCGGCGATGTCGGCGCCATAGCTGGAATACGCGTGCGGGAAGAACATCACCTCGATACCACCGGTGAGGTCCTCCAATTGCGCTGACGCCCAGGGCATCCCGTTCTTGTTGACCCGCCGGTTGACCGACGCGAGGATGCCGCCCACCCGCACCTGGGTCTCGTTGGCCACGTCGCCGTCGAGGATGGCCGGGATCTGGGTGTCCACCTGCGCGGCCAGCAGGTGCGCCACCCCGTTGAGCGGATGCCCGGACACGTAGAGGCCCAGCATCTCCCGCTCGAGCGCGAGTTTGTGCTTGTCCTCCCACTCGTCGTCGGGCACCTTGATGGTGAACACCGACTCGGTGCACCCGTCGTCGCCGCCGAACAGGTCGAACTGGCCGATCGCCTCGGCCTTCTTGGTGCCCAGCACCGAATCGACCGCGTCGGTGTGCACCAGGAACAGGCCCTTGCGGGCGTGACCGAGCGAATCGAAGGCACCCGCCTTGATCAGCGACTCGGTGACCTTCTTGTTGCAGGCCGCGATGTCGATCTTGTTCAGGTAGTCCGAGAAGTCGGTGAACTTGCCCTTGCCGTTGCGGGTCCCGATCAGCGAACCCACCACGTTGGCGCCGACATTGCGCACCGCGCCCAGCCCGAAGCGGATGTCCGTTCCGACCGAGGCGAAGTTCACCAGCGACTCGTTGACGTCGGGCGGCAACACCGTGATGCCCAGCTTGCGGCAGTCGGCCAGGTAGACGGCGGCCTTGTCCTTGTCGTCACCCACCGAGGTCAGCAGCCCGGCCATGTACTCGGCCGGATAGTTGGCCTTCAGGTAGGCGGTCCAGTACGAGACCAGGCCGTAGCCGGCCGCATGCGACTTGTTGAACGCATACCCCGCGAACGGAAGGATGGTGTCCCACAACGCCTTCACCGCTTTTTCGGAGAAGCCGTTGGCGGTCATGCCCTCGTAGAAGCCCTTGTACTCGGCCTCGAGCACCTCGAGCTTCTTCTTGCCCATGGCCTTGCGCAGCGCATCGGCCTTACCCATCGTGTAGGAGGCGACCTTCTGGGCGATGAACATGATCTGCTCTTGGTAGACGATCAGGCCGTGCGTCTCGGCCAGGATGTCGCGCAGCGGCTCCTCGAGCTCCGGGTGAATGGGCTTGACCGCCTGACGACCGTTCTTGCGGTCGGCATAGTCGTTGTGGGCATTCATGCCCATCGGCCCGGGCCGGTACAGCGCCAGCACCGCGACGATGTCGTTGAACTCGGTGGGCTGCATGCGTCGCAGCAGATCGCGCATCGGCCCGCCGTCCAGCTGGAACACGCCCAGGGTGTCGCCGCGGCCCAGCAGCTCATAGGTGGGCTTGTCGTCCAGCGGGACGGATTCCAGGTCGAGGTCAATTCCCCTGTTGGCCTTGATGTTATCCAGGGCGTCACCGATGATCGTCAGGTTGCGCAGGCCCAGGAAGTCCATCTTCAGCAGGCCGATGGCCTCACACGACGGGTAGTCCCAGCCGGTGATGATGGCCCCGTCCTGAGGCCGCTTCCACAGCGGAATGGCTTCGGTGAGCGGCTCGCTGCTCATGATCACCGCGCACGCGTGCACACCGGCGTTGCGGATCAGGCCTTCCAGTCCGCGGGCGGTCTGGTAGATGGTGCGGACGTCGGGGTCGGTTTCGATCAGGCCGCGGACCTCGGCGGCCTCCTTGTACCGCTCGTGGGCGGGATCGGTGATCCCCGACAACGGAATGTCCTTGGCCATGATCGGCGGCGGCAGCGCCTTGGTGATCCGGTCCGCGATCGCGAACCCGGGCTGACCGTAGTGGATCCGCGCCGAGTCCTTCAGGGCCGCTTTGGTTTTGATGGTGCCGAAGGTGATGACCTGCGCGACGCGGTCGGAGCCCCACTTGTCGGCGGCGTAGCGCACCATCTCGCCGCGACGGCGGTCGTCGAAGTCGATGTCGATATCGGGCGCCGACGGACGTTCCGGGTTGAGGAACCGCTCGAACAGCAGTCCGTGTGGAATCGGGTCGATGTTGGTGATGCCCAGGGCGTAGGCCACCAGCGAGCCGGCCGCCGAACCACGTCCCGGCCCGACCCGGATGTCGATGGACTTCGCGTGGTTGATCAGGTCGGCGACGATCAGGAAGTAGGCCGGGAATCCCTTGTCGCAGATGACCTTGATCTCGTACTCGGCCCGGTCGATGTAGTCCTGCCCGGCCCCGGACGGGAAGCGCCGCTGCAGACCCGCCATCACCTCGTGATGCAGCCAGCTCGCCTGGTCGTGGCCCTCGGGGACCGGGAAGATCGGCATCCGGTCGCGCGGCGCCCAGACCTCGTCGTAGGGCTGCACCCGCTCGGCGATCAACAAGGTGGAGTCGCAGGCGCCGGGGACCTCGTCGTCCCAGATCCGGCGCATGTCGGCGGCCGACTTGAGGTAGTAGCCGTCGCCGTCGAACTTGAACCGGTTGGGGTCCGAGAGCGTCTTGCCGGTCTGCACGCACAACAGCGCCTCGTGGTTGTGCGCGGCGTCGCGGGTGACGTAGTGGCAGTCGTTGGTGGCCAGCGGCGGAATGCCCAGCTTGCGGCCGATCTCGAGCAGCCCCTCGCGGACTCGCTGCTCGATGGACAACCCGTGGTCCATCAGCTCGAGGAAGTAGTTGTCGGCGCCGAAGATCTCGCGCCACTTGGCCGCCGACTCCAGCGCCTCGCGGTCGTGACCCAGCCGCAGGCGGGTCTGCACCTCCCCCGAGGGGCAGCCGGTGGTCGCGATGATGCCCTCGGCGTTTTCGGCGATGATCTCGGCGTCCATGCGCGACCACTTGCCCAGCTGGCCCTCGAACGACGCCAGCGAGGACAGCTTGAACAGGTTGCGCAGGCCGGTGGCGTTCTCGGCCACCATCGTCATGTGCGTGTAGGAGCCGCTGCCCGAGACGTCGTCGGACTTCTGGCCGGGGTCGCCCCACAGGATCCGTCGGGTGTCGAAGCGCGACGCCGGCGCGATGTAGGCCTCGACGCCGATGATCGGCTTGATCCCCGCCTTGGTCGCCGCGTTGTAGAACTCGCTGGCGCCGAACATGTTTCCGTGGTCGGTCATCCCGACCGCGGGCATTCCCAGCCGGTCCACCTCGGCCAGCATCGGCGCGATCTTCGCGGCACCGTCCAACATCGAGTACTCGGTGTGGTTATGCAGGTGCACGAACGACGACTCGCGACGAACGCCCGCGTGAGGAGGAATCGAACCGGTCATAGGGACGCCAGTCTATGACCGCCGACCGACACTAGTTGGGCGTGTCGCCGCGTGTGTTGCGATCAGTCGTCGGCGTACAACTCGACGAAGTTCTTCAACGACTTCTGCACGTCGCCTTTGACGGCGCGAGCCGCCGCCGCACCCACCGGACCGAACAGCGGGCGCCCGCCCAGCTCCAGGCGCAGGCCCAGCGTCGATCCCTCGCCGGTGGGCCGCACGGTGAGCGAAACGGCGTATTTGGCGCCGCCCTTGCCCGAGCCCGACATCGCCACCTCATGCGGCGGGTCCCACTTGGTCACCGTCCAGGTCACCCGGTTGCGCAAGCCCTTGGCCCGGGCCACGCCGACGACCTGGGTGCCTTCGCCCAGCTCGTCGGGCAGCTCGCTGCGCCACCCCTCGTGCATGACCAGCCAGTCGCCCAGGTCCGACAGATCGGAGACCTGGTCCCACATCCGCTGGGGGCTCATCGGTACGTCGGCGGTCATCTCCACGGCGGCCATCGACTGAGCTTAGCCCGCCGTCACATCCGTCACTCGAGTCGCGGCGCCTGCCACATGTCCTCGAGACTGCATCCACGCACACCCGTCTCGGCGTGTTGCGGACGTGGGTTCAGTGTCGCGGTCTCGCACGTCGATGCGAGACCCGCGACCCCTCGACCCCTCAGCGCTTGGGCCCGCCGCGGAATCGGTTGCCGATCCGGATGCCCGGCAACAGCAGGCTGCGCGGCGCGAACCGGCCACCCGTGCTGACCACCTTGGGCACCACGCCGGGCACCACCGTGCGCCGGCCCGACAGCATGCCGCCGATCGCCGCCTCGGCCACGTCGCGCGGCGAGACCTGCGCGAGCGGAATGCTGAATCGCTCGGCGTTGGCGATCTCCGCCCACTCGGTCGGCACCGGCCCCGGGCACAGGCAGGTCACCGACACCCCGGTGTCGTGCAGCTCCTCGTGGACGGCCTCGGAAAACGTCTGCACGAAGGCCTTGGTGGCCGAATAGACGGCCATGTAGGGAACCGGCTGGAAACCCGCGATCGAGGCGATGTTCATCACCGCGCCGGCACCGCGTTCGACCATGCCGGGCAGGGCCGCGTGGGTGAGCTCCATCAAGACCAGCGCGTTGAGGGTGACCTCTTCGCTCTCGCGTTCCACCGGCAACTCGTGGAAGACCCCGCTGGTGCCGAAGCCGGCGCTGTTGCACAGCCCGGCGATCGGCTCGGCGCGCAGCCGGTTCGCCAGCTTGGCGCGCGCCTGCTCGTCGCCCAGATCCAGCGGCAGCACCTCGACGGCGACCGAATACTCCTGGCCGACCTCGTTGGCCAGCTCGTCGAGGCGCTCGCGGCGCCGCGCCACCAGCAGCAGCGGGAAACCGCGGCGCGCCAGCCCGCGAGCCAGTTCGGCGCCGATGCCCGATGAGGCCCCGGTGATGACGACGGTGGTATCGATGTCAGGTTTTGGAAGGCTCATGTCTCACCAATGTATCCCTCGGGTCGCCCGTACAAACGTCTCGCTGCGTCGATCGAATTCCGTTGTGTCGGTGGTCGATTCACCACCCTTTGCGGCGCTGGAGTCGCTGAACATGGCGAACGCCCGGTTGCGCACCCGGTCCATCACCGCCGGGTTGACCGCGTCGGCGACGGCGGCGAACTGGCCGAACGGCGAGCTCGCCCGGCGGGGCCGGTGCACGATCGCGTCGGTGATCACGCCGGCCGCCTGGTCGGGCGTCAGCGCCGGGAACTTGTCGTAGAGCGTGGTCGGGCTGATCATCGGCGTGCGCACCAGCGCCATGTGCACGGTGGTGAACCGGACGTCGTCGTTCACGGTCTCGGCCTGCAGCGCGTCGCACAGGCTATCCAGCGCGGCCTTGCTCGCGATGTAGGCCCCGAAGCGGGGCGCCCGCGTCTGCACGCCGACCGAGGAGACGTTCAGCACGTGCCCGTAACCGCGTTCGCGCATCCCGGGGATGAACTTGAGGATCAGCTGGACCGCGCCGAGGTAGTTCAGCTGCATGGTCCGCTGGTAGTCGTGGATCCGGTCGTAGGACAGCTCCAGCGAACGGCGAATCGAGCGACCCGCGTTGTTGATCAAAATGTCGACGCCCCCCAGGTCGTCGAGCACCTGGTCGGCCATCGTGGCGATGGCGTCCATGTCGGTTAGGTCGCACGGGTAGACGTGGGCGGTCCCGCCGGCACCGCGGATTTCGTCGGCGACCTTCTCGAGATTTTCCCGGGTGCGGGCGACCAGCGCCACCGTGCCGCCGGATTCGGCGATCTTCTTCGCGGCGGCCTCCCCGATGCCCGACGATCCCCCGGTGATCAGTGCGGTCTTGCCCCCGACGGCCTCCTCGAGCGTGCGGCCCTGCACCGCGTCGAGCAGGTTCCTCAGATAGAACGGTCGATACCGGCCGGCCGAGTTCGGGGTGTTGACGATGTGCGACACCGCGGCCAGCGGCTTTTCCACCAGGTTCCCCAGCGAGTTCTCCACCAAGTTCGTCAAGTCGCCAAGGTTCATCGGCGTTCGCTCCTGGACAGTGATGTGACGTGCGTCATACCGCCAACCTAGGTCATCAGCCCCCCGCCCCGATGCAGATTGCGCTCATGTGACCGGGTGCGTTCTCTCACGGTTCGCCGACAGCATTTGCTATTTGCGGGCAATCGACTTGTTACACAAGGCAATCCGGGCGTGATCGCGCACTAACCGACGGGCAACGCCGGGATGTTCGAATCGGCTCTATGAAAATTCTGGCGCGCTTCCGCAAGTCCGGACCGGTCAGCATCTATGACCGGATCGGCGGGCACGAGGCGATCGAGGTCGTGGTCGACGACTTCTACGTCCGGGTGCTTGCCGACGACGAACTGGCCGGGTTCTTCACCGGCACGAACATGAACCGCCTCAAGGGCAAACAGGTCGAGTTCTTCGCCGCCGCCCTGGGCGGCCCGGAGCCCTACACCGGCGCACCGATGAAGCAGGTGCACCGGGGTCGCGGGATCACCATGCACCACTTCGGTTTGGTGGCCGGGCATTTGGCCGAGGCGCTAACCGCCGCCGGGGTGCCTCCCGAGACGGTGACCGAGATCCTCGGTGCGGTCGCGCCGTTGGCCCCCGAGATCGCCACGGGCAACACCAAGGCGACCGTCTGACCTCAGGCCTGCCATCCGTCGCCGACGGTGCCTAGCATGCTGACATGCGGCGCACATTTGACGACCTGATCGCGGAGGCGGACGCCGCACCGGTCGACGGCTGGGATTTTTCGTGGCTGGACGGCCGGGCGACCGAGGAACGCCCGTCGTGGGGCTACCAGCGCCTGCTGCGGCAGCGGTTGGCGAGCGTGTCGGCCGCGCTGGACATTCACACCGGCGGCGGGGAGGTGCTGTCCGGCGCAGCCCCGTTCCCGCCCACCATGGTGGCCATCGAGACGTGGCCACCCAACGCCGCCCTGGCCACTCAGCGCCTGCATCCGCTGGGCGCGGTGGTCGTCGCGACGCGCGATGAGCCGCCGCTGCCGTTCGCCGACGACGCGTTCGACCTGGTGACCACGCGCCATCCGATCTCCGTCTGGTGGAGCGAGATCTTTCGGGTGCTCCGCCCGGGCGGCAGCTACTTCGCGCAGCACATCGGTCCCGCCACGATGGCCGAGCTGGTCGAGTACTTCATCGGGCCCCAACCGGAGAAATCGACCGAGTTCCATCCCGACGCCGTGCGAGCGCGGGCCGAGGCGGCCGGGCTGCAGATCGTCGATGTGCGCATGGAGCGGATGCGCGCGGAGTTCTTCGACATCGGCGCCATCGTCTATTTCCTGCGCAAGGTGATCTGGTCGGTGCCCGGCTTTACCGTGCAGCGCTACCGCGACCGGCTGGCCGAACTGCACGAGCGCATCGAGTCCGAGGGGCCGTTCGTCACCGATTCCGTGCGGTTGCTGGTCGAGGCCCGTAAGCCGGGCTGAGTCAGCCCTCGTCGCGCAGCACGTCCAGCGCGTGCTGCAGGTCGGGCGGATAGGGGCTGACGATCTCCATCCGCCGCCCGTCGGCCGGGTGGGCGAACGACAGGGAACGGGCGTGCAACCATTGACGTTCCAGCCCAAGCCTTTTCGCGAGCTTGGGGTCGGCGCCGTAGATGAGGTCTCCGCAGCACGGGTGGTGCAGCGCGGAGAAGTGCACCCGGATCTGGTGGGTGCGGCCGGTTTCCAGGTGCACGTCGAGCAGGCTGGCGGCGACGAAGGCCTCCACGGTGTCGTAGTGGGTGAGGCTGTGCCGGCCGTCCTTGGTGACCGCGAACTTCCACTCACCGCCGCGGTGCCGCCCGATCGGCGCGTCGATGGTCCCGCTGGACGGATCCGGATGGCCTTGCACCAGCGCGTGGTAGCGCTTGTCGACGGTGCGCTGCTTGAACGCCCGCTTGAGCAGCGTGTAGGCGCGCTCGGAGAGCGCCACC